>JAKQQL010000342.1:0-34320 GCA_029564175.1 Candidatus Cloacimonadota bacterium
TAACTACTCAGGTACTTGTTTACACAATAAATGTGCATCTGCAAAATGTCAAAACGGTTTGTAGGGATGTGCGAAACGGAGCTTGGGTAGTGCCGTACATCCGAAAAACAAAAGGATAACAACCTTGATCTGTGTATCATACAGGTATTCTAAGCGGACGTACGGCGCTTTGCTTCGTAAATCCCTACAGTTGCTATAAATTTATAATTTATTGCACAGCAATTATTACTGTTTTTTAAAATAATAACCAGTACCTGAGTAGTTTCAGTAGATCGTTCGTATTTCAAGCGTCCCGCTTATTTCCTGTTTTTACAAGCTGGAAGTTTGCAGCACGTTTTCGGACGTACGGCGCTTTGCTTCGCACGTCCCTACAGACCATTTTTTTCCTTACTTAATGACATTGTGCTTATAGTACAGGCATTTACAACTTAACGATCCGTACTGCAAGCATCCTAAATTCAGGCTTTTCATAAAAAGATTGACCTATTTTAGTATTTATACTTTTTTGTATCAGAATAAAGTGAAAAAGGTAAGTCATTGAATAAAGTACACATTGAAACACTCGGCTGTAAAGTCAACCAGTATGAATCATCAGCAATCATGGATAATTTGCTAAAAAGAGGCTTCGAAAAGGCAGAATCTCTTGAAGTTGCAGACATTTTCATTCTCAATTCATGTACAGTTACCAACCGAACAGATTTTAAAAGCAGAAATATGATCCGACGATTTTTAGATTTGAAAGAACAAAATCCGGAAAAGATCATCATTATTACCGGTTGCTATGTTCAAAGAGAAAAAGAGCAGGCTGAAGATTTGGGTGATATTGATGCACTGGTCGATAATAACAGCAAAAATATCATACCGGAACTGATTGAGAATCTGATTAAAAATCGCTCCATAGAAACAGAATTGATTACCCCTTTTCATTCAATCAGTGAGTTTAAAGACTTCACAGAACTGCCTTCTGAGACAATGAACGATAAAAGCCGTGCCTTTATTAAGATTCAGGATGGCTGTCATTTTTACTGTGCTTACTGTGCTGTTCCATTTGCAAGAGGCAATCCGCGAAGTCGTCGTCCGGAAAGCATCATTGAGCAGATCAAAAAAATGATTGGGTCAGGTTACAGAGAATTTGTACTCGCTGGTATCAATCAAGGACTGTACGGCATTGATTTTGAAGAAAAAAATCCGATTGCCAACAATCTGGCAGAACTCATTCAGGCGATATGTGATATTCCTGAATATAAAAAAATCCGTCTGAGTTCGGTTGAACCTCAGCTATTTACCGAAGAGCTGATAGAGGTTATCTGTAAAAATGACCAGGTTTGCCCACATCTGCATATCCCTTTACAATCAGGCTCTGATACACTACTAAAAGCGATGAGAAGAAGATATGACACTCATTTTTTTAAAACACTTATTGAAAAACTGATTCATAGAAGACCGGATATTGCTTTTGGATTTGATGTAATTGTTGGTTTACCAGGTGAAACGGATGCCCTTTTCGATGAGACATACCGTTTTTTGAAGGAGATGCCTCTCACCTATTTACACACCTTTATTTACTCAAAAAGAAACGGTACTGATGCAGCCAAAATGCCAAATCAGGTACATGGTAAAACTGCGAAAGAAAGAAGTCAAAAGCTGATCTCCCTCTCTTCTGAAAAAACGGCTCAGTATATCCAAACGCTTATCAATCAACAAACCAGTCTGTTTTGTGTCGCAGAAACTGAAGATAAAGGCTATTTTCATGGCACATCAGATCATTATGTAAAATGCCACTTTAAATCTGATCAAATAAAGGTTAATCAGGGAGATTTAGTCATAATAAAACCGTTAAACGCATCTCATAATGAAGTTTACGCAGATATTAATGAGATTTTTTATCATTTAAAGAAGGATAATTCATGATAGATATTAAAAATCTGAGTGTTGAACTCGGCGGAAAGCCCATCTTAGATGATATCAGTGTTAATATTCCAAATAATTGCAACACCATGATTTTAGGTAAAAGTGGCTCTGGTAAAAGTGTCCTGATGAAAACAGCCATTGGGCTTTTTCCTGCCAAACAAGGAGAAATCCTCATAGACGGACAGAATATCAATCACCTGAAACATCATGAACTCCAGGAAATACGCATGAATATCGGTTATCTGTTTCAGAATGCCGCATTATTTGATTCTCTGAATGTCTATCAAAATGTTGCGTTTCCATTGATAGAACATAAAAAATTCAAGTCTGAAGCTGAAGTAATCAAAAAAGTGAAAGCAACACTTGAAGCCGTACAGCTACCTAATATCATGGATAAAATGCCATCAGACCTCAGTGGAGGCATGAGAAAACGGGTTGGATTGGCAAGATCAATCATCATGGACCCTCAATATATCATCTATGATGAGCCAACTACCGGACTTGACCCGGTAACCGGTTCAGAAATAATTGACTTAATCGGATCTCTCCAAAAAGAACTAAAGATGACCAGTATTGTCATTACACATGATATTGAATGTGTAGAACGACTGGCAGAACATGTTATTATGCTTGAACATAGCAATCTTGTTTTTGAAGGATCTTATAAAGACTTCATGCAGTCAGATCATGTTCAGGTACAACAGTTTATATCGTTTTTCTAACTTTGTAAGCTCTACAAGTATGATGCTTGTATAAAAATTGGAAGTAAATATGAATACTCAGTTTCATTTTTCAAAAAGTGATTTTATCGTCGTTCTGACCGGAGCAGGTATCAGTGCTGAATCCGGAATAAGGACATTTAGAGATAATAATGGGCTGTGGGAAAATCATCCGGTAGATGAAGTCGCTACGCCAGAAGGGTTTATAACTAATCCAAAATTGGTTTGGCGTTTTTATAAGCAAAGATTCTTTCAGTTATCTGAAGTAAGCCCAAATCCAGGTCATTACGCATTAGTCAAACTTGAAGAATACATGGGAGACAATTTTTGTTTGATTACCCAGAATGTCGATGGATTACATCGAAGTGCAGGCAGTAAAAAGATTTATGAAATGCACGGACAGCTTGAAAAAGCATATTGTATCAATTGCCATAGCCATTATTCTTTATCTGAAATCAATCTGGCTCCTGAGATACCTAAATGCTTAAAATGTAATGCATACCTAAGACCAGATATTGTCTGGTTTGGAGAAGAACCCTATTATCTGCCACAGATTGATCAGGCATTACGACAAGCCACTCATTTTATTACAATAGGCACCAGTGGCATTGTTTATCCGGCTGCTCAGTTTCTGATGTATGCCCGTTCATACGGAGTTCAAACGATAGGCATCAATCTGGCAGAACCGGATAACAGAGCCTTTATCAAAGAATTTCATCAGGGTAAATCAGGAGAGCTATTACCTCTTCTTGTAGATTTATGGACAAAATAAGCATTTTTAATAAGGAGAAATTATGTCTAAATACTTAATAACAGGCGGAAAAGGGATGCTTGCCTATGCGATCATCAATCATCCGTTCTTTAAAGATCATTGTGCCTGTGATGTAGAAGATTTTAATATTTGTGATAAAGATCAGATGGTATCAGTCCTTGAAAAAGAAAAGCCGGAATATGTCATCAATTGTGCAGCCTATACCGATGTAACCAAAGCAGAAACTGAATATGATAAAGCATATCAAATAAATGCCACAGGTGCAAAAAACCTGGCTGAACTATCATTAGCGTATCAGTTTAAGCTCATTCATATCAGTACGGATTTTGTTTTTCCTGGAAATAAAGAGATAGAAAAATCTGAAAATGACGAAACTCAACCCGTTAATGCCTATGGTAAATCAAAACTTGAAGGAGAAGTGTTTGTAAACGCAATTGCTAAAGACCATTTAATCCTAAGAGTTTCATGGCTTTATGGTCCTAATGGGAGAAACTTTGTTTCAATAATCTCACAACTCATTAAAACAAAAGATGAATTGAATATTGTTGCTGATCAGTATGGAAAGACAACCTATACCGTTGATGTAGCCGAAGTATTAAGTCATTTGATTACGAAGCAGGCAAATGGCATCTATCATTTTGCTAATCAGGGAGTTAGTTCCAGATACGAATTCACGCAGGAAATATATCGACTCATCAAAGAATATGAAGAAGTTGATTGTACTATCAAGCCAATGAAAGCAATCGATTATCCGGATCCAACACCCAGACCATCCTATTCAGTACTTAATACGGATAAAATCAGCCAGCTTATCGATAAACCAAGACATTGGCGATCTGCTTTATCAGACTATATTGATCTGATTTATAGTAAATAAAATGATTCATCAGGAATAAGGGCTTGATGAATGAATAAATCTAAAGGAGAGGGAATAATGCTCAAAAGCACATCCTTGTTCAATACGATTGTATTGAGCAACAGTCAATTACAAGAAAAACGTCATCTTGTATCAACATTCGCAGTTATCGGAGGATCAATCTTTATTGGTCTGATGTCACAACTGGCAGTAGTACTGCCTTTTAGTCCGGTGCCTGTTACCGGTCAAACCTTTGCTATCCTGTTACTGGCAATTACTATGGGTTTTCGGAAATCCACTTTAGCAGTTTTAACATTTCTGGCTCAGGGTTTATGCGGATTACCTGTTTTTGCGAATGGGGCTTCAGGTCCGCTTTACTTTGCTGGCCCTACCGGAGGTTACCTGATTGGTTTCTTACTGGCAAGTGCAGTCGTTGGATTTATGGCTGATAAAAATTACTCAAAAACATACCTGGGGGCTTTTTTGAGTATGATTGCTGGCAGTTTGATAATATACCTTTGTGGTTTTAGCTGGTTATCTGTATTTTTAGGAGCCGAAAAAGCATTTACAGCCGGAATATTACCATTTATTGCAGGCGATCTTATAAAAATTATGCTGATTAGTATTAGTTTACCTCTTTCATGGAAACTTTACAAAAAGTTAAGCTTATAAAGAGATACGGCTAAAACACATAACAAAATAACTATAATCCCTTATATAGAGCCACTTTACGGTGGCTCTTTCTTTTTTAAAAAAAAACTTGACCTCTTTATTCTATTTTGTTATAATACATATCGAAAAGGGAGACCGATAAAAGGGAAGGTGTATTATGGAGATTAAAACCTTTTTTGCAAGTGCATACAGAGAGAGTGATACCATTTTAAAAAAATGTAATGAGATTTTAAAAAGTCAAAATTATGTCATAAAACTACTGGATGCAATCCCAACGACTGTAATATTACTCAATAAACACAGACAAACGGTATATTGCAATCATAATTTTCTTGAGATGCTCAATATTGAAAGTGAAGAGCAGATTATCGGGATGCGACTTGGAGAAATCCTTCACTGTGAAAATGTCCTAAATGCTCCATCCGGTTGTGGAACCAGTTTGTTTTGTAAATATTGCCCGGCAGTTAATGCCATGCTAGACAGCCTAAAAGGCAAGAGTTCTACGATAGATTGTAAAATCAATATCATCAAAAATGGTGAGCATGATTATCTGGAACTTAGAGTTACAGCAACTCCTCTAACTTTAGGAAAACAAGATTATATCTGTTTTTCAGTAAGTAATATCACCGATTTTAAACGGCTTAACCTTCTTGAACACATCTTCATCCACGATATATCCAATACCGTAACTGTCATTCAATGCATTACAGACTTGTTGAAATATACTCAGGATAGCTATGAAATTGCAGACCTTCTTGATAATTTATTTAACATGACTAAGCAACTCAGTGAAGAGATTCAATCACACAGAGAATTAATTCTTGCAGAAAATAATGAGTTAAAGCTCAACATTCAAAATCTTGATTCTACTTTTGATTTCTTACAAGAGTTTAAATACAAATTCAGAGTACATCAAAATGCGATCAATAAAACAATCCAAGTGAGTAATGAATCTGTCTTTATGGAAATCATCACTGAGATTACTCTTTTAAAGCGAATATTTGGCAATATGTTAAAAAATGCGCTTGAAGCTTCTTCTGAAGGAGATATTATCCACATTGGATGCTTCTATAATGGTGATGACAAAATCAGTTTCTATGTTCATAACCCACAGGTAATGATCGAAGAAGTAAAAGCGAACCTGTTTAAACGTGCTTTCTCAACAAAGGGAGTAAATAGAGGCTTAGGAACATACAGTATCAAGTTACTTACTGAAAAATACCTCAAAGGAAAAGTCAGCTTTAAATCTTACCCTGAATCAGGAACCACTTTTACGATAACAATACCAGTAAATCTAAAGAAGCATGTTTGATTTCTTCATTATAAAAGTCATTCCAAACAACATGGTACTTGACAATTTTACATACATACTGAAGATGTTCAATTGGAGGGTATTGATATGAAGTATAAAAGAACTCCTATTGGAATTAGCGATTTTAAAAAATTAAGAGTAGGTAACTGCTATTGGATTGATAAGTCCTTATTCATAAAAGATGTTGTCGAAAGCGCTGAAGTATTACTTTATCCTCGTCCGCGCCGTTTTGGTAAAACCATCAATCTATCTATGTTACGATACTTTTATGATTGTAGAGAAGACAATTCCTCTCTTTTTTCTGATCTGGCTATCAGCCAGGAAGCAGAGATCATGCAAAAACAAGGTAAATACCCTGTTATATTTTTCACTTTTAAAGACGTTAAAGGAAATGATTTTGAGCAATGTTTGGATGCCATCCGACTTATTATCAGCCAATTATATCTTGAACACATTTATCTGCTGGATTCAGATTTTATGCATCCCTTCGAGAAATTCATTTACAATCAGATAATTGAGAAAAAATCAAATCAGGCTGAGTTAGAACATTCAATAAAAAAACTAGGTGATTTTCTTAAAAAATACCACAAGGAGAATCCAGTTATTTTAATTGATGAATATGATATGCCCATTCATTCTGCTTATCTGAATGGTTATTACGAACACTTGATTACATTTATCAGAAATATGCTCAGTGCCTGTCTGAAAGACAATGTAGTATTAGAAAAGGCTGTTTTAACGGGAATACTAAGGGTAGCAAAAGAAAGTATTTTTTCAGGGTTGAATAACCTAAAAGTGAATAGTATTCTTTCAAAAGAATCATCTGATAGATTTGGATTCACTGATAAAGAAGTCGAAAAGTGTTTGAAGGACTATGATTTGTCAGATAAACTTCAGATCGTCAAAGACTGGTATGATGGTTATAATTTCTACGATCATGAGATTTACAATCCATGGTCAATACTTAATTTTATCATGGAAAAACAAATTAAACCCTATTGGGTGAACACTTCTGGGAATGATCTCATAAAATTATTGTTACAAAAAGCAAATTCAACGACAAAGAAAGACTTGGAAATCCTGGTTGAAAAAGGGACATTATCTCGCGAGATTCAAGATAATATCGTATATGGTGAAATAGAGAATAATACCAATTCATTATGGAACTTCCTGTTAATGAGTGGTTATCTTCGTTATGACAATCTTGTAGAAAATTATTTTTCTTGGTCAGCTGATTTAAAAATCCCTAATAAGGAAGTTCAGTATTTGTTTGAAACTCAGGTAATAAAGTCATGGTTCAATCTGGCAAATCAAGATATTCAGTTAGACAATGTTTTGGATGAACTTACAAGAGGTGATTTAGATTCTTTTATAAAGGCATTTACTGATTTTTGTTTAGACTCATTCAGTTATTTTGATGTAAGCGGTAATGAACCTGAAAGGTTTTACCATGCTTTTGTCTTAGGTATGATCACATCTTTAAGACCAAGATATACGATAAGAAGTAACAGAGAATCAGGCTATGGCAGATATGACATTATGATGATTCCAGCTGATAAAAACCAAAGAGGTTTTATATTTGAATTTAAAAAGATTGACCAGTATGAAAAAGAGAACTTTGAGACTGCCCTTCAAAACGCAAAAAATCAAGTTGTACAAAAAAATTATGCCAGAGAATTGTTAGATCAGGGTATTCAGACTATCGTTTATGTAGTTGCAGTTTTTGACAAAAAAGAAGTAAAAGCTGAGTGGTTTGTTTAAAAACTCAGTCGATTGAAACACAATCTTTAATTATCACATTACAAAATTAAACAAAAAACAGCGGAGGATTTCTCCTCCGCATAATAAATTAGAATTAAGTCTATTCTTTAGTATTAAGTGAAATACTTAATTCTTTAATTTGCTTTTCATCCACATGAGATGGGCATTGACTCATTAAATCAACCGCTTTCAATGTTTTAGGGAAGGCTATTACATCACGAAGAGATTCAGCTCCGGATAAGATCATCGCCATACGGTCTATTCCAGGTGCTATTCCACCATGAGGTGGTGTACCATATTTAAGGGCATTAAGGAAGAAACCAAACTTATCAGCCAGTTCTTCTTCGTTAAACCCAAGTACATCGAAAATCTTTTTCTGTATATCCCAGCGATGACATCTGATACTACCGGATGATAATTCCATTCCATTACAAACCATATCATACAACTGACCAAGAATTTCACCATACTTTTCAGGCTGTTCAAAATATTCAAGATGTTCTTCTTTTGGCATAGTAAACATGTGATGAGCAGGTTCCCATCTGTTTTGTTCATCGTTGTACTCAAAAAGAGGAAAGTCAGTAATCCAACAAAAAGCAAAGCTGTTCTCATCATACAATTTCAGTTCTTTACCTAACTGATTTCTCACACCTGCCAGTACTTTGTAAACCAGTTTATTCGTATCAGCAGCAAAAAGAATCAGGTCATTTGCTTTAGCTTGAGTTTTCTCTTTGATAGCTTGAATTTCTGTTTCACTGAGGAATTTTGCAATACCACCATCAAAACCATTATCTGTCACTTTTACAAATGCCAGACCTTTACCACCTAAATGTTTAGCAAGGGCTGTCAGTTCGTCAATCTGTTTACGGCTATAATGAGCACAATTCGGAGCAACAATACAACGAATTGAGCCTTTTACTTCAAATGCAGACTTAAATACCTGGAATTCAGAGTTTTTAACGCTATCGCTTACATCAATTAACTCCATACCAAAACGAAGATCAGGTTTATCAATACCAAATCTATCCATTGCTTCCTGCCAGGTTAATCTAACAAAAGGTGTCTGTAAATCATAATTGATTGTCTTTTTAAAAACGTGAGCAAATAAGCCTTCCATCAGCTCAAAAATCTGTTCCTGAGTAACAAAGCTCATTTCAATATCTAACTGAGTAAATTCAGGCTGACGATCTGCTCTCAGGTCTTCATCTCTGAAACAACGGGCAATCTGAAAATATCTGTCCATACCTGAGATCATTAAGAGTTGTTTGTAAATCTGGGGAGATTGAGGGAGAGCAAAGAATTTACCAGGGTGCACACGACTTGGTACCAGATAATCTCTGGCGCCTTCGGGGGTGCTTTTCATCAGAATTGGGGTTTCAATTTCATAAAAAGATTTTTGAGTTAGGTATTCACGAATAGCAAAAACCATGTTGTGTCTCATGATTAAATTTCTTTGTAGTTTTTCTCTTCTCAGATCAAGATATCTGTAAGTCAATCTTAAATCTTCTTCTGCCAGTATATTTTCATTCAGCTGAATTGGAAGCGCTTCACTGTCATTGAGTAATTTTGCTTCGGTAATATGAATTTCAACTTCACCAGTTTTCATATTCTTATTAATATTCTTCTCATCTCTTAGTGCTACAGTTCCCTTAACAGCCATGACATATTCATTTCTAACATCTTTTGCCACATCATAAGCCTGAGTCACATCAGGTGAAAACATACATTGAACATAGCCTTTGACATCGCGTAAATCAATAAAAATAAGACCGCCAAGATCTCTTCTGCGATGTACCCAGCCCATTAACAGAATTTCCTGTCCCTCAAGGCATTTATCAATATCACCACAATAGTGGCTTCTTTTCCAGTTACCAATTAAATCTAACATAAAACCTCTTTTCTATTCTTGACTCTCAGCCATAATTGAGAAAGTCAACTGATGCCAGTTGACTTTATTTCATTCGCTGAAAAGTGATTTCTTTTTTATTAAAGACAAAAACCATTCGGTTGGTATTTGCCTTTACTTTTGGGAAATAGATTATTCCCTGTTTTGAAGCTCTGGGTAATATTTCTCCGAATGCAAATGAGTCCATGATGATATTTCGTTGAATCTGCGATCGTCTTTGCATGATTTCCTGTTGAGTCTGTACAGACATGAGAAAGCGGTCAACATACAGCGTTTCATCCTGCATCATCAATTCTAATACCTGTTCATAATCCTGAACATCCTGCTGATTTCTAAATTCATCAAGTAATGCAAAATCCTTAGGTAGAATCTTAATTGTTTCATTAGAATTGTTTTGAATTTTTACCCAAAAGGTCGTATAATGATCAGATAAATACTGAGGATCTTTCACCCACATTTGTTCAGAAACTGTTAAAACCAGTTCATTAGTTTTATATACAGCCAGATCATCACTAACAATCAAGCCAGGCTCTTGTATAGGAATAAATCGAGTAGTACAAGCATTTAATGTCATTAAAACAGCAATAAACAGGCAGTATAAAAACTGCCTGTTTTTTTTTTTTGTAAAACGTTTATTCTTCGTCATTATCCGTTGTAGAATTATCTTCATCGGAATCTTCTTCCATTGGATTAAGAACGATGTCATTATCATCTTCTTCACTATCTATTTCATCTTCATCGTCAGATCCGACAGGTTTCAGTTCTTTAGCCTGTTGTTGTCTTTCAAGAACAAGCTGTTCTTGTTTTGCTAAATCTTCTTCCTGTTCTTCTTCCTTGATTTTTGTAACATCATGTACTAAATCGTCTTCACCGACATTGATCAGTTTAACACCCTGAGTACGTCTTCCCTGAAGATTAATATTCTTTACTTCCTGTCTGATTATGATGCCGTTTCGGGTAATAATCATTAATTCATCATTATCACCAACTTCCATCATAGTAACCAGTTTTCCAATCTTATTGGTTTTTTCAGAAGCAAAAGCGCTTACACCTTTTGAACCACGATGAGTATCGTTATATTCTTCGATCTGAGTACGTTTACCATAGCCTTTTTCTGTAAGCGTCAGAATTGTACCTTCTCCACTAAGAACAAGCATAGAAATAACTTTATCAGCAGGTCTAAGACGAATACCTGTTACACCGGCTGTAGCACGGCCAGTTGAGCGAATTTCGGTTTCAGGGAATCTGTTACAGAAACCATCAGCTGTTGCCAGAATAATAAAGTTTGAGCCATCAGAAATTCGAGCATCAATCAGTTCATCTCCATCATTGAGGTTTATTGCAATAATGCCTTTGCTACGTGGTCTTGAATAAGCAGACATACCTGTTTTCTTGATTAAACCATTCTTAGTCGCCATGATGATATAGAAGTCATCTCTTAGATTATCACAAGTAACCAGAGCTTTGATTTTTTCACCCTGTTCAATACCCAGAAGGTTGATAATCGCTTTACCACGTGCAGCTTTTCCGGTTTCTGGAATTTCATGAACTCTTAGCCAGTAACAACGTCCAAAATTGGTAAAGAATAAGACATGATCGTGTGTTGAAGCAACAAATATATACTGTACAAAATCTTCATCTTTGAGATTAGTACCTGATGAACCTTTTCCTCCACGTGCCTGGGTTCTGTATAAGTTGATTGGCATACGTTTGATATAACCTTCATGAGAAAGAGTAATCACACAGGTTTCATCCGGAATCATATCCAGTTCACTGATCTCTGTTCCTACACTTTTGATAATTTGAGTTTTTCTATCATCTCTATATTTTTCAGATATTTCCATCGTTTCCTGTTTGATAATGTTCATACGAAGCTCTTTTTTCTCAAGAATTTCTCTCAGGTTTTTTACAGTTTGAACAATCTCATTGTATTCTTGTTCTATCTTTTCACGTTCCAGACCAGTCAGTCTTTGTAAACGCATTTCAAGAATCGCTTTTGCCTGGATCTCAGTTAGGCCGAATTTTAACTGAAGTTGTTCATTTGCTTCCGGAGTAGTTTTAGAGGCTCTAATAGTTGCAATCACTTCGTCAATATTATCAAGTGCAATACGATAACCTTCTAAAATATGCATTCTATCTTCAGCATTTTTAAGAAGATATTTTGTTCTTCTGACAACGACTTCATGTCTGAAATTAATGAAATTTTGAATCAAATCTTTCATTGGTAATACTTGAGGAGCCCCATCGACTAAAGCCAGGTTAATCACACCAAAAGTACCCTGAAGCTGAGAATACTTATACAGTTTATTCAAGACAGTCTGAGCGTCAGCATTTTTTTTCACAACAATAACCAGACGCATACCCTGACGACCGGATTCATCACGAATATCAGAAATACCTTCAATTCTCTTTTCTTTAACAAGTTCAACAATACGTTCAATTAAAAGGGTTTTGTTAACCTGATAAGGAATTTCTTTAATTACAATCAATTCCTGATCATTTGCTTTTCTTTCAATATCTGCTTTTCCTCTGACTCGTACTTTTCCACGACCGGTAGTAAAGTATTCAATGATACCACCTTTACCTAAAATGGTTCCGCCAGTAGGGAAATCAGGTCCTTTTATGTACTCCAGCAGATCAAGTGAAGAAATATCAGGGTTATCAATCTGAGCAATAATTGCGTTACATACTTCATTGATGTTATGTGGAGGCATACTTGTAGCCATACCGACGGCAATACCAGATGCACCGTTCACAATCATATTAGGGAATTTTGAAGGAAAAACGACTGGTTCCTTTCGTGTTTCGTCATAGTTACTTCTAAAATCAACCGTATCTTTTTCCAGATCATCCATCAAATCAACAGCAGCCTTTTGTAAACGAGCTTCTGTATAACGCATCGCTGCCGGTGGATCACCGTCAATCGAACCAAAGTTACCCTGCCCATCGACCAGCATATATCTTAAAGCCCAAGGTTGAGCCATACGAACCAAAGTAGGATAAACAACGGCTTCACCGTGAGGATGGTAGTTACCTGAAGTATCACCGGCAATTTTAGCACATTTTCTAAAATGACCACCTGGTGTCAGGTTTAATTCGTGCATTGAATAAAGAATACGACGTTGAGAGGGTTTTAGACCATCTCGAACATCAGGTAATGCACGGGAAACGATCACACTCATCGAATAATTGAGATAAGATTTTTTTAATTCTTCATCAATTTCGATGGATATGATTCTTGATTTATCTTCTGTCATTATTATTATCCTCCATCTTTAGAGTTGAGAAAGCCTCGGTTTCTCTTTTATATATCAAGATCTGACACATATTTTGCATTTTCTTCAATAAATTTACGACGAGGTTCTACTTCATCGCCCATTAGAACAGTAAACATACGATCAGCTTCAATTGCATCATCTATTCTTACAGAAACAATCAGCCTGCGGCTTGGATCCATCGTGGTTTCCCAAAGTTGTTCTGGATTCATTTCACCAAGACCTTTATATCGCTGAATCATAACCCCTTTTTCACCCAGTTCCTGAACAGCTTTATCTCGCTCTTCCTCATCATAGACATAAATTTTCTGTTTCCCTTTACGCACCAGATACAGAGGAGGTTTTGCAATATACACATGACCATGCTCAATCAGGGGGCGCATATAACGATAAAAGAATGTTAGCAATAAAGTACAGATATGTGCACCGTCCACATCCGCATCGGCCATAATCACGATTTTGTTATAACGCAATTTCGTAATATCAAATTCATCTCCAATACCAGCTCCTAAAGCCAAAATTATAGGAGAAATCTTATCATTGTTTAAGACTTTATCAATTCGTGCCTTTTCAGTATTGAGCATCTTACCCCAAAGTGGCAAGACGGCCTGAATATTACGATCTCGACCTTGTTTTGCTGAGCCACCCGCAGAGTCACCCTCAACTAAAAACAATTCTGTTGTCATATTATCCTGTAAAGTACAGTCGGCCAGTTTACCAGGTAAGGAGCCTGATTCCAGTACTGATTTACGTCTGGTCAATTCTCTTGCTCTTCTCGCAGCTTCACGGGAACGGGCTCCTAAAATTGCCTTACCTGCAATTGCTTTGGCATCCTGTGGATGCTCTTCAAAGAACACCAACAGTTTATCACATACAATCGAATTTATAATACCTTCTACTTCGGAATTTTGCAATTTCGTTTTTGTCTGGCCTTCAAACTGAGGTTGAGGAATTTTGACTGAAACAACAGCAGTAATTCCTTCACGAATATCATCACCTGTAGGCATCACTTTTTCATTCTTATCCAGCCCTGAGCTCTTAATATAAGTATTCACGGCTCTGGTTAAGCCAGTTTTAAATCCGCTCAGATGGGTACCACCTTCAATGGTGTTAATATTATTGGCAAATGAGAATATATTTTCCTGAAACCCTTCATTATACTGAATAGCCACTTCGAAAGATAAACTATCTTTAGAACCATTAATATAAATTGGATCTTTAAATAGTGGCTTTTTATTTTCATTTAAATAGACAACAAACTGATTGATACCACCTTCATAAAGAAAATCATGAACTTTTTCAGTTCTCTCATCTTTAAGAATAATATTGATACCTCTGTTCAGAAAAGCCAGTTCTCTTAACCTAACAGCCAGATAATCAAAACTAAATGTAACTGTTTCAAATATTTCAGCATCTGGCTTAAACTTTATCCAGGTACCTGTTTTTTCAGTATTCCCAATAATATCAAGCCCTGTCTGAGGGATACCTCTTTCAAATATCTGTCGGTAAATATTACCATTTTTTGCCACACGCACTTCCAGATAATCTGACAAAGCATTTACAACCGAGACACCCACACCGTGTAAACCACCGGAGACCTTGTAAGTTTTATCATCAAACTTTCCTCCGGCATGAAGAACGGTCAAAACAACCGTTACTGCAGGCAAATTCATTTCCGCATGCATATCAACTGGAATACCACGACCGTTATCTTCAACAGTTACACAACCATCTTTTGTAATTACCACTTCAATTTTATTACAAAAGCCTGCAAGCGCTTCATCGATTGAGTTATCAACCACTTCATATACTAAGTGATGAAGCCCTCGTTCACTTGTACCGCCAATATACATAGCGGGTCTTTTTCTTACGGCCTCTAAGCCTTTCAACACCTTAATACTGGTGGAATCATATTTTTGAGTAGTCATACTTTCCTCTTTTTTCTTGTCAGAACGCTACTTCTATTCTGTTTTATTCTTAATGAGACAATATTTCATATCTCTTTTTCTGTCAATGTTTTTTCGTCAATTTTTACATTTTTTCAATTGGATATTCATTAATATCTATCGTATTGTATATCAATGTGTTACAAACTTGTTTTTCAATCATGTTTTTTCTTGTTTTTTATAAGCTGGAAATAGAAAAATTTGGCAATAAATTTACAACTGTTATTTTTGTTAAAAATATAGTTGAATCTCCCTATAGAAAAGCATGCTGGCTCTTTTTCAGACAAAAACCATGATTTACGATTTCAATGATTCTTCAGATAATAATATTTACTTTCAGATTTATAAATTCAAGCTATCAGAATAATCAAAGGTACACTGCTTAATATTCATAAGCTTCATCATCAGTATCGGTTGGGTAATCGAGCAAACTATCTGGTGCATTCGGATCTGAGCCTGAACTTACTATCACACGAACAGAATCTCCAGCCATTACAGAAGTTCCGGCACGTGGTATGGTATAAATCACATAATTCTGTTGAACAGAGCCTGAATATTCAAATTCAGTTAAGCCCATTTTCAGATCATGTTTTTTTAAAATTTGTGATACATCATCCACATAATAATTTGTCAGATTTGGCACCGTTACTTTTTTTGAACCCAGACTTAAAACGACATAAACAGTTCTGTTTTCAAAGACGGACTTTCCAGAATAGGGGTTCTGAGACACAATGACATTCTTTGGTAGCTCATGATACTCATAATCAGAAACCGCAATATAGAGGTTTCTCTCACTACATAAATCTTTTGCTTCTTCATAATCAAGACCAATCAACGTGGGGACTTCTACTTCACTTTGATTTTTTACAATAAACTTCATCGCCAGATTCATGATAACGATACCAAGAATAAATATGCCTAAAAAGATTAATACGGATAATATAAACGCCTTAAATTTCATGTATTGTCCTTAATTGTCATTTTTCCGCATTTTTGCAGCAAAAGCACCATCGACATGATGGATATGCGGAATCGTCTTTAAAAACCGGTTTTTTGTATAATCCAGAGGGATATATTCTGCTGCATCAATCAAAGAAAATGCAGGATTTTGTTTTAAAAACTTTTCAATCTGTAATTCATTCTCATCATCATTGATTGTACAGGTACTATATATCAAATATCCACCGGGTTTCACGAACTGAGCAGCTGTTTGCAACGCTTTTTCCTGAAGTTTTATCAATTCAGGAATATTTTGCTTGGATTGCCAACGTAGTTCCGCTTTCTTTTGAAATACTCCCCAGCCTGAACAGGGCACATCAATTAATACCTTATCAAAAGCAGGTGCCACCGGTCCAAATTTAAAGGCATCTTCTGCAATCAGTTTAAAGTTATTCACTCCTAAACGTTCAAGCGTTTGTTTCATCTCTTTGATTTTGTTCGGTATTTTATCTACAGCGACCACTTCGCCGGTATTCTTCATCAATTCGGCAATATAACCGGCTTTTCCGCCACGTCCCGCAAAAAGGTCAAGAATACTCTCTCCTTCTTTAGGATCCATCAGATCGATTACCATGGCAGCAGAAATATCCTGAATAGTAAAATATCCTTCATCAAATGTAACATCATTCAGTATTTCAGCTGCTTGTTTTGAAATCAGCATATTCTTACAGGCATGAGTTTCTACCAAAGTTACATTTTTCTTTGCAAAATAAGCGATCAGTTTATTCTTGCTGGTAGCGAGTTGATTAACGCGTAAATAGAGTTTTGGGGGTTCATTGTAATACATTGCCAGATATTCAACCTGATCCTCAGGCATTCTTTTCAGCCATTGTTCAACAATCTCAACCGGATAAGAATGTTCATAAGCGATTCTTTCCACACTGTCATCCGGATAGCTAATAATCGGATTTCTCTGATATTCACGTAAGACTGCATTTACAAAATTTGCTATCGGCTCACCAAACATCTTTTTTGCCAGTTCAACCGATTCATTTACAGCAGCATGATCTGGTATGGAATCACAATGGATTAATTGATAAAATGCCAGATATAACAGGCATTTAATTCTAATATCGGTATTTTTATATTTCTCCTGATTCGTAAATTGACGGACAATATAATCAAGATTTTCTTTCATTTTGATAACACCCTTGACTAGAACATACATCAAATCAGGGTTTTCCGCAGAATGTTTTAATTTTTTCACAGACTGACTCAGCAGTTTATCAGAGAACATATTGTTTTTAAACACTTTAATGATTATATTTAAAGCTTCTTCACGTAAATTCATGATTCATTCCTTTTCTGATAAAGATACTTAATAGATTGTTTTATAATCTCCTGCGTGCTGGCTGTTTTATTAAATTTAAGATCACGCAGCGCACGGGTAATTTCATATACTTTAAAACCAAGGGTCAACAAAGCACTTTCTGCTTCTTTAAAACGATCTTCATTCATTTCTTCCAGTTGAGCTGATGATATTCCGGCTGTGTCAATTTCACCCACCTTGTCTTTTAACTCAATAATCATTTTCTGGGCAGATTTAACCCCTAACCCTGGTGCTGTTGCCAATAACTTAAAATTATTCGTTTGAATACAGGAGATAAAGTCAATTACCGAAAGAGTAGAAAGTACAGAAAGTGCTATACGGGGTCCGATTCGATTCAGATTGATTAACATTCTAAAAAGTTCTTTTTCATGACTGCTCATAAATCCAAACAAACGGGTTCCGTCTTCTGAATTAAAGTAAACATAGGTAAACAATTTAACTTCTTCATTTTCGGATGGTAAATTCTCAAATGTACTGAGTGGAATACGAAGTTCATAACCCACACCATTGCAATCGATAATAACGGAACTGGGGCTTTTCTCAGCCAGTTTCCCTCGTAAATATGCAAACATAAAATTCCCTTATATGCTTTATCGGGTATTATTCATAGATAAAGCATTCTGTTTTTCACTACTATCAGTCATATATAACTCATCTCTGAGCAAATATTTCAACTAACATAACTTTATCAAAAAGTGGCTTTTTCGTCAAGCTTTTTATTTAAGGTTACCGCAAAACTTCAGTAACCCACTATTTCTGAAACAAACTGTACTTTTCTTTATTAAAAAGACATATCGCTGCAGCTAACCCATCAGCTGCATCATAGGTAATGATTTGTGTCTTTAATTGAAGAATACTCTGAACCATATAGACGATCTGTTTTTTGGAAGCACTGCCCGAACCTACAACAGACTGCTTTATCTCACGTGGAGAATATTCATAACAAGGGATACCATACTGAGCTAATAGTAATAAGACCACACCTCTGACATGACCAAGGGTAAAACTGGACTGGATATTTTTACCATAAAAGATATTCTCAACCGCCGCCACATCAGGTTTATTTTCTTCTATGATTTTTTTTATACCGTTATATACTACCAATAAACGCTCCGATAAGATTTCTTTATCCTTATTTTTAATGGTACCACAACCGGCTGCCAGTATTTTATGTTTTTCGACTTCCAGCAAACCATATCCGCATATTCGACTACCAGGATCAACACCCAATATGATCATTTTTTCTTATCCTATATAAACAATTCAAGAGACACATTGCTGTGTCTCTTGAAAATAAAATATCAACCAGATGATTAGTCCAGATTAATTTTTTCAAATGTCTCATCTGATATTTCAAAGTTTGCATACACTTTTTGAATATCATCAAGATCTTCAAGTTTTTCAATCAATCTGAGCAGTTTTTCCGCTACATCATCAGCTGCAACAGTTGATTTAGGTACACGGGTCAATTCTGCTTTATTGATTTTATAACCAATTTTTTCTATTTCAACAATCACTTTACTGAAATCAGAAACCTGTGTATAGATTGAGAATACTTCTTCATCATTCTGTACATCATCAGCACCTGCTTCGATTGCATTCATCATCACTTCATCTTCATCAAGACCTGCTGCATCGATTTCTATCAAACCTTTTTGTTCAAAGTTCCATGCTACAGCACCGCCTTCAGCCATTGTTCCGCCGTATTTTGAGAAACAGTGACGTACTTCTGCAACGGTACGGTTTTTATTATCGGTCATAGCATCAAGCATAATCGCTACACCACCATGTCCGTATCCTTCGTATGTAAGTTCTTCGTATGCTGCTCCTTCAATTTCACCGGTTCCTCTTTTTACCGCTTTGTCAATATTATCTTTTGGCATATTGGCATTACGGGCAGCCTGCACTGCGGTTCTTAAACGTGGATTAGAAGATAAATCTCCACCACCATCACGGGCAGCTAAAATGATTTCTTTTACAAGACGGGTAAATATCTTACCTCTTTTTGCGTCAGCAGCGCCTTTTTTATGCTTTATTGAGCTCCACTTATTATGTCCTGACATTTTTCCTCCGGAATTATCTATATCTGTATTAAATCAGTTTATTAAAAACTGATGATGTTTTCTTAAGTCAAAAATAATGATTCAGGTATTTTTGCAATATTTTTTTTAAAAAAGTAAATTTTGTTGCCAATTTGCCGACTGACAGACAGAAATCATCATGATGAAGCAGGCACTTAAACAGGTTTATTTTTCTAAAAAAACACTCCCCATCATTGATAATGGGGAGTATTCTGAATATATTCCAAGCATAAAAGAGATTATTCTTCTTCTTTTTTGTATGCTTCGATTACTACTTTAGCGATTTCTTCAGGTACTTTTTCAAAGTGTGAGAACTTTTGGGTAAACATACCGCGTCCCTGTGTTAATGATTTAAGAGCTGGGAAATAAGCAAACAACTCTGCAAGCGGAACGTTTGCTTTCAGAATTTGTTTTTTACCCTGTTGTTCCATACCATTAATTTTACCACGACGGGTAGAAATATCACCCATTACATCACCCATATATTCAGTCGGAATGATGATTTCAATTTCATGAATTGGTTCAAGCAGAATTGGTTTTGCCTGAGTAAAAGCATCTTTTAAACACATGGAAGAAGCGATTTTGAATGCCATTTCTGATGAATCCACATCATGATAACTACCAAAATAACAATCTACACAGATATCGACAACAGTATAACCCGCGATAATACCTTTTTCAAGCGTTTCCTGAATACCTTTTTCAATAGCAGGGATAAAATTACCAGGGATGGTACCACCTACAATAGAATTAACAAATTTATAACCTTCGCCACGTCCAGTTGGGCTGACACGGAAATAAACTTCACCGTACTGACCTTTACCACCGGATTGTTTTTTATGACGGTATTTGGTATCTGCTTTACCCTGAATGGTTTCTTTGTAAGGAATCTTTGGTGTTTTTAATAAAGCATCTACTTTATAACGATTTTTTAATCTTTTTTGAATAAGAGTCATCTGCTGTTCGCCCATTGCAGAGAGAACATGCTCATGAGTTTCCAGATTGATATGGGAAGTAATGGTTGGATCTTCAGCCAGTAATTTACCAAGTGCCTGTCCAATTTTGTCTTCATCATTTTGATTGGCTGCTTTAATTGCCTGCCAGTAAACCGGACTTGGAACTGAAGTTTTCTGATAGCTTAATTTGCTGTTAACAGCAACGATGGAATTTAATCCACGAGCTACTTTCAGTTTAACCAAACCGCCAATTTCACCTGCTTTTAATTCGCCGGCATCTGAACGGTTTTTACCCTGGAAGAAATACATGGAAGACACTTTATCTTTTGCATCTTTTTCAGGGATAAAAATATCCATACCGGATTTTAAAGTACCTGAATAAACACGAACATAAGCCACATCACCCATATTCGGATCAACAACTGATTTAAATACATAAGCCAGTAAATCACCATTAGGTGTACAAATCAAATTTTTATCTTTTTTGTCTTCTAAGACATTCATTGCTTTTTTCGCTTCAGGTGAAGGCAGATATTCAATAATGGCATCCATCAAAGCCTGAACACCAACGCCTGTATTTGCAGAGCAACAGAAAGCCGGGATGATGTTAGACTGAGCTAAAGCATTTTTTAATCCGCTTACTAATTCTTCTTCAGACAATTCCATTGATTCAAAGAATTTTTCAAGTAACGCTTCATCGGTTTCAGCAACAGCTTCCATTAAGGCTGCTTTTGCTTCTTCCAGTTCATCTGCAAATTCTGCAGGTACATCTGCTATTTTGCCATCGATTATCGCTTTACCTTTAACGACATCAATAACACCTTTAAAGTTTGCCTCTCTTCCCATAGGAATTAGCACAGGTGCTACTGTAATACCGGTATTATCTTTAATCGTTTCAAGCACTTTAAAATAGTCAGCCTGATCAGCATCCATTTTATTAATGATAACAGCTTTTGTTACCTTTCTGCCATCAAGAATTTCTAAAGATTTTTCAAGGCCTACTTCAAATCCGCCGGTTGCATTAGCAACAACTGCGACAGTATCAGCTGCTGTGGTTGCAGCTATCTGGTCGCCAATAAAGTCACCATAGCCAGGGGTATCCACTAAATTAATTCGATTATTTTTCCAGTCAGCGTAGCCGATACTCATCATTAATGAAATACCTTTTTCGATTTCATCCTGGTCATAATCCATTACCGTATTACCATCCGTTACTTTTCCAAGACGGTTAGTCATTTTCGAAAGGTAGAGCATCTGCTCAATAAGGCTTGTTTTACCAGCGCCACTTGAACCGATAAAAGCAAGATTACGAAGTGCATTCATTTCATAATTTTTCATCTTTCCCCCGATGCATTATTGATATATCTTTATCTAGGTCAATTTAGATTTATATTGGATTTTTGTCAAGAAAATGTATGATTTTTATTCATCCTGTTAATAATCAGTCGCTTATCTCTTTTAAAAATCTGCTAACTATTGATATATTTTAACTTTTTAGAAGGCATTTTTTACTATTCATTTGCTTCCATATATTGAATTAATTTGATTTGATACTGACTATAACTCAGTTTTTTAAATCCTTTTGGCATACTAAACACTTTGTCATCCACTTTCATGTGAGAAATCTCTGTAATTTCATTATTAACAGATTCCACACTTGCATATATTTTCGGGTTGGATTTAGTCCGAATTCCATAATCAAAACGCTTCATGATATAACCATTCTGTTCAATCATTTCAACCAGTTGGGTGATACTGTCAACATTCAGACCCATGGCATCGAGTTTCATTTTTCGCTTTTGTTTAAAAATGGATTCCACTTTTTTCATGGATTCAAATGGTATTTCTTTCATCATATCATCTTTAACTTTTTTTGAAATCCAAATTCTTTGAATCAGAAGTGTATCATTAAACACTTTATATTCAAGACTTGGATAACCGGCAATCATGATACTGTCTCTGATCATATCCATGCGGGGAACTAATCGGGCAAATAGTGCTTTTGTCGCTTCAGCCATCTGTTTTTTTCGATCAGGATCCAGCTCACTCAGTTCCTTCTTGATTTCTGCCTTCGTTTGTTTTTCGATTTCTTTTTTAAAATCATCATAACTGATTCTTGTATATGATTTTATATCATAATTGACCATAGTAAGCGTCATATTTCTAAAATCCCATACAGAAACTACACGATCATTTATCACTTCTGCAAATTGTCCGCGTGCATATATCTCTTTGGAAGTATTCATCCCTTCCTGACGGGTGATAATCATATCAGCATAAACATAAATCTGCCAGATTATCAAGACTAAAAAAAGTATCTTTTTTTTCATGTTTCATCCTAATTACTGTATCGTTGATTTTTTTTGTACTACAAGAGTTTACATTTCCTATTGACCTGATTCTTGTCAACAGAGATTTTTCAAAGTTGTAACATAAGCTGAAAGTCTTTAAGTTTAGTGCATTGACTTCCTAAAAAAGTATAAATGTTTGAAAGGATTTGCGAAACGTAGAGACGCGATTTATCGCGTCTCAGAGAATACCGTAAATCTTAAATCCGTACTACAAGCGTCCCGCTTGAAGCCTGTTTCTGCAAGCTGAAAGCTCGCAGTACGTTTTCGGAAGAGCGGCGCTTCGCTTCGTGCGTCCATACAAACACATTTTATCTTTACTTTTTTAAGATATTTCTTAAGCTGATGACAAAGAATGCCTGCTACCACTTTGTGAACTCTGCCTGGCATTATTATTTACACTTACCCTACTTCATTAATAGCATTTTCTTTGTCAGCGATTGACCTGATGTCTCTAAACGATAAAAATAAACACCACTGCCAACTTGATGTCCATGCTGATCATCCCCATTCCAGGTTAATGAATGAGAACCTGCTGACAGATAATTATCAGCCAGTGTTTTTACTAACTGACCTTTAACATTATAAATACGCAGCTTGACCTGATCTGCCTTCTTGAGTTCAAAAGCAATCTGAGTGCTTGGATTAAATGGATTAGGGTAGTTTTGTTTAAGCGTTACCAGCTCTGGTTTTATAACAGGTTCATCAGTTGATGCATAGTTATGAAAAATAATAGAAGCAAACATCACATCACCGCCTGGAATACTTCCACCTTGAAGTGAATAACAACCATATTCATTATCATTTAAAAACATCATGTTAACTCTGTTTGTTCCAGGCGCTACCACATCCACTTCTTTGGCAATATGAAAACTGACAGGTCTTAACTCTGCCAGTTGAGGTGCATAATGTTCATCCCCAGGCACAGCATTCATAATATCAAGACCAAGACCCATAGTTCCTTGTCCATAAGAGTAGGCAATATATACTTCAGGTGAACTTGCAAACTGCTGATAGTTTAAGTCACCACTGTCATGATATATGTAAGCCTTTAGGGCATCATTCCAGATTGTGGCAGAAACCTGATTCGCATTCATATTGCT
This sequence comes from Candidatus Cloacimonadota bacterium, assembly GCA_029564175.1. Lineage (GTDB taxonomy): Bacteria > Cloacimonadota > Cloacimonadia > Cloacimonadales > WRIO01 > JAGOCT01. The sequence goes on from JAKQQL010000342.1 coordinate 23,948, forward strand.
CTGTCTCAGATAGGCATTATGAAAAATATCATCGGTATCATGATGTGGATAAGGTAACTGTATATGTTGTAACAACCAATTTCCCTGTTCATCAAAGGAATCTGGCATTCCATTTTCATCGAAGTCCCAGGGGATAGTCAATAAACCGTCTTGAGGATGCAGACCTTTCGGTTCTAAATCACTTACAAAAACAGTTTGAGTATTAAAATCAAAACTAACATTTTTCACATAACTGGTCAGTGGCCAATAAAAGCGATTATCAGGGTTACCCTGCTCTTCAAATGTACAGGCATATATACTGGGGAACTGAACTTTAGAATCAGTAAATGTCATATTGACATGAGAAGAGCCATGATGTTGTATCTCGTAATTTAACTGGTTTGCAGGATATACTTGCCCGTCACTATTCACAGGAGAAGGGATTGGCCTTGCAGTATTGAAGGTATGGGTAGTAAACTCACCACTGCCATAATTTTCATTTACCAAAAAGAACACATCATGGGGTTCATATAACAAACTGTCTGCATTCGTTGGAGAACTGAGCCCCTCTTTTGCTAAAACATACCCGCCAACAACCACCCGGTTATCCTTAACTGCAAAAGTTGGATATGGTCTTACAACAGCTAAAGAGTTTGTAGCAGATGTAAAATAGGGGAATTCTGCATAATGCCATTCTAAGTCAAGGGTTGAATCTTCAAAAAGACTATCATCAAAATCTGCATAAGCATAATGTATTCTACAAACTCCTAACTCATTTTGAACATTTCTATAAGCAAAGACATGAATACGTCTCTTATTCTCAAAAGGGGATGTGCCAATATAAACTACCGGACTTAGATAGAATTGCCCATCAGCTGAAGGAAAGACTAATACATTTTCAAAAGAGTTTACAACATTTGGATTAACCAGTGTGATCAATACATTAGACTGTGTATCTCCGGCATTACGCTTGTGCCATACAAAAAAGGCAGCTCCACTGCTTTGATCAATCGCCAGTGAACCAATTCCTTCATACTCATCACTATAGGTCAAAGCACCCTCATGTAAAACCAAACCTTGAGCGCTAACATAAGCATATCGTTGCTTTCGAGGGGCAGTTAATGATGACTGATACATATATGTCATAAACAGATTACCGCTTGTCTGGTCTTTTTCAATCGCAAAACCATTATACCCGCCAATTTGATAATCATAAAAGTTATCTGCCTTGACAATAACAGGATTGACATCAAAGGTAACTTGGGCAAAAGCAAAACTCAGCATTGACATTAACACTAATAATACTGCACTCTTTTTCATGATTCCTCCACTTTATTGTTTTTTCTTATAAATACAATATAAATTCAAGCTCGTCAAGTTTATTTTTTAAAATTTTTCATTTTTATCATTCCAACTTCCTTGTTTGTATGGATTTGCGAAATGTAGAGACGCGATTTATCGCGTCTCAGAGAATACCGTAAATCTTAAACAATCCGTACTACAAACATCCCGCTTGAAGCCTGTTTCTGCAAGCTGAAAGCTCGCAGTACCTTTTCGGACGAGCGGCGCTTCGCTTCGTGTGTCCATACAAACACATTTTATCTTTACTTTTTTAAGATATTTCTTAAGCTGATGACAAAGAATGCCTGCTACCACTTTGTGAACTCTGCCTGACATTATTATTTACACTCCCCCTACTTCATCAATAACATTTTCTTGGTCAGCGATTGACCTGAAGTCTCTAAACGATAAAAATAGACACCACTGCCAACTTGATGTCCATGCTGATCTTCCCCATTCCATGTTAATGAATGAGAACCTGCTGACAAATAATTATCAGCCAGTGTTTTCACTAACTGACCTTTTACATTATAAATACGCAGATTGACATGATCTGCCTTCCTGAGTTCAAAAGCAATCTGAGTGCTTGGATTAAATGGATTCGGGTAGTTTTGTTGAAGTATAACCTTTTCAGGTTTTAAAACGGGGTCATCTGCTGAAACAGAGTTAAAAGTCATGGAAGCAAACATCACATCAGCACCAGGATTAAGTCCACCTGGAATTAGATTGCATCCATAACTTTTATCATTTAAAAACATCATATTGATTCTGTTGGCTGATGGAGATACAACATCAACTTCCTTAGCAATATGAAAATAAACAGGTATTAAATTGGCCAATTCTGGCGAATAATGTTCATCCCCTGGTACTGCATTCATGATATCAAGACCCAAACCGCTAGCACCCTGCCCATAAGAATAGGCAATATAAACTTCTGGAGAACTGGCAAACTGCTGATAGTTTAAATCTTCATTCTCATGATATTCGTAAGCCTTTCGGGTGTCATTCCATACGGTGGCAGCCACATGATTCGCATTCATATTGCTTTGCCTCAAATATCCTAAACTAAACATATCTTCTGGACAATGATGAGCAGATGGAAACTGTAAACACTGAAATTCCCAATTTCCCTGTTCATCAAAGGAATCAGGCACACCATTTTCATCAAAATCCCAGGGGATCGTCAGTAAACCATCTTGAGGAAAATCACCTGTCGGCTCTAAATCTTCAATAAATAATGATTGCGTATTAAAATCAAACGCAACATTCTTCACATAACTGGTTAGTGGCCAGTAAGAATCATAACTTAGCGAATTTTCTTTATCAAATGTACAAATATAAACAGCGGGAAACTGTACTTTTGATTCATTAAAAGTCATATTGACATTATAGAGTGAACCATGCTCAATCTTATAATTTGACTGATCAGCAGGAAAAACTTGTCCGTCACTATTTACCGGTGAAGGGATTGACCTTGCTGTATCGTATGTATAGAGAGTAAAATTCCCCTCTCCATAGTTTTCATTCACCAAAAAAAATGTATCATGAGGGGCAAACAGTAAACTGTCTATATTGGTGGGAGAGCTGATCCCTTCTGTCGCTGTAATACGACCTCCTACAACCACCCGATTATCCTTAACCGCATAAGTGGGATAAGTTCTTGCAATAGTCAAAGAGTTTTGAGCCGCATCAAAATAAGGAAACTCCGCATAATGCCATACCAGATCAAGGGTATTACAATTAAATAAAGAATCATCAAAATCAGCATAGGCATAATAAACCTTTCTAATATACCCGCCTGAGACATCATATTCTTGTTTATTGGTAAAGACATGAATACGCCTTTTATTATCAAAAGGGGATGTCCCTATATATATCACTGGCCATGTATAGCTACTCTCATCTATGGCAGGGTAGATTGTCGAAAATGGATAAATATAAGCATTTTCAGGATCAATTGCCGTAATCATTATTTCAAATAGATTGTTTTCTATGTTTTTTCTATGCCACACAAAAAAGGCATGCCCTGTATTTTGGTCTATTGCCAGTGAACCAAATCCTTCATTTTGATCATCATCAGTCAATGTTCCGTCATGAATGATCTGCCCTTGTGAATTGATATAGGCATACATCTGCTTTCTCTGAGACGATCCAGATGATTTGTACATATAAGTCATAAAGAGATTGCCTGTTGCCTGTTCTTTTTCTATTGCAAAACCGTTGTACCCGCCAATTTGATAATCATAATAGTTATTTGCCTTGATAATGACCGGATTAACATCAAAGGTGACCTGGGCAAACGCAAAACACAACATCAACATTAATACTAAAAACGCTGCACTCTTTTTCATGTTTCCTCCACACGACTGTTTTTTCCTATAAATACAATATAAATTCAAGCTCGTCAAGTTAATTTTTTTAAATTTTTCATTTTTATCATTCCAAAATCCTTGTTTGTATAAATTTGCTAAATGTAGAGACGCGATTTATCGCGTCTCAGAGAATGCCATAAATCCTAAACTATCCGTACTACAAGCATCCTGCTTGTAGCCTTTTCTGCAAGCTGGAAGCTCGCAGTACGTTTTCGGACGAGCGACGCTTCGCTTCGTGCACCCTACAAACCGCTTTTTATAAAAATATTTGAGAAAAACCTCAAGGGTAGTGCAAAAACCAGAATTCAGTAGGAATGATATTTAGTTAACTATGTGCGTAATCGCCTGGATCACAATGAACTACAAAAGCAAGCGCTGTAGGTGCGACACATTCAAATCTACTATTTTACACAGACTCATAAACCCAGACATATTGTCTGTTTTAGGCACTTCTCTATTAGATATATATTTTATTTTACGATCGTTAGCCAGTGTGACGTTATAACATGATCCCCAATTCTCCTGATTCAACTGATAACTCATACGCACAGGTTTGAGAATTTTGAATTCGATCAGTTTAAAAACGCTCATTTTCAGCAATAGTTGATCAAAGACAACACTACATTTTTCAGCATCTGCTGTCTTGATAGAAAATCGTCTGATCAAGCCATGTATCACCATCAGAAAGACACTGTACGCTGAAACCCCTCGTTTTCTGAGATTTGGATATTCAATCTTATAACGTCTGGCATATTCGGCAAGGTCTCTCATAAATGGTTTGGATAGTCGGTCCCATACAGCTCGGGTTATCTGATTGACTTGGATAATATTAAAATTCTGAGCCTGCATTTGATGGTCTTTTAATACCCTGCTAATACAAATTTTACCATTTTGAGACCAGGCAAGATGCAGATCTCCTGCCTTTTTGGGAAAATCTTTTACTTTGTCTGAAAAATATACTCTCATTATTTCCTCTCTCCCTACAGATAATATACTCCTTTTTCTTTTTTATGCAAATTATTTCTCTTATAATTCTCTTATCTATCCTGTAGAATACCTGCTCATTATTGTCTAAACACATCATCATCACGGTCTTACTGTATGATTAGTTGAATGGAAATGAAATAAGGAAGCTCCGGGTATGAAAGAGAGGTCATTGAGGGTTTATAGTGATTTAATCAGGCTTTTAAGTTAAGAGTGTTAGAAGTACAATATATTTAGAAGATTATTACAATGCCTAACTTATAATATTTTTTCGGTTTAAAATAACTTACCACCCCGTCCCAAAGGTACACGAATTAAACTTTTATCGAATTTAAAACTCATTTTTTTGTATATATCCGCCTAATCCGCTATATCCGTATCTAAAATATACCTGTTCTAATTTTATATTTTTATCCGTTATAATCAGCGCTATCCGTGTCTAAAAAATATCCGTAAGAATCAGCGTCAAAAAGAAAAGCGGAGATTGCTCTCCGCTTTCCAAATATCATATCTTCTTCTAAATAAAAAGATTCAGATTAGATTTTTCTGCTTCTTCCAGATAGCTAGCCACTCCACCGATGGTCACATGGTCGATCAGTTCTTCTGCTTTCACACCCATGACATCCATAGACATCTGGCAGGCGATCATCTGAATACCATTGGCTACTGCTGATTCCAGCATCTCTTGGAGTGAATCAATCTTCTGGGAAGCCATTCTCTTTTTCATCATCCATGAGCCCATCCCCATCATATTCAGTTTAGACAATGCCAGTTTACTGTTATGACCAGGCAACATCATGGAGAACATCTTCCCCATAAAGTCTTTTTTAACAGGCGGTTTGACTGCTTTTTTAATGACATTCAAACCCCAGAAAGTAAAGAACATGGTTACTTTCTTCCCTGTCGATGCGGCTCCGTTGGCTATTACAAATGAAGCCAGCGCTTTATCCATATCATCACTAAAAACGATAATTGTTTTATTATTTCCCTGACTATGAACTTCTGGCGCAGATCTCAGGTTTTCTTTCATAATCTCGGCAATGATCTTGCCTTTTTCCTGTTTGATTTCCAGTAACTTATTACCAGTCATATTGCACCAGGAAGCGACATCTTTTTTAAATCCGGGATCTGAAGCACTGATAATCAGTCTGTCCCCTTCTTCAATACTGTCGATTTCCTTTTTCAGTTTCATGATCGGACCCGGGCATTGTAAACCGCAGGCATCTATATTAAAACTTTTACTCTCTTTATTTTTCTTCAGTTGAGCTGGATTAACCTGTAATATCAGATCATCCTTATCAATAAAATCTTTGGCAAAAATGTCTTCATTACTCTGTTTCTGTGTCGCATGTTCATAAGTTTTGTAACCGCCTGACAAGTTAAAAACCTCTGAAAAACCCTTTTGCATCAGGATTCTGGCAGCCAGATAACCTCTTAAACCAACCCCGCAGAACACAATAATCTTTTTATCACCAGGTACTTCATTAACTCGTTTTCTCAGATCATCCAGCGGAATATTAACAGCGCCTTCGATAGAGCCTAATTTAAATTCATCCGCAGTTCTGACATCCAGAAAATAATGAGAATCTCTGTCTGCCTCAAGGATATACTTCCAATCCACAATCTTCAAGATGTCTTTCATCATGTTTTCTGCCACAAAACCGGCAATATTAACCGGATCTTTGGCTGATGAAAATGGAGGCGCATACGCATGCTCAATCTCTTGTAAATCATAGATACTGCCTGAATTATTCAGAACCGTGGCAATGATATCAATACGCTTATCAATCCCCTCATAACCAATCATCTGTGCACCAAATACCTTTCCATCTTCTGGTGAAAACAATAATTTTAATGTGAGCGGTAAGGCATCGGGATAGTATCCGGCATGAGATGAACCATGTATTACAGATGATAAATAAGGGATTTTTTCCTGTATCAGCATTTTCTCTGAAAGTCCTGTAGAAGCAACCGTTATATCAAAAACCTTGGCAATCGCACTGCCAATAGCGCCTTTATATTTTCGGGTATTACCATAAACGATATTGTCAGCCACGATTCGACCCTGTTTGTTAGCTGGTCCTGCCAAATAAGTAATGACCGGTTTCTTTAAAATCGGATGATTAAACAATACTGCATCACCTAAAGCATAGATATCCGCATCATTCGTCTGCATAAAGTCATTCACCACAATGCCTTTTCTGTCACCAATTTCCAAACCAGATTCTTTGGCCAGTTTACTTTCCGGACTGACCCCGATTGATAAAATCACCAGATCGGTACGAATATTCTTACCGCTTTTTAAGTTCACAACCAACGTACTGTTGTCTTTGCTGAAAGAAATCACCGAGTCTTTCAGGTAGAACTCCACATTCTTGGTTTTCAGATGCTGATGAATTTCGGCAGCCATTTCATAATCCAGCATATTCATCACCTGATCAGCCATTTCCACAATCGTTACCTGCATCCCCATATGATGGAGATTTTCAGCCATTTCCAGTCCTATAAACCCTGCACCGATGATAACAGCTCGTTTTGACTGGTTTTCTTGAATATAAGTCTTTATTTTATCTGTATCAGGCACATTTCTTAAAGTAAAAATCCCTTTACTGTCAATCCCTGGCAAAGGTGGTCTGACCGGTTCTGCACCAGGAGACAAAACTAATTTATCATATCTTTCTTCATATACTTCATCCGTTTTTAAATTTTTAACTAAAACACTTTTACTTTCACGATTTATCTTAATCACTTCTGATAAATTACGAACATCTACATTTAATCTCTCCCGAAACGTCTCCGGAGTCTGAACAAATAATCTTTCTCTGTCTTGAATCACCCCGCCAATATAATAAGGTAATCCACAATTCGCATAAGAGATGTATTCTCCTCTTTCAAACATAATAATCTCTGCATTTTCATCCAGCCTTCTCAACCTTGCTGCTGTGGTTGCTCCACCTGCCACTCCTCCAACTATTATGATTTTCATTCCTTTATCTCCTTTATAGTGTTTGCATTTTATAGTATAATATATCAACCTTTCGGCATAAAGCAAATGAAAATTTTAATATTTTAAAAAATATTTGATTTTTTAAAAATACTCCATTTTATATTGACAAGTTTGATTAAAACTGTTATGATTAATTAAAGGAGTGAAATATGGAAAAACAATTTGTAATCATCATGATCAGTTCATTTATTATTGTATTAACAACCGCAATCCTAATGACCTTGTTTATATTCAAAAACATGAAAAAGAACCAGAATGTCTCACCTTCTTCAAGTGATAATTCAAACAACCTAAAAGATGATGAGATGCTTTGCCCCAATTGCGGTAAACAAATGGTTGCCGGTTATACACTTACACAGAGAGGTATCTTTTTTCATGCAAAAGGGCATGATTTCAACCTCATTAAGGCTGCTTTTTCGAATCAAATTCTTAAAAATACAGCAGATATGAGTATCAGATTTCGTCCTCGTGAAAATTTTGCCTGGCATTGTCCGGATTGCCAGATTGTAACGATTGACCACAGCCAAATGGTTGAATTTAATTAATTTAACTAAAAAAGGACTTTACTTTTATCATATTCAAAACCATCTCCTATCATTTTCTTTCGCCCCTGACGGGGCTTTTCTCTGTTCCGCTCCTCCGGAGCGGAGGTTGATGGATTGCCTAGCCCCACGGATAAAGAGTCTGTGCGAAAACCTAAATTCCGTAGGAATTACCGAGTGGTAGCCAGATGCGGAAGCGTCTGGTATAGAGTGTGTTACAAAGCAAGCGCCATAGGTGCGACCGAATAAAAATCTGCCTTTTTGCACAGATTCTAAATCCATTGGCTATTCATATCGCTCCCTTTTCCGTGTCTTTCCGTGCTTTCCGTGGTCGCAAAATCAATTCGAATATCATAAAATACAAAGTATTCAGATTTTCATTGACATAAAAACCAAACAAAAAAGAATTAGTTAAAAATACTATAAATCAGGAGATAATAATGGCAACGATTCGTCCTTTTGCGGCAGTTCGCCCGGCTAAAGAAAAAGCAAACCTTATTGCAGCATTACCTTACGATGTGATGAATTCTGATGAAGCAAGAGAAATGGTAAAAGATAATCCGCTCAGCTTCTTACATGTAGATAAATCAGAAATTGATTTACCAAGAGAAATTGATCTGTATGACGAAAAAGTTTACCAAAAAGCAAAAGAAAACCTTTATTCACTGATTGATAATAACCACTTAATCACTGAAGAAAAACCTTGTTTATACCTTTATCAGCAGATCATGAATGGTCATGCGCAAACCGGTCTGGTAGCTTGTTCTTCCGTACAGGAATATGAAAACGATATTATCAAAAAACACGAGCATACCCGTGCTGAAAAAGAAGCTGACCGAATCAAACATGTGGATACTTTGAATGCACAAACCGGTCCTATCTTCTTAACTTACCGCGCTCAGCAGGAAATCACTGACAGAATGAACGAAATCATGAAGAATGCACCATTATATGATTTTACTGCCGAAGATGATGTAAAACATATCGTTTGGATTGTTGAAAACGAAGCTGATATCAACTTCTTTACCGAGAAATTCAAAACCGTTAATTACCTCTACATTGCTGATGGTCATCATCGTTGCGCTTCTGCTGTAAGAGTTGGTCAGAGAAGAAAAGCGGCTAATCCAAATCATACCGGCAACGAAGAATATAACTACTTCCTCTCTGTTATCTTCCCTGACAATCAGTTAGCGATTATGGATTATAACCGTATCGTCAAAGACCTTAACGGCAATAGCAAAGAAGAATTCTTAAATAAAGTAGCAGAAATGTTTGAAATTAAAGAAGTTTCTGCTGATCAGCCATATCATCCTGAAACAGCTCATACCTTTGGTATGTATCTGGATAAAATGTGGTACAAATTGTCAGCTAAAGCAGGTACTTACCAGGAAAATGATCCGGTTAACTCTCTCGATGTATCTATCATGCAGAACAACCTGCTCAACCCTATCCTGGGTATCGGTGACCCAAGAACAGACAAGAGAATTGACTTCGTGGGCGGTATCCGCGGTTTAAATGAATTAAGCAAAAGAGTTGATGCCGGCGAAGCTGTTGCCTTTTCCATGTACCCTACTTCAATTGAACAGTTAATGAATATCGCTGATGCAGGTCAGGTAATGCCTCCAAAATCTACCTGGTTTGAACCTAAATTACGCTCCGGTTTATTCATCCATTTATTAGGATAATATACACATTTTGCAGGGCAGTATATCTGCCCTGTTTTCTTTTCAATACAGAGGCTTAATGAAAAAATATGCCATTGTCAGCTTAGGTTGCCCAAAGAATTTAGTCGATTCAGAATATTTCAATCAAATCTTTATAGACTCAGATTTTACCTTGACAGCAGATGCTGAAAAAGCAGATTTTGTCCTGATCAACACCTGCGGATTTATCAATCCGGCTAAAGAAGAATCTATCAATACCATCTTTGAATATACCGAACTCAAAAAACAGAATAAACATCTACAAGTCATCGTAACCGGTTGTTTAGTAAAAAGATACATGGATGATTTAAAAGCAGAAATCCCTGAAGTCGATCACTGGATTGAACTGAAGGATTTTGAAACCTTAAAAACAATCCTGCATACCAATCGTTCATCGGATAAAAGAGCAATTTTAACCCCCAAATACTACGCTTATCTTAGAATC
>JAKQQL010000348.1:0-1575 GCA_029564175.1 Candidatus Cloacimonadota bacterium
CAGTATTGCATTTTCACCTGATGGTCAATATCTTGCCAGTGGAAGTAATGATAATTCTGTCAAGCTGATTCGCTTATTAGATTTTAAAGAAGTACTTAGCTACGAGCATAGAAATTATGTAAACAATATTGCTTTTTCACCTGATGGGTGGTATCTTGCCAGTGGAAGTAATGATAATTCTGTCATACTGATTCGCTTATCAGATTTTAAAGTAATGCATAGTTATCAGCTTAGTGATTTCGTAGGCAGAATTGCTTTTTCACCTGATGGAGAATTTCTTGCCATTAGTGGTTCTTACAAAACAGTCAATCTCATTCGCTTATCAGATTTTAAGGTAGTACATCAATATAACGATTCTGAAAAACCAATTGCTTTTTCACCTGATGGTCAGTTTTTTGCCAGCGGAAGCGTGGATGGTTCAGTCAAACTATTTTGCTATCTTAATTTAAACTATGTTGGGTTAATTTTCTTGGAACACCTCATATACTTATATTTTAATGCTAAAACAGATGATATCAAATATCTGATTGATTTAAAGAAAAAAGTTCAATTCGAAGAAAACAGTAAACTAGAGAAAGAGTCTCTTTGCAATTTACTGGATGAAATCATTGAGTGTGCAGGGAAGAATTGTAAGAACATCTCTATATCGAAAGAACAAAGAGCTGATTCTAAAGATATTTCAATTGAGCATGAATAAAAATATAAGTCAAAATATGCTGAGAATTCATCAGATTCTGCCATTTTCTGTTGTGAATGGTCATGGCAAACGCTTTGTGATATGGCTTCAGGGTTGTCATTTTCATTGTCCTGGATGTTTTAATCCGGAGACACATGATGTCAATGGCGGATATTGCATAAGCGAGGCGGATTTGTTTAATGAAATCATAGAGTCTTCTGATATTGAAGGAATCAGTATCAGCGGAGGTGAACCTCTGCTTCAATATCAGCCTTTGCTTTCCCTTTTGAAATTGCTTAAAGCTAAAAGCAGTCTTTCAGTTTTATTGTTTACCGGCTATACTTACAACGAAATCAAACAATATGCGATGGAAGAAATCTTGTTGTATATCGATATTCTGATAAGTGGCAGGTATGATATCAGGCAACCCTGTCATGAACCGCTCAGATCATCTGCTAATCAGAAAATCCATTTTTTATCCTCAAGATATACCTCTGAAGATATTGGACAATATCAGGAATGCGAATTGATAATCGACTTAGAAGGTAATATTATCCAAAGTGGTGTTTGGAATGTTATCAAGTAAATATATGCAGATAATTTTATTTCATCCCTGTATTCAGAAAAAATTATAATATTTTAAAAATAAATCGAGTGAAAAGACAAGAAAGCGTTTTTTTGTCCGGGTAATATATATAGAGGGGTATTATCAGGAAGGTCAGATGACTCATTTTGATTTTAGAAAAATCAGAATCTGTCGTTTACTATCATCTTTGGCAAAACTCAAATCATCGAAATATTTGTTATCCTGAGCCAGATTAAAAGAGGCCTGTAGGGATGAACGAAACGAAGCGCTGTAGGTGCGGTATATTTTAAACCAACCACGGAAGGCACTAAAA
>JAKQQL010000355.1:0-6904 GCA_029564175.1 Candidatus Cloacimonadota bacterium
GATGTACCCGATGTTCCCCAGCCACTTGTTCCTGAACTACCTGATGTTCCACTTGTTCCTGAACTACCTGATGCTCCACTTGTTCCAGAGCTTCCTGAACTGCCTGAACTGCCAGATGTACCAGAACTGCCTGAACTTCCCGATGTACCTGAAGTACCAGAACTGCCTACACTTCCTGATGTTCCTGAACTACCTGATGTTCCCCATCCACTAGTACCAGAGCTACCTGATTCACCTGATGTTCCTGATGTTCCTGATGTTCCTGAACTGCCTGATGTTCCTGAACTGCCTGATGTGCCAGATGAACCAGAACTACCTGAACTACCAGATGTTCCAGATGTTACACCAAAAAATGATATACCAGAGCTGCCTGATGTACCTGATGTGCCTGAACTACCCGAACTTCCAGATGTTCCACTGGTGCCACTTGTTCCGCTAGTACCAGATGTTCCACTGGTGCCACTTGTTCCACTCGTTCCTGTTCTAAAAATATCTATGTTATGATATGTTGTATCATCTACCACAATATCAAACATTTGTTGATAATTATAATTATTTGTATCTACGTAAAAAGAAAAAAGACCATTTTCATCAGATATTATTTGAGGAGCCACTGATATTGCTGTACCACCAGTTGGTAATGTAAAAACAATAGCTGCTGTTTCTGTTCCTGCTAAATAAATGTAGACACTTGCACTTGGTGAATTATTACCGTAAGCATCTCTGGTACGACCTATAAAAATTTTTCTCATTTATATATCCTCTACTTGAACCATGAAAATATCCGCCACACTGAAGGTTTCCATAAAATCTAAAAATACCCCCTGTATCGGCACTGGCGGTAAGTTATCAGTATTTATTTCAAAATTTAAATCTATATGATTTTCATAGAACTCTAGTCTGTGTGATAAGTCCATTAGTCTAACTCCTCAACATTTAAAACTGTTCGGTGTCTGTATATCATTCTATCTTTTGTTACTGTCCAAAGAACACTATAAATTCCTTTCACATCAGTTACGTCAGTTGGTACAGTAACTCTTATTCCATTTGACACAATCTGGCAATTTGTTTCTTCCATTACAACATTATCTTCATTATCTTCAATGCGACATGTGGCTGTATCTGGTACAAAATCATTCTCATCCATATCTCTAATCAACAGCTCTATTGTTCTGTATTCATTTTCATAAAATTTTATATAAGTATGTGCCATAAATTACTCCTACTATCTCATCGCCGTCTTATATTTATATAGATATTCTGCTAGTTTTTTTGCAAACAAATTACGGTGATAACTATGATTTCGTTCTCTTGCCCTATCTGTCATAATCGCAAATTGTTTCATGGCTGACACTGAATAATCTCGTGTCCATGTGGAAATAACCTCTTCTTCAACTTTATCTTCTGGTATCAATCTAGCATATTTTATATAATTTCTTTTCAGCAAATATCGTCTAACGGCTATTGTTAAAAATGGCCATCTGGCCACAACCTTTTCCCATGTCAATCTTACATTTCCACCATTTGCTCTCAATGTTGGCAACCACATATGAACAAATTTTTTTCTAAAATTTCTTGGAATATAACTAAGGTTGATAGCCTGTATATAATTGTGTATGTGTCCAGTATTTGGATGAGTACCATGAACCCAATTCAGCATAACAACGGTTGGTATGGGGTCATTAGCATATTTCTTATAATAAAATGAATAGAAATGACCTGATTTGAACCATACCATTCCTTCTCGTACTCTTGGGCTAGCAGTTAGCATATCCTGTCACCAATCCCTTTTTTATTTGTTACCTCTCAACGCAACTTCTTTTCCTTTATCAAATCCATCTTGAAACACCTCAAGAAAAGTGTCATATAGTAACTGTGTGACATTCGTTGGGTCTTTTTTTATAGCATCTTCCAATCTATTGATATAATTCCTTGTATTCCTTGAATATTTTTTCCAATCACTTCTTTCATTCAAGTATTTATCAATTAAATTATTTGAATTTTTCACGTTTACCCCCTACTTTTGTTTTATCAATTCCAAGAGCATTCGCTGCTCTGTCAAAGCCGGCATCATTTGCTTCAGTAAACACTTTCAATAAAACTCTATTTAGTCTTTCACGGTCATCTGGTTTCAATCTCATCTCAAATTTCCTAATCAACTCTTTTGTAGACGAAGAAAGGGATGCCCACCCAAAAAATGTTGCTTCATTGAATAGAGACATCTCCATGTTTAAATATTTTGTAACTTTCTCATTTATATTTTGTAGAGGAATCTCTTTCATTTAACACCATCCTTAAATAAATCTTTTTCTGTCAGTATCTTAAATATCAAACCATATTTTCTACAAAATGTCTGTGCTGCCTTCCATTTAGCCAAATTTGTCTGAAATTCCACAAATCTTGTCATGTATGTACGTTCACTCATTTCATTTCGTTTTGGTGGCATTGTCTGCTCAAACGGTTTTATCTCCACCATATAATTCTGTAACTTACCATTTTGTTCTTTCACAGTCATTGTAAAATCAGGAAAATACAATCTTGATTTTCTCCTTAATGTATCATAATACGGTATACGAACAGATTCTGATGACCATGAAATAACATTTGTAGCCGTATCACAAAACTCACAGAACTTAGTTTCCCAACTTGAACGTGCAACTGGAAATTCTTTACCCTTATATTTTTCCTCATTCAGAGGTGTGTATATCGTATGCCTTTTTGGGTTATACGTTGCCACATGATATGATTTTATATGTCTTTTTACCATTCTAATATTTTCCGATAAAATTCTGCTTCATAATCCTTTGCTGATGTTGTGTTTGCTAAATCATCAAATATGCCATTTATATCTTCCAGTGAAGCCAGCTCATCTCTTAAACCATTCTTGAAATCTTCTTTATCTTGATATGGTATTACATCAAAGTACGGTCTAAATTCAGAAAGAGCATCTCTTAAATCTTGTCGTGTATACAATGTTTCTATCAGTCGTAAGAACACTTCAACCATTTTCAACGTATCTTCATTTTTTTCACCATTATTATAGTCAAGATAGAATGGCACATGGTTTCCAAATGTATCAACATTCAAATACTTATTGACGATAGAATCAAAAAATCCCACTTTAACCCTCTGCTTTAATGCTATTTTTAACCGTTTCTATATTCTTCTTAATAGTTTCTATTCTCTTTCTGCCTTGTTCCTTTTGCTCGGTTGTTTTCAGTGTTTTCTGCCTACCCTGCTCAAATGCTAACTGTTTTTGTAATCCTTTCAATGATGACATTCTATCGGCTACCGCTTCTTCCAGTTCTTCTTTCTCAGCTTCTTCTTTTGTCTTATTGATTGTTCCTTCAGGATGATGTGGTGGCCCGTATATGGTGTATAGTTTCAACTTTTTATCTTCTGATGTATTTACAATATTATGATATGTACCTGATTTTATTACAATAGAACTACCATCTTCCAAATTGAATGTTTCACCATTTTTGATGACCAACTTGCCTTGCCCTTCATCAATTCTGAAAAACTGGTCTGAATCATTATGTACTTCCATACCTATTTCTTCGCCAGGATTCAATGACATAAGAACCAACTGTATATTATTGCCTGTAAATAATACTTTCCTGAAATTATCATTTTCAATGGCTTCTTTCTCAATATTTCTTACATCATATGATTTATTGTTTTCTGATTCTTCATTCAGATATTTATCTATTTTATCAAGTATTGACATAATTATTTTCCCCTTACGAGTATTTAGCATATGGAAATGCTTTTTTCATCAGTCTCGTAACATATGAATATCCCTTATTATCTATCAAATATCTAAAATAAGCATATGCCTCATCATCACGTCCATATGAGTGCATATAACCAGCATCACATACAACCTCAATGACTTCCTCACGTTTCATTGTATCTATTCCTTCATCTGCAAGTGATTGAAATATATCACCAGCAATAATATCCCATGTTCTTCTGGCAGACGCTATAAGCCTATTTTCCATATCCTTGTCAATACCATCAAATGTTTTTGACAGTTTTGTAATCTCGGCTGGTGATAAACTCTTACCAATTCTCGTTGAAAACGGTGCCTCATTCAAATACTTGTTTATTATTTTATCAATCATTATGTTCCCCTACATTTCTTTTACACAATAAATTTTTTGCTCTTTCAAGAGTATTTATTCGTTTTTATAGATATTCTATTCACCTCTATTGATTAATATAATCAAATTCATCAGGGTCATTGTTACCACCAGCCCTGTCACATGAATCTGTATTTTGCATCACTCCATACATTTTCTACAACATCATCCAACAATTCAGAAAGTCTATTAACTCCATTAAATTCCTTTTCTAATTTGTTTATCGCTTTTCTTGTTTTTGGTGAAAAATTATTCCAACGTAATTTAACATTTTCATCTAAATATTTATCCTCAATATTTTCAGGTATTGTTAATTTCTGCTGTGGCATTTTATCCCCCTTACGAATTTTTTTCTTTCTCTTATTTTCAACCTTTTCAGGATTTATATATATGGCTTCAGTACCAACGGTTATCTTAACACCTTGCCCAATTTGTGTTTCTGCTCTTTCCGTATTTTCAGACATTCTTTGCTGTCGTGGTGCTTGTTTCATCTGGCTAAACATTTTGCCAGTTTTTGTCATTTTCTTTTTCTTTTCAGGTCGTGGTAAGTTGAATATATTATCATTCTCACCAGTAGGAAAGGCTATACCCTCACCTCCCTGTCTATTGGCTCTTTCTCCTCGTTTCAAAAAATCAAGAATTTTTTCATCTATATTCATTTATATTATACCACCAGCACCTACTGCTCTTTCTTTGGAATACTGCTCTGGATTAGATTTTTTCCAATCCATCCATCCTTTGACATACTTACCACTGACGAGTATCAGCCAAAATGCCGCATAGAACACAATACTTTTACCACTATATTCTGTTCCTCTTAACAACTTATCTATCTCAAGCCAAACCTGAAGTGCAGGCCAAAATGCCATAGTTGGAAATAATTCGCCTTTTATCAAATCCCACCAGTGTTTTGCATCTTCATCTAACGTAATGTTTTCTTTGAATAATTTATTTCTAAATGTATGTTCATCTATATCAAGTTTTTTGAGAAGGGCGGACAATTCATCGGGGTCAATAATATTCAAAATATCATTAAAAGCCCTCTCACATTTCTTATTGAATTGTTCAAATGACATTCTTGACAATTCCTTCTTAACCCTATTGAAAGCGTTTATAATCCAAGAAGGCAGATTCATTTCATTTACTAAATATTTTTGTAGTCTCATTGTTTAATCTCCTGTATACTTCCATCCGACTGCACATGCCATGCTTCAAATTTTATAAGTTCTTCATCAGGAACATCAAAACCAATCTGATATGTATCCCTGATTTTTGTATATGTTTCTTTTGGTAAATCATCTTTTATATGTAGAAATGCTCTACATGTTCTTATATAATCATCAAAAACACGTACACGCCTATATATGCCCGTATTCAAATATTTCATTATTGTCATTTTCTTTTCCATAGCAATAGATAGGTCTCTATTTTTGCTAAGCTCAACACGTACTAAATCAATAGGGATGCCTGCTTGTCTGAATTTATTCAAAAACACATCTTTTTTATCAAATGATCCTCTAGCAGTCAGAATTATTACTCTAGAACCTTTAGCATGAGCTCTTTTTATAATTCTTGTCGCTCTTTTAACCATTTTTTCGATTGGTTTTGATGTTCTGTAGAATAATTCAGCATCACTGAATTGTGAAAAATCAAAAGACTCGCCCTCTTTTGCCCTATAATTATTATATTCACTATTTGATAGTTCTTTTATTACTTTACCATCTTTTATTACCAGTATTTTAGCAAATGTATTAAAAAGTGTCTCATCAATGTCAATAAATGTAATACCAAATCCTTTTGTGTCTATATCTTCTGTTATATGAAAGTCAAATCTCATTTTTAAAATTCTCCACTAAGTAGACAGTATAATTTGATATTATTTATATAAATAGAATTATAAAAAATAAGTTGAGGTCTAAAAATGCGTCTTAAATCATACATGAATGAAAGGTCAAGTGTTTATGGGTCAGGCATCACTTTTATGGATATTGATGAAACAATTCTTCATACTACAGCAAGGGTTATTATAAGAAAAAATGGAGAAGTAATAGCCAGGCTTCGTAATTGGGAATTTTTACGATACAAACAAAAACCCGGCGAAGAAGCGGATTTTTCAGAATACACAAGTGGTAAACTTTTTCGTCAGACAGCAAAACCAGTAGAAAAAACAGTAGCAAGAATACAAAAAATGTTTAAGAATATGAAAGCACATGTAGGTTCAAGAATTGTTATTGTATCAGCAAGAGCTGATTCAGATGATAAAGAAGAATTTTTACAGACCTTCCGTGATTTTGGTATACCGATTGATGATATATACATAGAAAGAGTGGGAACAAGTGGGGCTGTTGCTGGTATACCAGAAAAAAAGAAACGAGTCATGTTCAAATATCTCAAAACTGGTTTATACAGAAGAGCAAGATTGGTTGATGATAGTGAAGCAAATTGCAGAGCATTTCTAGAATTGGAAGATGAAATACCTCAAGAAACTATTGATATGATGAGGGAAAAATACAACATACCCGAAGGTGAAAAAGTCATTGATTTTTATGCTTTAAATGTGTTGAAAAACGGTTCGTTAAAGCGTATAGAGAGGTAACGTGATATTATGGAAGAAAGAAGAAAAGAAAATGTACAAGTTATATCTGATAGACGAAAACAGATAAACATAGATGAAAAAGCATTACAAAAACTGATAGATACTATGATTGTTGCTATTATTATTGTGAGTGAAGATAAAATTGAATATGTAAATAATACTT
>JAKQQL010000373.1:0-1024 GCA_029564175.1 Candidatus Cloacimonadota bacterium
AAGGAATTAGAAAGGAATTTTGACTTTGAATTTGTTGGTAATCTTTCTTTAAAGGGATTGAAAAAAAGGATTCCCTGTTATAAATTAAAGGAATTGCAACCATCTGTTCCTGAGCTAAGGACGGTATTTGTAGGACGACAAAATGAATTAAAAAGTATACAGAGGATTATCTCAAAGTCAATAGCAGAGCATCATAATTACTTTATTTATATTGCAGGTGAAGCTGGAATTGGAAAAACCAGATTGGCGACAGAAGTGATTAACTCCTGCCAAGATAAGAACATACGAATCTTTCATATTATGTGTAGCCTTACCAATTCCCGACCATTAGAACCTATTAGGCAGATATTTCAACAACTTTTCCTTATCAAGGATAATCAGCAGAATGCTTCTTCCAGCTTTCATCAGAGTTGGTTAAATTGGTCTAAAAACGAAAAGAAATGGAAGGAAGATGAAGAAATGATAGCGGGTCTATTAGGTTATGTAGGTAAAGACTCCCATTTTTATAACCTACCTCCAGACTTAAGATTGAGTAAACTTTATCAATCTGCGTTAAAAGTTCTTCAGGAAGAGACAAAAAGGAATCCTATTATATTTCATATTGATGATTTACATTGGATGGATGAACAATCTCGTAATTTCTTCCATATTTTAGGAAAATCAGATATAAAAGATACAGGTATTTTAGCAACCACTCGTTATATTGAAAATGATAGGCTACCAATTTTGAATATGGATAATTTTAGCTTTTATCGTTTTGACCTTGCTCCTTTAAGTAAAAATTATTCCTGGCAGCTCTATAAATCAATGATGAATCTGGATGATGTGCCAGCTGATTTGAAACAGGAAATTCTGCAGAAGGATACGGGAAATCCTTTTATTATTGAACAGATGGCATCTTATTTATTAGAAAGTGGTGTGCTTGAGAATAGTGCGGACTATTTAAATATCCTGGGGAAAGATAATTCTTTTGATGTCAATGACATAATTGGTTTTCGCATAGACCGTTTACCTTTTTCAGTGC
>JAKQQL010000398.1:0-1866 GCA_029564175.1 Candidatus Cloacimonadota bacterium
AATGACCTTGATATAGAAATCGAAGAGTGTGCTTACTCCATTTGCAATGAAATAGCTTTGGCCTTCTGCCATGAAAGATTCTTCCTGGCTCTTCCAGTGACTCTTTGTTTTAAGGAAAGTAGATTGTTTTAAGTATTCTTCCAGCGGAATTGCGTATTCCTGTTGGTTCGTTTTTCGCCTGATCTTATTTATAGCCGTAATCAGTGAGTTATTTATCAGAGAATTACACTGTTGAGTTGCCAGTTCTTTGATAGATTTTAACTCTGCATCAATAATATTCCCTTCTTCAAATAATGCTCTTAATTCCTTTTCAAGTACTTCTACAAATTCAAAAGGCTTATTTTCAAGCTCTTCCTGTTTATCGTCAATTCTTTCTGACAGACCCTGTTCCAAATCAGTCCTGAACTGACCATAATACTTAGCAACATTTTTTACACATTGATGATCAGCAAATTCAGAGCCATGAAAGTACTGAATCCATTTCTCAATTTCAGAATGGTTCTTTATCAAATAATCTACTGATTCAACGAAGTAATACGCACATTTTTTGTATTTGCCACAAATCCCCAGAGTTTCATCCCAGACTACATCAGCATTATCAAGTTTTCTAAGACCACAATCTGATAAGATTCTGTTTAACCTGTTCAATGCTTCTTCAAACCTGTAATTAGTTAAGCTACATGCCAATGTTTCTGTGACATCACCCACAGTTGGCAAACTCGATGTAGAATCAAAATCTGTTGCCCATTCAAGTTCATTTTTAAAACGGTTAAGTATATTTATCAAAGGTGAGACAGGCATCTGATACTCCTTAAAAGTAGACCCTGCCTTTATTTCATCAATTTTACGTACTACAAGGTCTACAGACTTATCCCTTATTGAGCTTATATATTTTATCAGTTCAAATACATGTCCGATCCTGTACCACAATTCAATTTTGGTATCCTCAATCTTTAAAGTCCTGATAACAGTTTCATCGAATTTTATAGAGTTGAAGCGCTCCTTATTAAAAATGAAATCACATTTCTCATGAAATACATCCAGATTCTGAAGTTCACCAGACCAGTTTTCTTCTGGATCTTCTGTAAAAACAGATAAGGATTTGAAATCAATCTTGTTTTTTGTGTCCTGAGCAATTTCGAGGTCTTTCTTGAGATATGGTTTCTGATTATATAAATTGATAACCGAACCTCCTTTAATCTCCTTATCCAGTCTCTTGAGCATCTCAGGATAGTCTTGTTCAAACCAGTTCCTGACCAGTTCATATTTCCTGTCGAGATCGATTGAACTGACTCTGGTAATAAATCCCTTTTCATTCCTGACCAATCTTAAGAAACCAAGAAACTGGATCCACTGATCAATAACTTTTTTATAAGCTACTTTCTGTGTGCAACTGAAAAAGAATTTGTTTTCAAATTCAATCTCTTGCTTATTTGAACTTTCAAGAAATGCGAGACACCTGATCAGTGATGGCGGAATATTTGCTGTATAAGTATCATTATGGCGGTTAAAAAGACCTGTTTCCCTGTAGTTATTACTTTTCTCCCCCTGACCAAGGAAAACACTTCTTGATAACAGACTCCTGAATTCTTCATAATCTGCACTTTTCATTTTAAACTCAGGATTGACACCTATTTCTGCAGCTGTCGTAAGGTGAATCAGCATACGCCTGAAACCATCTGCAATGAGCTCAATCTCATGGTCACTTGCGTTTTTTTGAAGTATAGGCCTGAGAATCCATCCTCTGTTATCCTGAATATCAAACCACTCCTTGATTTTTTCAGTAAGCTGATCTTTAGCTCTCGTAATCTTATTCTTAAAGATTGTTGTCAGCTGAGCACTTGTTGGCCTGATATCCATAAGACT
>JAKQQL010000409.1:0-1167 GCA_029564175.1 Candidatus Cloacimonadota bacterium
TTATGAGATTATCGGAGTAAAAGTTCCTCATGTTCTGCTTCCGGTAAGACCAGGCAGAAATATTCCGATCATAGTAGAAACAGCCGCACTGAATCAGCGTCTGAAAAAAATGGGAGTTCATTCAGCGCGTGAGCTGGATGCTAAAATTCAAAACTGGATGAGAATGGAGAAGCAGTAATGTTTGAAAAGGAAATTGTAGTAACTCATGACGCGGGGCTTCATGCTCGTCCGGCAACAATGATTGTGAAGATTGCAATGCAGTACGATTCATGTGAAGTTTATCTGATTAAGGATAAAGATGAGGCGAATGCAAAATCGATAATGAGCGTTCTCGGCCTTGGAATTTCTAACGGAACAAAGCTTATTATAAGAGCCGAAGGCGTAAAAGAGAGTGAGGTTGTTGAGCGGATCTGCAAGCTTATTGAAACAGATTTTGACAAGGATAAAAATGCTCTCTGATGAGAGTTATGGCGGATATCCGGTTATCACTGGCTAAAATAAAATCTATATTTGTATCGTATTCAAAAAAAGCAAAACCAATTGATTATGTTATAGTTATTGGTCTGCTTTTCTTTTGTTCGATAGTTGTAATCGGCCTTTTCCCGCGCGTGTCTCCGGACGGTGATGATTATTATTTTATAAATGTTTTGATGGCAGTTCCGATAATAATTGCCCTTTATTTGATATTTGTATCATTTAAACGCCGGGCGCAAAAAGATTTTGCACCTAAAGATACCAGTATCCGGACAAAAATCGCTCTCGTCTTTATGTCAATTGCCATTCTTCCTTCTTTGCCCGTGATCATTGCTACCAATTCACTTGTTAACCGCGGAATCGGAAATCTGATATCGAGTAATACCCGAGAAGCCTTGGACCACGGAATTAATTTAGCTTCTGAAAAAACAATAATATTGGCAGAAGAAGTATCTGCAAAGTCTCAAAGCCTTAAACTGATGGTTGATGCAGGTATAATAAATCCGGATTCTGAGGCCAGCCGGACTTTTATTTCCAACGATGCGGCTAAGAATGGATTTGTTTTTTTAATGTATGATGTTAAACGGAAAGGTCAGTGGGGAAACCTGATAGAAAGAATGTCTTTTGATTCGTGTGATGTGAAGTTTTCTGATGAAGTCGGCAAATTTCTGCGGGTAAATGATTTTTCAAGCG
>JAKQQL010000505.1:0-2522 GCA_029564175.1 Candidatus Cloacimonadota bacterium
CATTATCCTGCCTCACTGGTCATTCACTGAAATGAACAAAGCATTTGGATGGGATGAAGATACTTATGCATGGTATGGCGGTTATCCGGGCAGCGCTGATTTGATAAAGGATGGAGACAGATGGGAAAGATACATTCGGGATTCTATTATAGAAACAAGCATTTCAAAAGATATCCTGATGCTTACCCGGGTTAATAAACCGGCTTTGCTGAAAAACTTATTTGAACTGGGATGCCTTTATTCAGGCCAGATACTGTCTTATTCAAAAATGCTTGGACAGCTTCATGATGCAGGTAATGCAACAACCCTGGCGAATTACCTTCTTCTTCTGGGAGGAGCAGGTTTATTATGTGGTATAGAGAAATATTCTCTTTCACCTGTACGTACGAAATCGAGCAGCCCCAAATTACAGGTTTATAATAATGCATTACTTAGCTCACAAAATCCGTTGAAATTTGCAGATGTAAAAAATAATCCTGATGCCTGGGGGAGAGTAATCGAATCCATAGTGGGAACTTATCTGGCAAATGAATCATTACGTGGTCGATTTAATCTCTATTACTGGCGAGACAGAAATGATGAGGTTGATTTTGTTATTGAAAGCAAAGGAAAGCTTATAGGCATTGAAGTTAAAAGTTCTGTTTCAAGGAGTAAAAAAGGAATGTCAGCATTTCAAAAGATATTTAGCCCTGTAAAAACAATCTGTATTGATAAAATGAGACTGCCATGGCAGGAATTTATTAAAATCAATCCGGAAGAACTTTTCTGAAAGCAATATAAAATGTGCTGATTTGCTCACTTCCCGAGGGTTCGACGGTTCGATGGTATGACGGTTTGACGGTTGTCAATTTATGTAATATTATTGTTGTACTGAACAAAAAAGATAGAATTTGTTAAGTATAACGGCCGTCGCTATAATTAGTGGGCGTTACCTGATGCCAATTGTTTAGTGGTTTTATAACTGCGAGAAAGACTTTTCGCTTTTCTTGCCTTATTTCTTTTGATATAATCACTAATGGTTTTTTCTTCTTCCTTACTCAAAGAAGTTTGTCCCCCAATAAAATCTACATCTAATTCTACCTTCCTTGTTTTCATACTCTGGATATTTGAAAAGTATCTATTAATCAAATTTAATACAGCGACTGAATCAATGATCATAAGACGACCACCAACATGCATTGCTCCAAGACTTTTAGTGTAATGGTCAATTCATGTAAATGGTAAATTAAAAAATTCTGATAACTTCGTTATGACTACATTTGAAAAGAATGACTATGACCAACTCTGAAATCAAAATATTCAAATCAGAAGACGGGAACACTGAAATTCAGGTAAAACTTGACAAAGACACTGTCTGGCTGAATCAATATCAATTTGAAGACCTGTTTCAAACCGACAGAACTTCAATTTATAGGCATATTTCAAAAATTTATAAATCAAAAGAATTAAAAGAGAAATCAACTTGTGCATTTTTTGTACAAGTTCAAACAGAAGGTGAAAGAAAGGTAACAAGAAAAATAAAGTATTATAATCTTGATTTAATAATTTCAGTTGGTTATAGAGTTAATTCGAAACGGGGTGTTGAATTCAGGATCTGGGCAAATAAAATCTTAAAAGAATATCTTATAAAAGGATATACTTTAAATGAAAAACGGCTTGCTCAGCAGAATGAACAACTACGCGAACTTCAAAATGTAGTGAAGATTATTGGCAATGTATCGAATTACAAAGAATCACTCTTTCGTTGATAGCAATAAGAGAATAGCTGCATTTCTGTTTCTTTATTTTCTGGATCGCAATGGTATTCTGTATGACAACTCAGGTAATAAAAGGATTGCTGATAATGCACTTGTAGCACTAACATTAATTATTGCGGTCAGTAAATTTGAAGAAAAAGATACCATGATAAAGGTTATTGTAAATCTGATTAACAAAAAGAATTAACGTAAGGTAATACCTTATGCCGTCGCACCTTCGTACCGTCGTACCCTTGCACCTTCGTACCTTCGCATCGTCGTACCCTCTTCCCCTCGTACCGTCACACCGTCGCACCCCTCCTTCATTCTATTTCGGAGGAC
The DNA here is from genome assembly GCA_029564175.1 of Candidatus Cloacimonadota bacterium. Taxonomy (GTDB): domain Bacteria; phylum Cloacimonadota; class Cloacimonadia; order Cloacimonadales; family WRIO01; genus JAGOCT01. Next base: position 2,079 of record JAKQQL010000505.1, read on the forward strand.
AAAGAAAGCTATGGAGGGTGAAAGGTTCGATGGTATGATGGTTCGATGGTTCGACGGTTCGATGGATTGAATTAAATAAAATAGCATTTTTTGAGTCCTGCTTTTCAATATCTTTGTATAAATATTCAGACATTATGTTAACTAAGGAAAAAGTAAGAAAGACAATCGACAGGCTACCTGATAACTTCACTGTTGATCAGGTTGTGGAAGAACTTATCCTCCTGAATAAAATTGAGGAAGGATTGAATGATATTGAGCAAGGGAGAGTCTTTACAACCGATCAGGTTAAGAAAGAACTTAAAGCATGGTTAAAATAATCTGGACTCAAAGATCCCTTAATGATTTAAAATCAATTGCTGAATATATTTCAAAGGATTCAGCCAATTACGCTTCCCTGACCCTTGAGAGAATAATTGACGTAACAAAATATATAGAGACTAATCC
>JAKQQL010000417.1:0-1646 GCA_029564175.1 Candidatus Cloacimonadota bacterium
CCAGGTAAGTTCAACTGGACTGATGCTACCAGACTTTGAGCCAGTGAAGTTTCTTTATTAATCCCATCCATCTGAGTTTTCTTTACGTTTAATTAGTACATCCTGAAAAGAATCTAGGTTTTGACGTTGTATCAATTTTCGCCCCTCGACAGTAAGACTTGTTTCATTCACCAAACCCATTTTCTCAAGTTTATTCACAGAACTTTTAATGACGCCAGAGGAAAGGTTTGTTCCGAAATACTTCTTAATGACCTTTTCTGGTTCGATGAATAAAGGAATCTTGGCTCCAAAGAGGAGAAGTATCATTTTATCTTCAACATTGAGAAGGTTTTTCGAATCAGGCTTTCTGTTAAAATCTTCACCACTATCTGAATCATTGAGAGTTATCATTTTCCACCAGTCTCTTCTTTGATCTTCAGATATACTGTGGCGATAATCAAGTATTGGTAATGTTGTGACCGTAATAAGACACGAAGATGTATTATTACGAAACCTGATTCCCTTTTTGATACTTCCTTCTTGGTAAAAAGAACTATTAACTGAAGTATTTATGGTATAGTCGCCAGTATCACCAGATGAACTGGCCTCTATTTTTACTTCAGGTTTAATGGCAAGGACTTTATTGAGGTCTATATTAATCCAGGCAGGTGTCAGTATAAGATGGTTAGCCCGGAAAGAAATCCATTTTGATAACTCCCTGGCATTTTCTTTCGTCAGACTCTTAAGCATGACACCTGGAATCAGAAGAGATCCCTGCTCTAAATTGTCAATATCAACCAGTTTCACATCAGTCAATTGCTGAAGCATTTTGAATTCAGTGCGGTTCTTATGACAATTTAAGTAAGTAATCATATCAGATAATTTCAACCCTGGTTTTTACTAGGCCTAACCTCTTAAGTTCTTCAAGCTCAGTTTCATATTTATCCCAATCAAGATCTCCCTTCATTTCAATGACCTTGATATAGAAATCGAAGAGTGTGCTTACTCCATTTGCAATGAAATAGCTTTGGCCTTCTGCCATGAAAGATTCTTCCTGGCTCTTCCAGTGACTCTTTGTTTTAAGGAAAGAAGATTGCTTTAAGTATTCTTCCAGCGGAATTGCGTATTCCTGTTGGTTCGTTTTTCGCCTGATCTTATTTATAGCTGTAATCAGTGAGTTATTTATCAGCGAATTACACTGTTGAGTTGCCAGGTCTTTGATAGATTTTAACTCTGCATCAATAATATTCCCTTCTTCAAATAATGCTTTTAATTCCTTTTCAAGTACTTCTACAAATTCAAAAGGCTTATTTTCAAGATCTTCCTGTTTATCATCAATTCTTTCTGACAGACCCTGTTCCAAATCAATCCTGAACTGACCATAATACTGAGCAACATTTCTTACACATTGATGATCAGCAAATTCAGAGCCTTGAAAGTACTGTATCCATTTCTCAATTTCAGAATGGTTCTTTATCAGGTAATCTACTGACTCAACGAAGTAACTCATACATTTTTTGTGTTTGCCACAAATCCCCAGAGTTTCATCCCAGACTAAATCAGCATTATCAAGTTTCCTAAGACCACAATCTGATAAGATTCTGTTTAACCTGTTCAATGCTTCCTCAAACCTGTAATTAGTTAAGCTGCATGCCAATGTTTCCGTG
>JAKQQL010000439.1:0-10091 GCA_029564175.1 Candidatus Cloacimonadota bacterium
CAGCTCAAACATAAAACGAGCCACCCATGGGCATTGATGAGAATAATATATCTCTGTTCCCTTATTGTCAGTTTTTGGAAGAATGATATTTATAGATGGCTTTTCTCCGTCTCTAAATTGTTTGGCATATAGTGAATAGTACTTCCCTTGTTTCTGAACAAGAATATAATTGTTTTTTAAAAAGATTGCTTCGCCTGCCATAAATGCATCTGAACTGCATAAAACAGCCACACCGTTTAAACCTTGTTCTTTAGCCTCTTTTTCACAATCAGAAATCAATAAGCTGCCAATCCCTTTATCACGATACTTTTTGCCAGATACCCATAAGCAATGTATGACCATATAGCCTTTGGCATTGAGTCCTCTCCAGCAGTTTTCTCCCAAAGTGTATTCGATAAAGCCTTCTGCTTTTTTGGCATTTTCCGGATAGAATAATTTTATTTTCAAACCTTCATCAAATCGTTTTAGTAACCATTCGTCCTTTAAGTGAAAACAGGGGTGTTTTGGATTGATATAGCAAATATACTGAGGATGTTCATTCATGTTATCTTTGTTTACCTCAACAATCTTACCTTTTATTTCCATGAATCCTCCAATCATATCTCAACTTTCTAATCATTCTATAGCACTATTTGAACTGGCTGTCAATAGAAAAACACGGAGGTTTTACCCTCCGTGCTAAAAAACATTTATGCGAGTCTTCCTTCCATGTAGTCCAGATAAATTTGCTGGAGGTCATCATGCTCCATTTCTTCACGGGTTTTGATCATGACCAGACAACCGTCTTTCATGATGCCAACCACATCAGCCATTTCTTTGGCTCTGAAGATATCATGGGTGGACATCAAAATTGTCTTTCCTTTATTTTTCAGGTCCATCAGCAGATTCTGAAAATCAAAGGCAGCCTTCGGGTCAAGTCCGGAAAAAGGTTCATCCAGTAAAAAAACAGAGGCATCTTTAACCAGAGCGATGGCAATACCGATTTTCTGACGCATACCTTTGGAATAAGTATCTACATTTTTATGGATATAACGATCCTGTAGTCCGATTTCGCGAAGAACATTTTCCAGATCAGACTTACTCATATTTTTGCCGCTAAGACGGGCAAAGAACTGTAGATTTTGAAAACCGGTGAAGTGATTGTATAAAAGGACATTTTCTGAAAGATAGGCTATGTGCTGTTTGATTTGAACAGGATTTTTGATCAAAGAGCAGTCATTGATAATCACATCACCGGTTGTAGGGGGGATGAAGCCGCAAATGATGTTGATCGTTGTGGATTTACCAGCACCATTTGAGCCAAGCAGTGTAAAAATTTGTCCTTCAGCTATACTTATAGACAGGTGATTCAGCGCAAGAATCCCATCTTCATATCGTTTACTTATATCATCTATTCTTATCATGATTATTTCCTTTCTATCGGATGTCGTATTTTCTGAATATCATATTGATTGTGCCAAGCAACAGTATATCAATCATTATCATGGCAAATATCCATAATGAGATATGTTGCAGTTTTATGAAAAGGCTTTCTTCCTGAAAGTCTGTATTGATGAGTTTTTCAGGATGAGGATACGGTTTATCAGAGAAAGGTGTTACGCCTCTACCCATGACAGCATATTTGTCGCCTTCGGCATAAGCATAACAGAGATGCATACTTTCCGGGTCTTTTTTGTCTTCTTCCAGAATTTCATCTTTGATTGCCTGTTGGATTATCTGCAGATGATCTATGTCTTTTTTCATACGGTAAAAGTTTTTATCAAAGATGATCTCTGTAACATGTTTGAATATGCTGTATGGAGACAGGAAACTAATCTTTTCAATGGTTTCTATCTGTTTGAAATAGATTTCCCTGTTCAGACCTGCCTGTTTCGCTCTGGCAGCATCAGCAGCATCAAAGCCTTTAGAACGAATCCCTTTTTCAAGAGTCCCGTTACCCCCAAAATCAAAGGTATATTTTTTGTAATATTCTTTATGCACTTTTGAGGCAGCATCTTGAATTCTTTGATTCATTTCTTTGTGCGAAGCAATCGGGGATATTTTTTTCCCTACAATACTGGCTAATTGAGGGATGATAATAATAAAGATCAACCAGAAACTTAAGGCAATGACAATATTACTCATGTGATGACGACTCAATGAAATCCATATACCAATCAATATGAAAAAAGAAATCAGGGGGATTGAAAACAAAATGAACAAGACTGTTTTAACTAAAAAGAGAAAGGAAAATAGTCCGGTCATCCCTGAGAACAAGAGTAAAGAAACCGTTCCCGCCGGTATGATTGCCAGAAGATAAAGCGTAAGGATAGACAAGAACTTGCTGAAAACGATCTGACTTCTGCTTAATCCGGAAACGGTTTGCAGTTTCAGCATCCCATTAATCTTTTCCTCAGAAAGAGAATCAAAACTGAAAATCAGCACCATTAACGAACCAATCAAGCCCAAAATAAAGAGCCAGTTCAAACTGAAGGAATAACCCTCTGCTGTTCTTTTGTAAGCGTAAGGATTGAAATGTAAAATATTGGTACCTAAAGCCGTTGGAAAACCTTTTGTTTCAAGCACCATATCCGAAATACCTGGGGTATGATAGTATTTAATCCCCTGATTGGCAATCAAATACATCATTCTGCCCGAATTGTTCTGAGCATATTTCATCTCAGAATTGATCTCTTCCTGATATTCTTTTTGTTGTTTTTTTACCTGATTTGCTGAAGCAATCCCGCTTAGAATAAATAATATCATCAAGATAATAAAGAATACCTGAAATTTAAAGTCCTTGATTAACAACATTAAGTCTTTATAAAATAGAGATTTAAACATTTCAAACTCCTTACCTGATATCGTATGCGGCAAATTTTATTTTTAAGAAATAAAGCAATCCGCAAATAAGTGTGATCATAATGATAAGAGAAGGGACTATTTTGGGGAATATTTCAGATATATGTACTTCTCTTTGTTGATAGCGTTTCATCTGAGGCACTTTCATTTTATAAAAACCGACTTTTGACTCCATAAAAACATAGAATTGATCCCAGCTGGTTATTGATTGTAAATCTAAACCCAACTTAGGCAGATCATCTGCTTCTACATTAGCATCATACCAGGCAAAGAATTCATTACTATAAAGCCATCCATCACGAACTCCCTGATCTAAAAATGAATTTCGTACGCTTCTGGCATCTTCAATAAACTGATTTTGATCAGCTTGTGAACTACCCCCGATAATAGAAGCTGTATTATCTAAAACCTCATTCGGATTGAAAAACATAAAATAATGAGAGGATTCATTATAGCGTTTGTTGGCTATGTCGTACAAGGTATATAACTCTTCTCTTTTATAAACCAGAGGCATATAATTTTTCATGGTGAACCGGTTATATTCTCTGTGGGCTTTCATGGTACTGGAAGGTCCAAATACAGTAACATAAGCATTCTTTCCATTGCTGTTCCAGTTATAGTGACTCATGTTATTCAGATTAAGTGAATCAGGATAATTAAAAGAAAAGAGATTTCCTGTAACCACATCTAATTCTTTATGTATTTTTTCAGCCTGTTTTCTTGGAAGATAATCGTGAACAAATCTCCATAAAACCGGATTGATGATACAAAAAAAAGTCCATAAGAAGAGTGCTAATACCAGAGATTTACCTGGTTTGTGAGTTAATATGGAAATCAGAACGCCTATACACGAGATAATCATAATGTATAATAATACCATAATCCAGTAAACGATGTAGCTGGTAATAAATCCGGAGCTGATCATCGAGCCATAAAGGATAATCAGGGCGATGAAACTTAAGAAATAAGGCAGACTAAAAACAATACTTACAAAGGTAAATATCCCGATTAGTTTTTTTAACAGATACAGATTTCTTTTAAATGGCCAGGTCATGACAATTCTAAGTGTACCATTTGCTTTTTCACGATTGATGCAATCATAACTAATCAGCAGGATAAATAGCGAGAGGAAAAAAGTGACCAGATAGGTGATGTCAATTTGAGGGTAATCCTTAAAGTATAAATTGTATTCCGTGTTCATGAGGGCTGATTCAAGAATAGGCTCAAAGAATTCCACATTAATGACATTACCGTAGGTGTGCGTATTCCCTTCATGGTAAATGGAAAAGAGTTTTGGTTTTCTTATAGCACGGGGATTGAGAAAAGAATAGTTCGTTGCCTCAGAAAGTTGCTTTTCGGTTTGTTCCACATCTTGAATGTAGTTATTCATCCGTTTCTGAAAATCGTCCAGACGAATATAAAAAAAGATAGAAAACAATGTCAGAAACAAAAGCAACGACCAGATGACTTTTCTGGTTTTTAAAAGACTTTTCATCTCATGGATGATGAATAGTTTTAACATTTTACCTCCTTAATGATTTATGTAATGGTTATTGGTAATTGCATTATATCGTACTATAAGCATCTTGCTTGTAGCTTTCTGCAAGCTGGAAGCTTGCAGTACGGGTTTAATTCTTTGATATCTTCCAAAAGAAATATCCTGCACCGATAACGATGGCGATTGAAAATAACAGAGAAATAATGATTACAAAGATATTGGTTTTCTTTACCAGTTCGACTTTCAGATCCTGTTCAGTGGTCTGAACAATACGGTTGACATTACTGCCATTGACTTTAAATCTAAGGGAATAGATACCTGGTAATGTATTTTTTGAAGGAATAATTTCCAATTTGATATTGACCTTTTCTTTTGGGTCCAGTTTTTCAATCTTTTCAGGACTAACTTTGTACTCCCAGTCGTTTGGCAGAAAGATATCATAATTCAGATTAGTAATCGTCTTCATTCCTTTGTTTTCAAGCTTGATATTCACAAACTCAATGCGTTCGTGATCATTTCCTTTCCAATACTGATTGCCAAAAGAGATTCTCAAGTCGGCTTTACTGGTGGGAATAATTTGTAATTCGGTCTGACCTACAATTGCATTTTCTTTGTTTTTTAGCACAACTTCAAATAGATAGGGTTTATCTAATTCTATATTTGAACCTGATTTTTCGGGGATATTGATTTTTAACTGAAGATTTTTGGTTGGTTCAGAGGAAGATAAAGCAAATTGATTGAGTACTATATTTTCACTGCTGAGTTCATAGGTAAACAGAGCAGGCAGGTTAATCAGTTCATAGCTGATATTTTCTCTGGTATTGCCAAAATATTCCATTTTCAGATCAAAAATTGCTGTTTGACCGCTTTCCACTTCCTGAGAAAAATAATTAGGGGTGATATTAACCAGATTGGAGTCTGTTTTACGACTGAGGTAAATTTGTTTCTGGTCGATCTTATCCCCGTAGTTAGCAGTAACGATCACAGACTCGACATCTTTCAGGATAGAGAAATTGATTCTTTTCTTTTCGTTGAGTTTCAGAGTAGCAATATGATATTCATAAGGCTGGGAAATGATATTACCCTGTAGATCATGGAGAGAAACATATACATTATGAATCACAGAAGGCGACAATTTATCCGTATTGACTTCTTTTAAAAGCGATTCTTCAATACCGTAGTTTCCGCCTGAATTATTCTGAATGATGAGTTCCACATGATTTTTCCCATCAGCAGACTGAGATTTAGCTGCAGATAAAACCATAATATGAGGTTTATCATAGATAACCGTCAGCATATACTGTTGAAAACTAATTTTATCATTCTGATACTGAAGCTCATATTCTTTATACTCAGATTGTGAAATCAATTTTTTTTCAAAAAGTTCTTTGGCATTTTTCCAATCTCTTTCTGACTGTTCCAGTCTGATTTTCGCTTTTTGTAAAGCAAGCACTCTGAACCGTTCATCGTTGGGATTGTATTCCTGATAACTGACTGCGAGACACTTTATGATAATCAGTATGAGGGATAATATGATTGATAGTCTTTTCATTTTTCCTCCGTATTAAAATAGTATTAGAAACTTTTGTGCCAATCAAAAAAGGCTAAAAACAGGCAATTTGTGTGGATAGCACTTACATTTTTGTCAGCAGATTACAAAATTGTAAGACGATAAAAAAATCAAAAACTATTCATTAATTAAAAAGGCAAGCTTAAGCTTGCCTGATTTCTTTTTTATTTATAGATAATGTTAGGATCTAAATTATACCTTAAATGCGGCCACAAGCGCATTAAGTTCATCAGCTATCTTATGCAAATCATCAGATGCTTTTTTAGTAAGAGAGGCATCAGTGGCTGTTGATTCAATGCTAAAAAGCATTTCTGATATGTTTTTTGTAACATCCTGAATCCCTTGACTTATTTCTACAGTATTTTTTGTGATTTCCTGAACACCTGTGCTGGCTTGAGAGCTATTGTTTGCAATTTCATGAGCTGCTTTAGCAGATTCAACTGAACTGTTTGATATTTCAGTAACAGCTTTTGTTGCTTTATTTGCATTAACTGTAATATTTTTTGCATAATCAATCACACGGTCTATTCTGTCTTCAACATCTTTTGCATTTTTTGACATTCTGCCTGAAGAGTGAGAAATTTCTCGGGTCGTAATGTTTTGCTCTTCAATACTGGAGGCAATTACAGTATTAATTTCATTTAACTGAGTAATAATCAGTGCAATATTTTCAATAGACTTACTTGAGTTGTTAGCAGATATTTGAATTTTTTCTATTTGTGAAGCGATATTTGATGTTGCTTCAGCAGTTTGTTTGGCAAGTGATTTAACCTCATTGGCGACAACTGCGAAGCCTTTTCCTGCATCACCGGCACTGGCTGCTTCTATTGTTGCATTCAGGGCAAGCATATTGGTTTGATCTGCGATATCATTGATTAATTTAACAATCTTTCCAATTTCAACTGAGAGGATTTTCATCTCGGACATTACTTTGTTAGCAGATTGAGCTTCCTGATTTGCTTTAGTGGAGACATCAGATGCTTGTTGTGTATTTCTGGAAATCTCATTTAAAGTAACATTCATTTCTTCAATAGCAGATGCAATTCCATGAATTTCATTAACCAGTTGATTGACTGAATTCCCTGCATCTTGAATATCTGATTCCAGATGATTTATTTCGGTTACAGTATAATTTACATTTTTACTGGTTTCTTCTGAAGCATTCGCTACCTGATTTATCGTTGCAGATAGTTCCTCTGTTGCAACAGCTACTGTAGAAACAGAGCTACTTGATTGTTCAGCCGCTGATGCAATCACATTTGCGTTAGAGCTGATTTCTTCTGATGATGCAGAAACATACTGAGACTGAAGGTTCATATTTTGAGCATTAGTAACCAAATTCTCAGCTGTTTTTGATAAATCTAAACTTTTTTGCAATAAAGTATCAGCATTTTGGACAATAATTTTAACCACATTGTGGATTTTTTCAATAAATTTATTGAAATATAGTGCGAGCTCTCCCATTTCATCCTGAGATATAATTTCAAGCCTTTGAGTTAAATCTCCTTCACCTTCAGAAATATCCTTCAACATGATAGTTGTACTTTCAATCGGTTTTAATAGATGCTTAATCACATAATACATAAAGAAGCTAATACCAATTAGTGCTACCAATGAAACGATTACTAGAAAGATTAACGAAACTTGTATATTTTTTTTGATTAAAGAATTAACTGATTCCTGAGGTATTCCAACAAATAATATACCCATCACTTCATTTTCTGCTGACTTAATTGGTTTATAACCTGTCAGATATTTTTTTTCAAGAATAACAGCTTCTCCAATATAGGTCTTTCCGGAAGAAACATCCGGATATGCTGCACTGTCTTTCCCAAGTTTTGTCCCAACTGCTCTTTCGCCGTTATCTTTTTTGATGCTTGTGCTGATTCTTTTAAAATCATCTCCTTCTTTAATAAAAATAGTTGCCACTACATTGAGTTCTTCGCTAATTGTATCAACAAAATCAAATCTGCCTTCTAGACTTAAGTCCTGAGCATCAACTAAAGATTGGTCTTTAAAGTTAATATCACCATAAAAACGTTTGAGATATGTTTCTGATGAGTTAATATCTCCTTTTAGTTTCTCTAACAAGACTTCGTTAGAGATTTCGCTTGCCAGTACATTCATTCTGGTAATACTTATAAATGACAAAACAACAGATAAAAAGAAAAAACCTGATAAAGTAAAAAATATTACTTTTGTTTTTATTTTTGCATTCTTAATCATTTTCTATTCCTCCTATAGAGATAAGATAACAGATTTAATAAAAATAACAACTTTTTTAATTGTAACTAAAAAAGTGTTTGGTTAGTCTGAATTTACTTTAAAAACAATTCTATAATTGCCTGTCAGTCAAAAATAAATTTTTATGTTTGTATAAGCAGAAGATAATCTGTTTATGAAAGGAGAAGTTTTGTTGGTTATATCCCTTTTACTTTTAACCTTAATTTTATTGGCAAACATTTTTCACAAAGTCAATGTGCCTTTGATTATGATGTCATTGTTGATTGGGATTATATTTGGCAGTGATGTAACCGGTCTCATTTATTTTGATGATGCCGTATTAACAAAAAATATTGCTAATATTGCCCTGATGTTTATTCTATTCACAGGAGGATTCAGCACCAAAAAAAGTAATTTAAACTCTGTTTTAACCCCTGTATCTTTGCTTGCCACACTAGGAGTGGCTTTAACAGCAATTATCACCGCTTTACTTTTTTACCAAATAAGTGGCTGGCCATTTTACTACGCATTGTTATTGGGTTCAATACTGTCTTCAACGGATGCTACAGCTGTATTTTCTATTTTAAAGAACAAATCTGTTCAGTATCATGTAAAATCGGTAACAGAGATGGAATCTGTTTTAAATGACCCTATGGCGATAGTTTTAACGATGTTTGTTTTAAATTTACTGAGCGGTAAAGAATTTCATATTTTAAAATCTCTTCTTCTAATTCTCTGGCAATTAGGAGGAGGCGTAGGAATCGGTTTATTAATCGGATACCTTGCTGTTTTGGTGTTTAATAAAATACGTAGTAATGAAAAAGAATTTTTCTATGTTTATATCATCGCAATTGTATTGCTCAGTTACAGTCTGGCTGAAATGTTTAAAGCAAGTGGCGTAATCTCCTCATTTTTTGCTGGATTTGTAATGGGTAACAGTATCATCCCATACAAAAAAGGACTTCTGGCATTTAATAACACATTGTCTTTTATCACGAATATGGGCTTATTCATTTTGTTAGGATTACTGGTGTTCCCTGCTAAATTTTCATCTATCTGGGATAAAGGAATTATTGTTTTTATCATCATCAGTTTTATTGCCAGACCGCTTTCTGTTTGGCTTTTAACCTTGTTTTCAGGGTTAAAAATAAAGGAAAAAATATTTGTCTCATGGAGTGGCATACGTGGAGCAGTTCCGATTGTTTTGGCAACCTATCCTTCCGCAGCAGGTTATGACCACAATCATGAGATTTTTAATATTGTGTTTTTTACAGTAACGCTCTCCATGTTGTTTCAGGGCACAACTCTTACTTATCTGTTGGAGAAATTTAAACTTGGCACAAAAGAGAAAGATATGTCTTCCAGAGTGATGGAATTGGTTACCATTCAGGATACAAATTATGAAGTGATTGATGTCTTTATCGATGAGACTATCTATGAGGGGACTTGTCAGATTTCTGAACTTAAATTACCTCCGGGTACACTGGTTATTTTTCTGACCAGAGGCAAGAAAATAGTCAGTCCTTCAGGAACTACTCTGATAAAACCAAATGATACGCTCACCATACTGGTTGAAAAAGAAAATATTGATATGATTCCCATTGAAATACTCAGAAGCTTTATTGTAAAGAGTTTTCAACATCATCCTAAAAAGGGGCTTAATGAGAGGCCGAAAGATTAATCAAGCGTTTATAAAAATGAAGATAAGACAACTGATACAGACAAACAAGAACTGCTTATAACGTCTAAATACCAATAAAACGCATGATCAGAAAAATCAACAATGAAAGGGTTGCTCCCAAATATATATGACGAATGTAACTCATCTTTCCGACATGTAAGTCCTTGATAAATTTATTTAAAAACAGACACACTATCATGATAACTTTCATATTTTAAGTATGTTATGCAATTTCTTTATTTTGATACAATTCTGCTTCAACGATTTTATCTTCATAC
>JAKQQL010000506.1:0-1139 GCA_029564175.1 Candidatus Cloacimonadota bacterium
AAACGGCAGTAAACTTCTCCGCCTTTTGCTAACGTCCAGGTTTTTCCGCTGTTTTCTGTAAACCGTAAATCATCATCAGGACCGACAGCAATTCCGAACTGCTCTGTTTCAAATGCTGCGATGTTTACAAACATGACATAGTACGGAGCAGTTATTTCTCCATCATACTTATCCGCATAATAATAATTAAGATGCCTGAGAAGTTTCCAGCTTCCGAAATCTGCTTTTTTGATTTCATCATTTAAAAATTCATCTTTGGCGGCAACATATCCTCCGATCCCAAGTTTCATAGGATCGATTTGAGGAACTGAGTTTCCGGAACAAGAATAAAAAATAAGAGAAAGTGAAATTATTAATGAAAATTTCAAAACGATATCCTTATACATCATTATTTTGAGAACTTTATATTTATTTCTGAAGAATGTAAAGCAATTATCATTCACTTCAGTCTATTATTGAGTGTTCTAGTTTCATAGTTATACTGCTGGTTTATATTCAACAAATTGAAGTTTATATTTATACAATGAAAGTAAACTTCAATATTCTCCGAGATGAGCTTTAATACACAGAGCCAATCGCATGTCTTTATATCGTTAACCGTGTTTTTTCATTAAAGACACGGTTTATTACCCGTATCTTGATTATCAATCTATTCTTTGCTATAATTTAGTGACAAAAAAAGAAAAGGAGCTATTATGTTAAGGTTGATATCTGTTGCAGAAACTTCTGCTATCAGCTTTTCAGATTCTGTTAAAGGACTGACTGATAAGTATTGAATTTTCAATTAAGGATAATGCTATGAAAATAATTTATCTAATTTTATCGGTTATATTTTATTCAGCATTTCTGAATGCTTCAGCATGGATCGACATAGAAAGCGGTGCAGTTTTCACAGCTTATAATGACGTTCAAATTCCCAGCGGCAAAGGCACTAAATTTTCACTGAAAGATGATATCACTCCAAAAACCAGGCCGTTTTACAGAATTCAATTCGGGTACCGTTTTTATGAAAGGCATAATCTATTTGCTCTGTATGCCCCTCTGACAGTAAAAAGCAGTTCGCGAATATCCAAAGACATCTCTTTCCATGGAACAACTTTCCCAAAAGGATCTGACGTAGATGCCACGTTCCGTTTCGA
>JAKQQL010000475.1:0-1131 GCA_029564175.1 Candidatus Cloacimonadota bacterium
AATTCCTCTTTTACAAGTATTCCGATCCATCCTCTTCTCACTCTTTCGTAAAGGAGAAGATCTTCGGCAACTTTTTTTACTATATACGAAGGTATTGCAAAACTGATGCCTTGAAAAGATCCGGTTGAGGTCCGTATCGCACTGTTTATTCCGATCATCTGTCCATTAAGATTTATCAATGGTCCGCCCGAGTTGCCTGGATTAATCGGTACATCAGTTTGAATAAAATCTTCAACAGCAGAAAATCCTATATCGCATCTGCCCATTGATGAAATTATTCCGCTTGTTATTGAGTGTCTGAGTCCGTAAGGATTTCCTACGGCGATAACTGTTTCTCCCTCTGATGAATTGGAAGAATCAGCCAATTCAATCGGAATGTAGTTGCCGTGTTTTAATTTCATTAAAGCCAAGTCGGTCTCATAATCGAATCTGAAATAATTACCCGAAGTAAATTTTTCAAATTCTGTTTCTGTACCGTCAGAAAGAGTCGCGATATAATAATCTCCCTTTTTAACTACATGATAATTTGTTATTACATGTCCTTTTGAAGAAATAACGGTTCCTGAACCGTAACCTGTTTTGTAATAAACTGTTTTTCCATTAATTATTTTAGAAGAAAATACAGTAATCAGAATCACGGATTCTTTTGCTTTTTTTGCTGCAGAAGAAATATCATTTGAAAATATCGATGATGACGTGAAAAGATATAATATAAGAAAATATTTTAAATATTTCATCATTTGCTCACAAGATCAAAGTATGATTTATTATCTATATCATACTTCTGTAAATTGATTTTTTTGTATCTTGGTTTGTTGTCAAAATCCGGAATGTTTATGACTCTAGTTTCTGCTAAAAGAGAATAAGAAGCGACTGCAACTGCTTCAGCCAAAGCATCCGTTTCTTCAGTCAGAATTTTTCTGAATTTATAACTGGTAAGATATCCGATTTCAATATATGCATTGATTGCGTTGAGAAGTATGGGATTCAGCCAGCATGAATAATATGGATCTTTTGCATAAACGTAGTTTTTCATTCCGCGTAATTCAAGAGAGGCCAGCATAAATCTTATAATTTCCATTGTGGCAAAATGGTTGTCGCCTCCGAACCCTTCTTCGCCTCCGTCTCTTT
>JAKQQL010000002.1:0-2461 GCA_029564175.1 Candidatus Cloacimonadota bacterium
GATTCCTCATATTAAGAATGGTAAGAGGATTCTGTTTAACAAGAAGGAGATTTTTACCTGGCTTAATTCCGGGGCCCGAGGTACACTCTCCAACATCAGGGCTGAAATTGATCAGGATCTGCACGACCTGGTTAAGAACAGAAAGAGAGCATAGCCATCTTTTTCGTTACTTCCCTATTATACATACAGCTCTTTTTATCCCGGAATCTGGCTGATAAGCTATATTACTTCTGTACTTATACTTATCATCCTGATTTCAGGATGCTTATCTATTTTTAAGGAAGATAAGCCGGGCATTTCACCATCAGGAGTCCCGTTTCTTTTCTCCATTTTTTATCGTCTTTCGGTTACTCTTTCGAGGATTCCGGTCACCTGTTGAGAAGAGCTACACTCAGAGCAGGGTTTTTTGAAAGACGGATGGTCCCTACCGGATTCTTTGTTATGAATGACTAATTTTCAGTGAGGGGATTTCTTAGCATTTCTATATAGCAATCAGCCAACCCCCGGTTTCTCTGCATTATTAACATAATGTTACGGGTCCTGCACTGTAGCAATACTATATTATATTTTCGACAGTTTCCCTCTGCCTACTCTTTAATCCCTTTCGGGTTTATCACACACAAAGAACCTCCAGGCATTTTAATTCAGGTTTTTCCTACCCTGAAGTCCTGGACTTAAAAAAACAGACCCACCGGAAAAGAGAAAGTAATCCAATGGGTCTTAAAAAATCGTTATTTAAACTTTCACCTTTTAATATATATCTGCCATTTTAAGCGGTTTTTTGCCAATTACCTCAGAAATAGACCCCTAAGTTTTTACTCATAAAGACATGAGAACTATAAATCCACATCCCCTTATACTCATAATACTGTGTAATACAGCCTTTTACTTAATATATATTTTTAACAGATTTTTAACAGCAAAAATTTGCATTTGCCTGCCCCTTGATACTATTTTTGTATTGCATTCTGCGGTTTTCTCTTACACCCTCGAGAAGTCGTAAGTAGTGAGCAGAAAGCAAAATCACCGGTTTTATTAATTAAAATTTAATTCGACATGAAAAAACATCTCGAGGGTGTACAAGCTACAGATATACCCTTTATTGAAAGCCAGATCCGGGAATTATTAATGGCTCAACACCCGGAATTAGTCAACTATGATGAAGTCATGATATTTGGCAGAAGATGCCTGATTTACAGACTTCAGGAACTCGGCAATCATAAAATGCTGAAACGTGTCCATTCCAACCGGCACGAGTACTATCTGCTTTTTCTGAACCATGCTACTAAAAGGCTTAAAATGATTAGCCTTCCGTATACCATGGAGTATATCTGGGCATTAATAGCTGCTTAGATGCATAATATTCAGATTTTGAAGCGTCCCGGGACGCTTCAAAATCTGAATATTATAAAAAGTGAGAAAAATTAAGCTGTAACAATTTAAAATAAAATATCATGAAGCAAAAATCTGAAATTGGCAAAAAAAGCCGCGAAAAAGAGGAAAATAACCTCATAAACATCCAAAATTCAAAGGATAAAGAAAAAAACAAAACATTTTCAGGACTTCAAGCACTGGATACAATGGAAGAATTCATCAGATCTGCCGGTAACTTAGACATAACGGTTACTGCTGCAGAGTGGTTGGGATTTAACTATTCTATCTCTATTATAAACAAGATAGAGAGGACTCCTGAAGAAACCATGTTGTTGATGGACGATTTGCTACGCCATACAATTACAGAACATGGGAATAAGAAATTTGAAAATAATATCCCAATAATTTACCAGTCTCCTACTTATGATTATTGGGGTATGACATGCCTTCATCCATCAATAGAAAAAGCTCAACGACTTGCTGAAAAAGTATTACAAGCAACAAGTTCCAAATAATTAATGTCCAATCCGTAGTAAACAGGTGCATAATCTAACCTGTGGTTTTCTCGGTCAGGATTTTTATCAAATCCGTAAAATTAAATATCATGTATACGTACTTAGCAGATAAAAATAAGCCTGACCAGGTCAGCATTATTTCACAGGATGAGATCATCAGAAGAATTACCGGAGATGTTGAACTAAAAACTGAAGTTTCCGAAATCCGGCGCCTTACTAAAAGGTATGAGCAATCAAACGATCTTGCAGATCGAAATGAGAAAGAAGCATTAAAGACAAAATTACCGGCATTTGTACCGGCCGGGGAGTTTTCATATCGTGATACAAAATCTCTCACTAAATACCGCGGAAGGATTGTAATGGATATTGATAAGATTAAAGATCCGGAACGTCTCAGGGCTATGATAAAATCAAACCATGAGCCATCTGTGATTATGGCATTTTTGTCTCCATCAGGCAACGGTTTGAAGGTAATTCATCAGCTTGATTGCCCAGATTTGAAATCAATTGAAGAAACTGGTGATTTTCATAAACAGGCATTCCTTTCGCTAATTAACCTGTATAAAAGCAAA
>JAKQQL010000016.1:0-6136 GCA_029564175.1 Candidatus Cloacimonadota bacterium
AATTCCGTTTTCAGCGCATTTGTCCTGTATGGCCTGATGCAGTGTTGAATAAATTACTGCAGTCTTTTCCGGTTTGTCTGTATAACAGTTTAACTCATAGTTAACATAAAAATCATTAAGTGCAGTTTGCAGTATGAAGGGTCGCGGTTTCTTCATTATATCTTTAACGGAAAGAGCCGCGTCTGTCAGCACTTCGTGAATCTTACGCCAGGGAATATCATAACCCAAGGTTATTGATGTGTTTAATATGAGTCCTTCGCCTGAACACGCGGAAGTCGTATAATTTTCAATATGGCTGTTCATGACGATTGAATTCGGAATAGTGATAATTATATTTTTAATTGTGCGGATTCTGGTTACAAGAAGTGTTTTTTCGAGAATGTCTCCGGTTGTTTCTCCGATTTTTACGCGGTCCCCGATTCTAAAGGCTGAAGTGTAGGTGAGTATTACGCCTGATATTATATTTGAAACGATAGATGTCGAGCCGAGAGAAAGAAGAATCCCCGCGAAAATTGAAACACCCTTAAAAGCTTCTGACTGAGATCCCGGGAGATAAGGGAATATTATTATCAGAGTGAACATTACGATCAGTATTTTTACGATTTTAAAAGTGGGATTTGCCCAGTCTTTATGGAAGTTGCTGAAACCGAGATTTCCTTTTTCTATTTCGCCGAAAAAAACTGCAGCTAATTTTACTATATATCTGCTTATAAAAATCATTGCCGCGATGAAAAACATATTCGGTATGAAGCCAATTGCAGCTGAACCTGCCGATTTGATGGGATCCGCAATATATCCGAATAAGGTGTCTGCCCATGTCTGTGTAAATTCAAAAAAACTGAATGTAATAGGTATAAAAATGTAGAGCATTAAAAGAGTAAGAAAAAGCCGGAAAAATCTGACTGTTTTTTGAGCGGCTGAAATTATTTTATCTTCTGAAAGTAATGTCATGTTTTTAATGTGAACTGATCTGATTATTCCGCCCTTGAGTGCCGGTATAGAATTATAAAGAAAATCAGAAGTAATTTTAATTGTTTTGTATAATCTAAAGGCGATTGTTATTGATAGAATCAGATAGAAAAAACTTGCGGTATTTCTGTAAAACCGGAAAGATTCAATTTCCGGAAAAACTTTTATTGTTAGTGATATGAAAACAAATAGAAAGACTATTGCTGAAAATATTTTTGCTTCTTTTAGTAGCAGTATAAGAGAATTGCGCTTGAGATCAAGTTTAATGGAACGGGAGGCGGATTTATTTGTGCTCCGAGGTTTTGTTTTGGTTTCTATCCGGCGGCTGATTTTTGATAAAATTATTAAGGTTATGAAATATAATCCGGTTGAAAGAAAAATTAAGATTGCGGCTGCGGCGATTCTGTGTCCGAACTCAATGTTCTGCGTCAGGTTTGAAATGATATTATCCAATTAATCCTCCGACACCATTGTATTTTCGTTATTTGACAGCAATTAGATATCATTTTTTATTAAAAGTCAATACAGTATTGCACTTAATAAATAATTACAGAATAGTTATCTGATTATACTTTGTTTCAGGATGGATTTTCTTTTAAACTAATTTGCGGATTTATTGTTCCTGAAGCTCAGCGTGTACATAATTATTTACATTAACGGTTTTGCCTCTGGGATCTATTTCCGTGCCTTCAACGTAGTAAATAATAAATATTTTTCCGAACATATTTCTATTCTGAACAGGAAGCAGTGACTCTTTTGAAGTTGTGAAAAACGCATATTCGGGATTATCTTTAGAGCGGAATGTCATTATTTGTTTTTTTGCATTTCTGAACCTTAAATAATAACCGCATCCCTAAAACCCATGTAACCGCCTATATAGCGTCCGGTGAATGAAAGCATTTCATTTTCTTTTTCCATGATCGGTTCAGTCTTGATGACTTTTGCTGCAACAGGTTCTGTTTTTATTTGTGTCACGGTTTTTTCAGCGCACGAAATGGAAAGAGAAAGAATAATTGCTATAAATGCTGGTTTCATTGATGCAGGCCCCGCGAAATATGATAGAGTCAGCAGTCTGATTATAATGAATAAATATCAAGAATATTTTGATCCTCAAAGATAAGAATCTATTTAGTGATTGATATATTTGCTTAAGACTATAATGTTAGAGATTATATTGATGGGCTTAATTCATATATTTGTTTGATGAAAAAGACAGTTTATAATTTATAAATAAAAGGATTAAGAAATGTGAAAATTGCTATTCATAAAAGAAACTTGTGCAGCAAAAAGATAATGACAACATTCTTGAAAATAATTCGGATATCTGTTCTTTTTCTAATTTGTTCTTTTATTTTTTCCGCATTGTCCATGGTTTTTAAACCGCGTTATCATGATTTATATGGTTTGATTGATAAGCAGGGTAATGAATTGTTTTCACCGCAATTTGATGAAATTGCAAAAGGTTTTAATCTTATAGCTGTGCGTAAAAACAACTTGTGGGGATTTGTCGACAGAAATGGACAAATGATTGTTGAACCGAAGTATTACCATCTTCAATATCGAATGGGTACATCCGGAACTAATATTGATGACGTAGACGGATTGATGGCAGTTGCAGACAATAAATTCAACTGGGGTGTTATAGATTCAACAGGTAATGAAAGAATTAAACCTCAATACAAAAAACTTCATATAGAATATGGAGGTTTGATTTGGATAATGAAAAATAATTTATGGGGATTGCTTAACCAGCATGGAAGATTAATTCTTCCGTGTGTTTTTGAGGATTACTATGATTTTAATAACTGCAGGGCATGGGTAAAAAAAAATAATAAATGGGCTCAAATTGATTTTGAAGGAGAATATTTGTCAGACTTTCTTTTTGATGATGTTAAAATATTCCTGAATGGGGATATCGCAGAAGTAAAAATTAAGGGAAGACATCATCTTAGAAGAAAAGATGGACGATTTATTCCGGTTCCGAAGTATCAGTCAGTATGCGTCTATGAGAATGGAACAGTTGAGGTGAAAATTGATAATAAATATGGGGTTATCGATGATTCTGGTAGATTCATAATAAAGCCAATATATGATAGAATATATTATATGAAATATGGGTATGGAATATGGATAAATGATAAAGAAGGGCTTACTGATTTAAATGGAAAAATAATTCTTCCTCCGGTTTGCGATCGAACATTTTTTTGTTCAAAAAATATTCTGACGGGATTGAAAGATAATTTCTGGTACTTGTATGATATTCATGGAAATCCTATAACTTCAGAAAAATATACTGATTGGGAACATAGTAATATCGATAATACTGTTTTTGCACAAAGTAGGAATGAATGGCACTTGATATATAAAAATGGAATTTCAATTCTCAGAAATGTATCGTTTAACTATTCAGAAGGATTGGCTAGTGTGGAAATCGATGATAAAGCAGGTTATATCGATATGAGCGGCAAAATTATGATAGAGCCGCTTTATTCGCGTGCAGAATTTTTTAGAAATGGTTCAGCTATTGTTGGAATAAAGGATAAATGTTTTCTTATTGATAAAAAGGGGAAACGAATCAGCAAAAGATATAATGATTTAGATTATACTTATTCAGGAATGTTTATTGCTGTTGACTGGGGTGTATGGAGTAAAAAAGGATATTCTCTCAGAAATAAATAATTTGTGGTAAAATCATTTTAAATCTCAGATAAACCTTGACCACCTTTATTTTGAGTGGACTGTCAGGTGAATACTATCCAATACACATGGAGACTTTATGAGTGAACCTTTTATTCTTGGAGTAAATTACTGGCCACGCCGGAAGGCAATGAGTTGGTGGTCAGATTTTGATAAAGGTGAGGTCGATGATGAATTTGCCCTTATTAAATCATATGGAATGACTCTTGTAAGAATATTTCTGTTGTGGGATGATTTTCAGAAGAGCCCGGATAGTATTTCTTCCAAAGCACTTTCGGATCTGGAAACTGTATTTGAAATAGCTGAAAAACATTCTTTGAAACTAGACGTAACGTTTTTTACGGGGCATATGAGCGGACCGAATTGGGCGCCGGGCTGGTCTCTTGAAGGTTCTCCTTTAGCCGGCGCACGTAAACTTGTGTGCGGCGGACAAATTGTAAATTCTTCATATCTGAATCCGTTTCATAATCCTCTTATGATATCTGCTGAAAAGAAACTTATAACAGAAGTTGTCAGTATTTTTAAAGATCATTCTGCACTTTATATGTGGAATCTCGGTAACGAGCCTGATCTTTTTTCAATTAATAATAATGAATCTGCAACAGACTGGGTAAAAATAATGACTGAATTTATACATTCCATAGATGTACGTCATCCGGTCACATGCGGTCTTCATTCTGCCAGTTTGTCGGAAGTAAATTCATTCCGTGTTGATGAAGTCTTTGCTCATACTGATATTGCCGTAATGCATGCCTATCCGATGTATTCGGATATTGCAGAAGGCCCGCTTGATTTCAATTATGTTCCGTTTACATGTGCTTTAGCTTCTGCTCTTTGCGGTAAACCCGTTATGATGGAAGAATTCGGCGGATGCACATCCCCTGCCGGAGGAAAGAGCGAAATATGGAACTGGAAAATGTACGGAGAAGACCGTACTCAGTTTATGGCTGGAGAGGAAGATTTTGCAGTGTATCTGAATGAAGTGCTTCCACGATTGGTTGATGCCGGAGCTACTGGCGCGCTTATCTGGTGCTTTGCGGACTATGATTCTTCTCTCTGGAACAAGCCGCCTTGCGATGAAGTGCGTCACGAACGGTATTTCGGTCTGGTTCGTCCTGATGGAAGCATCAAACCTCATGTTGAAGTGATTAAAAAATTTGCCGATTCCCGTCCATTTGTTAAGGAAGATGTCCGCAAAGTCGAATTGGGTATGAGTTCTGAAGATTATTACAAGTCTCCATATGAGAACATGAAAAATCTTTACCGGAAATATATTGAAAATATTTAATATATATTTTCCTCATAAGGGTTTTCTGAAATACTTATCTGTTTTTTTTATTATTGCAATAAAACGATTTTTATTCTCTCTGGATTTATGAAGAAATTTTATATTATCGACGGACACGCGCTTTGTTACCGCGCTTATTATGCTTTCATAAAAAATCCCCTTATTAATTCAAAGGGTCAGAATACTTCGGCTGTTTACGGATTCGCAAAAATGCTCTTGAAGCTTATTTCCGAACAAAAGCCCGACTATCTGGCTGTTGCGTTTGATCCCAAAGAGAAATCATTCCGCTTCAAGCTCTATGAAGAATATAAGGCAAACAGAAAGAAAATGCCTGATGATCTCCGCCAGCAGATTGAAGAGATAAAGAATCTTGTCGTCCGCCTCGGAATTCCAACTCTTATAAGCGAGGGCTTTGAAGCCGACGATGTTCTAGGCTCGGTCGCAAAAAAATTCGGAAAGGATTCGACTGAAGTTGTTCTTGTAACCGGAGATAAGGATGCTTACCAGCTGGTTAATGCCAATGTTTCAATTTATGCGAATACAAAGGGAATTTCAGAATACGATATATATGACCGTGAAAAAGTTTTTTCAAAACTGTCGATTTATCCCGAACAGGTTATAGATTATATGGCGCTTACGGGAGACACTGCGGATAATGTTCCGGGAATAAAAGGCATCGGCGAGAAAACCGCGCTTAAACTTATTTCTGATTACGGCAATCTTGAAGGAATTTTTGCAAATTCGGAGAAACTTAAAGGTAAGCTCAAGGAACAAATTGAAAACGGAAAGGACTCAGCATATCTCAGCAAGGAACTTGTTACAATCAATTGTGATGTAGAAATAAATCATTCGCTTAATGATTTTACTTTTAACGGAATAGATAATTCAAAGGCGCTCGAATATTTCCGTGAGCTGGAAATGAATTCTATGATTAATGAATTTTCCGTTCAGCAGGAGGAAAAGACATTCGAGGCGGAAATAAAAAATTATATTACTGTAACTACACGCGAAAAACTTGATGAAATGATCAGACTGATAAGACAGAATGGACTTGTTTCAATCGATACGGAAACGACTTCTGTTAAACCGATGGAAGCTTCTATTGTCGGAGTTTCTTTTTCGGTTGAGGAAAAGCAGGGATGGTATATTCCTGCTGATCAGGCGGATTTATTTTCTGAAAAG
>JAKQQL010000041.1:0-1525 GCA_029564175.1 Candidatus Cloacimonadota bacterium
GATGATAGCCTCAGTACGGCGTCGCTCATCATCATCTTTACAATTATCCAAAATCTCCTGACGTTTAGTATCTTCTATGATAAAAGCTTCGTTGAGACCTGTTAATATCCCACGATAAATTTTCACGTCCCAATCTTTAAGAGGTTTTCCGATGCGTTCGATTTTTTCTTTTAGCTTTTGCTCAGCATCGCTACCTATGAACCATGCATCTTTTGTGAGCTTAGACAGGATAACGGCTTTATCTCGCACTTGCTGCTCTATACTGATAGATATATTCTTATCTTTTTCTATGGTAATAGCACGCAGAGAATATTCTCCTGTACTTTTTGCTTTTTGCAACATCATTATGCAAGTATCTACCGTAGCACTCTCGAAAATACCTGGACCTAGATCTATAAGCATGAGAGGCTTATGTTTTAGGAAAAATGCTCTCAATTTCTCACCATAGCCTGCACGCATCCATTTATTAGAACTAATATAGCATAGCAGTCCATTATCTTTTGCTATTTGTAAGCCTTTTTCATAAAAAAGACAGTAAATATCTCCGGTACGATCAAAGGTTTCGTATCTCATAGTTTTGTACAAATCAGCATATTTCATCGTGTCATTGTATGCCTTTTGTAGTTGTATATACGGTGGATTGCCAATCACTGCATCGAAGCCTACATAATCACCATCATCATTGAGCACCTCGGGGAACTCAAAACGCCACTCAAAAGCATTTTGATATATGGTATTTTGTTTTTCATCATATATTTTTTCCAATTCTTTTACTTCATTTGCTAATTTGTCGACATTTTCTCTCCATGCTTTTGCGTAAGATTCATCAAAGTGGATATTAGTCTGATAGCTAAGACTATGAAGTAAATCTTTTTTTTCTTTTAATTTTTTGAAATCAGGATCCAGTGGATCACTAATTTCTGAAAACTTTACTTTTAATTTAGCTATATCATCCAGATTTTTATGACGTGTGATTTTATCAGGAGTCCATTTATAAAATTTTACATTTTTTTTATATTCATTGACAATTGTTTTAAATCTTCCCCTATCAGCAGGTGTGAGGTTTTGTGTGTCATCTTTCAGATTAAATCGGCTAATGAGTGAGTCGCCACACTTGATATTGATATCAATATTAGGTAATGTCTCCAGCTCTTTGTAATCGGGGGCTTTGTAATAAGCATTTTTTAGTAGTTCTATCCAGAGACGTAGGCGAGTTATTTGCACAGATTTAGAATTGATATCTACACCAAAGAGGCAATTTTCTATGATTTTTTGTTTTTCTTTGAAAATGGTTTCTTGCACACGCTGACTATCAGGATCATTAGGTATATATTGGAAAAACTCATTATTGTAGAAGATTACCAGCTCATCATTCTCTACTTTTATTTTACAATTTTTTAATATTTTGCCCGCCTCATCTACTAAAATACCTAATTCACTTTTGATAGCTATGATTTCATTTAATGCAGAGACGAGGAAATGACCAGAGCCTACGGCTGGATCGCATATTCTAACGCTGTCTACT
>JAKQQL010000048.1:0-2688 GCA_029564175.1 Candidatus Cloacimonadota bacterium
CCGCCGCTGGTAGAAATGATGGCATTATTAATTCCGACAAGCTTACCATGAACATCGACAAGAGCTCCGCCTGAATTTCCGGGATTGATTGCAGCATCAGTCTGAATAAGATCTGAATATCCGGCTAATCCTAAACCTTCACGGTGCATCGCTGAAACTATACCCATCGTAACAGTGTCGGAAAGACCCAAAGCATTGCCGACTGCAAAAACTATCTGACCGGTTTTTATCTTTGACGAATCCGCAAATTCAATAGCGGTAATATCTGAAGGAATATTGCTTGAAAATCTTATAACCGCAAGATCGGTTTCCTCATCCGCTCCTACAATTTCACCTTTATATTTTTTTCCGCCGCTTGTTGTAATGGTTATATCCTCTGCGTTAGCCACGACATGATAGTTCGTAGCGATAAATCCGCGCTTGTCAATTATCACACCCGAACCCAAAGCCGGCTGGGAACTCCTTGGAGAATCAGGAGAAAAAGGATAATTAAATTTAAAGAATTCATTTTCAACAGAAGCTGTTTTTCTTTTTACCGAAATACTGACAACTTTCGGCACAATATTCTTAGCGATTTCGATAAAATTATCATTCATCTCTCTAATATTAGCCTGAGGATAAATCATTGCAGAACTCAATACAAACATCAGTATCAGCTTGATCTTCATCATATTTTTCTCCATGACATATTTAATCTAAAAAATTCGTTTAACAGTTTACCGAAAAGCTTTCAAATCACTCAAGTATTCCGTACTTTTATTATATGAACAAACAACTAAAAGCCGGAATCCATAATTTTTTAAAAACTATCGGGATTAAAAAACATAAAAAGTTTCAATTTGTCAAGAAAGGTTAATCTTTTATCTTAGCAGAAACAATCAATTTTTCACAAAATTTGAGATTCAGCATATCACAATCAGTTCAAAACCTTTCAGACTTGACACTTACGCTCATATTTGGTACTATTGCGCGTTACTTTTTTCTAGTTATTGTAACAAAATACAAACTCTTAAACTAATTATAAAGGGGATTATTATGAAAAAAACATTTTTTGTATTATCAGCTCTTTTACTTTTCGCCGCATGCGGAGCTAAAACAGAATTGGCAATTAAGAATTCCGATCAAACTGGGGAACCAATCAAAGACATCGTTTGGGCTGAGGGCGATGCGAAATGGGAAGAAGAAGTAGTAGCTGAAAATTCTGTAAGTTCTTCAAAAGAAGTAAATGAAACAACAGGTCAGATTACCTGTAGCGTATACGACGGTTCAGCATACAATGAAGCAACAGTAATCTCAGAACAAACCGGCACACCAACAGTAACCATTGACGAAGGTTCGTCCAATGTTGTAACCATAAAAGCTGTACCATAATATTTCAGCAAATCAATCAAGGCGGTCGGCATGAAAAGATTTCTATCTCTGGTATGTTTGCTTTGTACACAGTTTCTTTTCTCTGAAAACGGAGTCATCTGGCAACAGGTATCCGGTTCATGGAAAATTGACAAAATCGGAGAGGAATCTTTTCTATACGACATCCGCACAAACGGATACAAGTTTAATTACAGCGAACTTATTAACAATAACTCGATTAGAACTCT
Source organism: Candidatus Cloacimonadota bacterium (assembly GCA_029564175.1). Classification (GTDB taxonomy): domain Bacteria; phylum Cloacimonadota; class Cloacimonadia; order Cloacimonadales; family WRIO01; genus JAGOCT01. Next base: position 1,599 of record JAKQQL010000048.1, read on the forward strand.
CGCAAGCTTCAAATATGACCGTATAAGTCTGAAACTAAATGCATACAATCCGGTTTCTAAAAGCGCATTTGCGGTTTTTTTTGACAGCCCGGGCGACTATAGAGAGTTTTCTGCATTCCGATTCACAGGATCAAAGACAGAAATTACGAAAATCGAATATATTACATCAAGAGTAAAAGACACGACTCTTCCTCGTGACAGAAAATTGAATTTCGAAATAAAAACACTCGAAGAAAAATCTGTCTCGCTTCCCTACTCTGCAAATCATATAATTGAAATTTCATTCAAAAAAAACAGAACAGTTCTCAGCATTAATGAAAAAGAAGTTATGAGCGTTGAAAACAAGGACCGCCCTGAGGGTTCACAGCTGGGCCTATATCACACAGGAAACCTTCTTAAAGTATACTATTTCGAAGTTTTTGACGGAAGAAAACCTGTTATAATGGATAATTTTTCAACAGATACTATCAGGCGCTCAACAGTAAAAGCAACAATTGATAAAAAACAGCCATAACCGATTTCTAATAGATTATTTCAACTAATCATTTTAAACAGGAATTTCAAGCGTTGCGTATGTTTTTGATACTTTATCACTTGTTACTTCAAAGACCGCATCTTTAATCATTGCGCCTTTAAGCATAACCACAACAAGCGATAAACCAAGCCCCATGCCTTCAGCAAATGGATCTGGGTTATCAATATAAAACTCAGCAAGCGATTCATATCTTTTTGCAGTATTAATCTTCTTCTGAATTCTTTCGTCCTGAGCATCAGTCAAAGGAACAGGATTTATAACCCTGACTTTCAGCCTTCCTGATTCTATTTTTATATAAATTCTCACGCTTAAACCGTAAGATTTTGCTTTAATTGCATATTCGAGCATATCGCGCTCATTAAGTACGGATTTTGTTTTAGATACGGTTTCTTCAAGATCGGAAGGATTTTTAATTATACCTTCATTAATAAGAACTCTCTTAATATTAGCCTTTACTGCATTGGTGGTCAGTTCTTTTACGCAGGTAAATATCGGAGAAAAGAGATCATCATTGATCCCGCCCGGAAGGGAAAGCCCTATTACATATTTTATTCC
>JAKQQL010000065.1:0-11406 GCA_029564175.1 Candidatus Cloacimonadota bacterium
AGTTGTGACCTGATTATTTATCCCACTTATATGGATGCGAGTGGAGACAGTTTTGGTTGGAGAACTGCAACAGGAGACTTCAACAATGACGGTATCGCTGATATTGCAATCGGAGCACCCTGTCTGGATTATTGGAGAGAAGGATATGTCTTTGTCTATGCCGGTAATACCAATATATTGGAGACAACAGTATCTCTGGATGAGAGCACTCAGCCTGTGCCTAAATTAAGCTTCAAAGCTTATCCCAACCCCTTTAACCCCTATGTGAACTTTGAGATAAAGTCTAAGCAAACCTATAAAAGACTCAGTATAGAGATTTACAACATCAAAGGGCAGAAGGTTGAGACCATTAATCTGGAATCAAGTCAAAGAAAGACCGGTCAGGTGGAATGGAAGACAGAACATCTCAGTTCAGGCATCTATCTCTGCCACCTGAAATCAGGGCAAGAGATTCTGAGTACCCGGAAAATTAGTCTGATCAAATAGGAAGATCAAAATAGTTTGTTCGAAAATCAGGCAGTTTGCCATATTGTTTTCTACGAAGAACACAGGGCTGACGCCCCTTAAAAACGGTTTTCTTTCAATCTTTCTACGAAGAACACAGGGCTGACGCCCCTGAATCGGTATGCCATATTGTTTTCTACGAAGATCACAGGGCTGACGCCCCTTAAACGGTTTTCTTTCAATCTTTCTACGAAGAACACAGGGCTGACGCCCCTTAAAACGGTATTCTTTCAATCTTTCTACGAAGATCACAGGGCTGACACCCCTGAAAACGGTTTTCTTTTTATCTTTCTACGAAGATCACAGGGCTGACGCCCCTGAATCTGATTAAATACATTCTCCGCGTGAGATTTTCAATAATTACAGAACCAGATGATTCAGAACTTTAGAAGTTTGTTAAAAAAGATAATATCAATAAAAAGACTTTTCTACAGGATAGATAAGAGAATCTAATGAGAAATAATTTGTTTTTTAAAAGCATTTGAGTATCTTATCATCAAGAGGTATGAATGAAAGTAATCATTAATCAGAGAAATCATGATTTTCCCAAAAAGGCAGGTGACCTGAATCTTGCCTGGTATGCGAATGGTCTGGTCTGTATTGCCAGAAAGCCGGTTGAAAGGAAAGTTCAGAAGCAGAATCATTCGATCATTTGCATCAATTTTCTTAGTAAAACCTTATGGGATGAGCTAGATGCTTTATTTAAGAAAGATCTGGCGATTTATGCAAGGGCTTACAAACATAGATATCCTTCACTCAGAAAAAGAGGGGTATCATCTTATGCCGTGTTTCTTATGATCATTCATGCACTTATCAAACGCTTTTCTCTGAATACAGAAAATCAGGATCAATGTCTGAATCTGCTCAGAACCCTTTTGAGCCACTTATCTGTTCAGAAAGCAGTACAAAACAAACTCTTAAAAACTGTCAAAAATCATTATCGCCTGAACAGCAGTCCTTTTTCATACTTAAAGCAGGATCATCTGAATCCAAAACCATACAAAATTCAACATATTGCCCTATATACTCTTAGAATGGAGGAAAATATGAAATCTCACAGGTATGGGGAGAAGAGAATCATTTAAAATTTAAGAATTCATTTTGTATTTGACAAAAAATTAAATCCGTAAAACATGGCTATATGAATGGGGGAACTATTGATGAATAAGCCCGAATACCAGAGCAACAGTATTGTAAACCTAATGAGCAGCATACTCAATGCATTTAACTGTGAAAATAATTATGCCCCTTTAAGCAGATTTGATATTGATCTGAACAAATATCAGCATATCGTTTGTATGGTGGTTGACGGATTAGGTTACAACTTTCTTAAAAAACACAATAACAGTTTTTTACATCAACATTTAAAACAAAAAATTACATCTGTTTTTCCTACAACAACTGCCAGCGCAGTAACGGCTTTTCTTACGGCACAGGCACCTTTACAACATGGCTTAACCGGTTGGTACATGTATTTCAAAGAGTTAGCAACAGCTGGTGTCTCTTTACCTTTTCAACCTAGATTTTCTAAAAAATCTTTTGATGAAATGGAGATCATTCCTTCTGAGGTCTTTAATCATGAAAACGCTTTTGATAAAAACAACATTTCATATACAATGGTATTGCCTAATTCTACGATAGATTCAGCGTACTCAAAGCATAGTGCCAAAAACAGACTGGGTTATGAAAACCACCATGATTTCTTTCAGGTACTAGACAGAAATCTGGCAAAACAAAAAAGTAATATTACAAGCAGTCAAAATATGATTTTAGCCTATTATCCCTATCTGGATGAATTTGGTCATATTTATGGTATCAATTCTCAAAACTGTTCTGACTTGTTTAGCAAAATTGACTACGATTTTAGAAAACTCACTGAAAAATACCTGTCAGATGATACCCTTTTTATTATAACAGCAGATCACGGATTAGTTGATATTCTACCCGAGAAAAAACTAAAAGTCAGCGATTATCCTAAAATAGCGAATGCTCTGATTTTACCTCTATGCGGTGAAGGACGTGTGCCATTTTGCTATGTTCGTCCTTCAAAAGCAAAGGCATTTGAAGCATTTGTTCAAAATGAATTTTCAGAATATTGTACCATGATGACTCTGGAACAAGCACTTGATGAGAATCTGTTTGGACTGGGTGAAATGAACGCCAAATTTACAGATCGTATCGGCGATTACATCCTTTTTATGAAAGAAGGCTATATCCTCACAGATCCGTTAGTTAACGAAAAACAGCATCCTTTCAATGGCTATCATGGAGGACTATCAGAAGACGAGCTTTATGTCCCACTGATCATATTATAATATCTTATCTAACTATATAAGAGCAGGTTATAAACCTGCTCTTTTTGTATTTTTATTAAGAAAAATCTATTTGAAAATGACATTTTATACTTCACAAAAGGGATAAATTTCAAGTAAAATCCCTAATCGTTTATTTAAGAACTGATTATAAAAATATGAAAAAAAGTTTGACAAGATACTAAGTATTTGCAGAATAAGTGTTAAGTCAAATATATATTAAAAATCCAATATTTTGCAAAATAATGATAATAGTTTGACTTACAATAAGATAGTGAATTCTTCATAAAAAAGAAAAAAAAGATTAAATACAGTGATATGGGCTTATGGGGCCAGTTAGGAGATTTTAATGTTTAACAGCATTCTTAAGCGGAACATGCAAACCGTTCCATTTGATATTGAGAAAATCAGCAACGCCATTGCTAAAGCAGGCAAAGCGACAGGAGAATTTGATCAGGATATTGCGAAAAAATTATCATTCAGAGTATTAAATCTGGCAGAACAGGTAATAAAATCAGACACAGCGACTGTCGAAGAAATTCAGGATATCGTTGAAGAAGTATTAATTGCTAGCCCCTACAAAAAAACAGCAAAGGCATATATTCTATACCGCGATCAGCACGCTAAAATCAGAGAAATTGTCTCAAAAGCAGAAGTGAAACTGATTGATCAGTATCTTGAAAAACTTGACTGGCAGGTAAAAGAAAACAGTAATATGGCTTACTCGCTGCAAGGATTAAATAACTATATTGCATCAGAAGTATCCAAAACCTACTGGTTAAACAAGATTTACCCGCCTGAAATTAAAGAAGCTCATTTATCAGGTGATCTTCATGTTCATGATTTGGGGATGATCTCTGTCTATTGTGTAGGCTGGGATTTAATGAGTCTTCTGTTAGTTGGATTTAAAGGGGCTGAGGGTAAAATCGAATCTGGTCCTGCAAAGCATTTCAGAAGCGCTTTAGGTCAGATTGTTAATTTTTTCTATACTCTTCAGGGTGAAGCAGCTGGTGCTCAGGCATTCTCCAGTTTTGACACCTTACTGGCTCCTTTTATTCGTTATGACCAGTTATCCTATAAAGAAGTGAAACAGGCAATGCAGGAATTCATATTCAATATGAATGTGCCTACACGTGTCGGTTTTCAGACACCTTTTACCAATATTACTTTGGATTTGACAGTTCCATCAATCTATAAAAACCAGCCAGTCATTATCGGTGGACAGCCACAAGAAAATACTTATGAAGATTATCAGACAGAAATGAATATGATAAACAAAGCCTTTCTTGAAATCATGTCAGAAGGAGATGCGAAGGGCAGAGTATTTACTTTCCCAATTCCTACTTACAACATTACCAAAGACTTTGACTGGGATAATCAAAATCTCGATTTCTTATGGGAATCAACCATTAAATATGGTATCCCCTATTTCTCTAACTTCATCAATTCTGATATGAAACCAGAAGATGCACGCTCCATGTGCTGTCGTCTCAGACTGGATACCAGAAAGCTGGAAGCGCGTGGTGGCGGTCTGTTTGGAGCAAATCCACTCACCGGTTCTATTGGCGTCGTAACAGTTAATCTGCCACGCATTGCATGGTTGGCTGAAAATAAAGAAGACTTCTTTAACAGATTAAGTGATCAGATGATAATTGCCCGTAACTCTCTGGAAATTAAAAGAAAAGTGCTTGAAAACTTCACGGAATACAATCTCTATCCCTATACAAAATTCTACCTGGCATCAGTGAAAGAAAGATTTGATCAGTACTGGAAAAATCATTTCTCAACCATCGGCCTTGTTGGCATGAACGAAGCAGCAATCAATCTCCTCAATACCGACATTGGTACCGAAGCAGGTCAGGCATTTGCAATTGAAGTGCTTGAATTTATGAGAGACAAACTGATTGATTTCCAGGAAGAAACAGGCAATAATTACAATCTGGAAGCAACTCCGGCTGAAGGGACCTCCTACCGTCTGGCAAGACTGGATAAAGCAAAATACCCAGAAATCAGGGTGGCAAATGAACTGGCTTACAATCAGGGGATCAGAAGTGATGTCGAAGATCAGGCACAGATTGAACCTTTTTATACCAATTCCTCACAGTTACCAGTAAATTATACCGACGATATCTTTGAAGTACTCGATATACAAGATCCAATTCAAACCAAATATACCGGTGGCACAGTCATTCATATCTTCTGTGGTGAACAAATCAGTGAAATTGGCAGTATGAAAAATCTGGTGAAAAAGATTTGTTCAAACTACCATCTGCCCTATTTTACCTTTAGCCCTACATTTAGTGTCTGCCAAAGCCATGGCTATCTGCCAGGTCACCATGAAAACTGCCCCCACTGTAAAGCCAGATGCGAAGTGTATTCACGCGTAGTTGGTTACTTAAGACCTGTTTCTCAGTGGAATGAAGGCAAACGCGAAGAATTCTATATGAGAAAAACCTTCAAGGTGAACGAATAAATGAATCATATCGTAAAAAGCTTAAAAATAGCCGGATTTCAGAAGTTTTCTCTGATCGACTATCCAGGATACATCTCTGCTATTATTTTTACGCAGGGTTGCAATTTTCGCTGTCCCTGGTGTCATAATGCAGAGCTGGTTCTACCAGAACAATATGAAAAAGACTTGGAAATTCCGTCTATTTTAAGCTTTTTACAAAAAAGAGCAGGTAAACTGGATGCAGTAACTATTACCGGTGGTGAGCCTACTTTACATCCTGATTTACCTGCTTTTATTCAGACAATCAAAAGTATGGGTTATAAAATCAAACTGGACTCAAACGGTTCAAACCCTAAAATGCTCAAATATATCATTGATAATGGGCTTGTTGATTATCTGGCAATGGATATTAAAGCACCTCTTGAAAAATATACAGTTCTGACAGCCTGTCCAATCAACACAGAACATATCATTCAATCAATAGACCTGATTAAACATTCAGGTTTGAATTATGAATTCAGAACGACCTTTATCCCTGATCTGATGGAAGAATCTGATATCTATCAGATTCATCGTATGCTGGGTAAAGTCAAGCATTACTATATCCAACACTTTGAATCAAAGAAAACACTGGTGACGGATTTTCAGGCTGTTACACAGAATCAGGAAGTGGTGTGGAATAGAATCATGGAATACAGCAAAGAATATCCCTGCGTTCATTACAGGTAAACTGTTAATTCATATTCTTCATATTTTCTTCTTCTCAAACTATTACAATACACTTCCGTATTATTATCACCTAATTCTCCAAACCCCTCAACCTAAAATTTAATTATCAATATTGAATCATCTGACTATCTGTCAATCCCTGATAAAAACTAATAAATTTATAAATTCCTGCTTGACAATCTTCACTTTTTTATGACATAGTATATCTCTGGAGGAATTATGAAAAGCTTGAGAGTTAATAATGACTTAAGAAAAGTGAAAATTTTGAAAGGTAAGCAGAAAATGTGGATTGTTTTAATGATTATTTTTGTATTGCTAAGCGCTTGCTCAACCAAAGAAGATCAGCAGGATTACACACTTGATACGAAGATTGGTCAAATGTTGATGTTTGGTTTCAGAGGTAAAGAGGTTAATGAAGAATGGGTACAGGCAATTCATAGTCAGATCAGCCAGTATCATCTTGGGGGCATTCTTGTATTAGGTTACAATGTACGTTCTCCACAACAGACAGATTCATTGATGACTTTTCTACATAGTGCACCTCAGCAGTTTCCTGTTTTGTTTGCTATTGATCAGGAAGGCGGACTGGTACAACGATTAAGCAAAAGCAAGGGGTTTACAGGATTTCCTTCTGCTCAGAAAGTTGCAGACAGTCTTTCTGTTGAAGAGGCTTATGAAATGTACAGAGATCTTGCCAAAGAATGTAAAGATTATGGTTTTAACTATATACTGGCGCCGGTTGTAGATGTAAATGTAAATCCTGAATCACCAGCAATTGGTGCATTGGGACGCAGTTTTTCATCCAATCCGGCAATTGTATCTTCTTATGCAGGTGCTTTTATTCAGGCAATAGAAAAAGAAGGATTATTATCCTGTTTAAAACATTTTCCAGGACATGGGAGTGCAAATACAGATTCTCATCAGGGTCTGACTGATGTCACACAAACCTGGCAACCTTATGAGCTGGATCCTTACACGACTCTCATTGGTCAGGGGCTTGCCCGTTCTATCATGTCTGCCCATATTTATCATGCAGGAGTGGATAGTATTTATCCGGCATCATTATCTTACCAACATATTCAGATGAAACTCAGAACAGAGATGAATTACAATGGCGTTGTCATCTCTGACGACCTTCAGATGGGCGCAATTAACAACTATTATACTTTAGAACAAATAGTCATTCAGGCGATTAAATCAGGTAGTGATATTTTGATTTTCTCACAGTATTTCAATCCAGATCAGAATTTACCTGCCCAGGTAATCAATATTATCAAAAGTGCCATCACAAGTGGAGAAATTTCAGAAGAAAGAATCAATCAGAGTTTTAACCGAATTATTAAAATGAAACAAAGGATTAAATCATAAAATGAATCTGTTACCTGATATCATTTATCGAAATTATAAAGGAAATTCATTTTCTGGCAAATTATATACTCATATTATGTATATTGACATCATCGGTTTTACAGCAATGACTGAGCAGTTTATGCAAAACAGTAAAGAAGGCGCAGAAAAACTAAGTATTTTTCTAAATGAGATTTACCAGCCAGTTATTGAACTGGTCAAAAATTATCAGGGAGATGTTATTTCATTTGCAGGTGATTCTCTCTGTGTTTTGTTTGACAATACAATGACGAGTCATCAGATTCTGGAGTGTGCTGTTTTGATTGAAGAGACTTTTACTGAAATCAAAAACAAGATGATAGACAAAGAAAATGTTCAGATTGGCGTAAAAATCGGACTCGCATTTGGTCACGTACACTGGGAAATCTGTGGTAAAGAAAATTTCAGACAATACTATTTCAGATCTCAAACCATCACGAATGCATACAAAGCCCAGGCAATTTGCCATGATACCGAAATTAAATCTCATAAATCATTTACCAAACCTGTCCTTAATAAAAGACCTGTTGAAGAGTTTACAACACTTCGTAAAGAAATGCTGAATGATTTAAAAAAAGATTCTTCTCTTATACAAAAGACTCAAGCAACAACAGACATTGACCCTCAAACATTAGAGGCCATTCAGGCAGAGTTTTATCCGCTTATCCATGATACATATTCATATAAAGGTGAATTTAGACAGATTGTTTGCGTTTTTATCAGTATCAATGCGAATATAGATATGTTTGTAAAAGCAATTAATGAATTAATTGTTTTGTCTGAAGATTACGGTGCCTATTTAAACAAAATTGATGTAATCGATAATCCAGGACCAGTGATGCTGGTATTTGGTGCGCCAGTATCTTATGAAAACAACGTTTACCGTGCTCAGGCACTTGTTAATCATTTTCGGATAAGCGTCAAGAAAATTGTAAAAGATTATGAAAACTTCATGGCTAATAAAAGTGTGGATTTATCGTCCAGGGATTACACAATCGAACTGAAAGCCGGCATTTCTTTTGGAAATGCATTTGCTGGTTTTGTAGGATCTTCACTTCGTTCTGAATATACTTGTCTGGGTGATACGGTTAATGTTGCAGCTCGTCTATGTATGGCTGCAGAATGGAATACGGTATTAGCTACGAAAGAAATTGTTGATTTATCAAAAAACTGGTTTCAATACGAAGCGAAGAAAGCATTGCCACTCAGAGGCAAAAGCTTTGAGCTGGAGGTATTCGCACTCAATGAAAATGTAGTCAGAACAGATGATTTTTATGATAATCCCTTTTCAGGAAGAGAAATAGAGCTCATTTTTTTAAGAAAGCAAATCACTACTATCAATAAGGGAAGAGCCCCTTATGCGATATACATATACGGAGAAGCAGGTGTCGGCAAGAGCAGGCTGATTCATGAAATGATTCGAAAAGAAGCAAACCATATAAATTTTATTCATATCTATACTGATAATATAATCAAGAAAAGCTTCAATCCAATAAAATCATGGATTAACAAGTATTTCAAGATAGATCATGTAATGATACCTGCAGAGCGAAATACCATTTTTGATGTAAATTATGAATTATTTTTAAAGCAGTTAAAGCATTCCAAAGATAAAAGAAGCGATGAGTTTTATTCTGAATTAAAGAATAAATCAGATTTTATAAAATCATTATTGAATATTCAGACTTCTAATCCGCAAATACAGAGTATCAGTCCCAAAGACTTGTACGAAATCGTAAGTTATGTATTAAACAGATTTTTCCTTGCTTTGTCGTTAATCCAAAAGACCTGTATTATCTTAGAAGATTTACAATATATTGACAACGATACCTATCAATTGATAAACAGTATCAGTAAGAACAGTTTTAATTTTCCTTTACTGTTTCTGATCAGTAGCCGATATAACGATGATGGCTCAAAAATCCCATTAAAGCTGGCAGATCTAAGAATAGTAGAAATTCCACTAAAAGTGTTTAAGCACAAAGAATTAAGTGAAATGGTTGAAAAACAGATTCAGGGAAGACTGAGCAAGGAACTGATAAATTTTATAGGAGAAAAATCTGGAAATAACCCTTTTTATATTGAACAGATTTGTCACTATTTACTTGAAAATAACCTGCTGATTAAAAAAAATAAAGCCTTTGTACCTGTTCAGGAAAAAATTGAAATTCCAGGTACGATTAATGCCCTGATTGTATCAAGAATAGACAGATTAAGCAGAGAGTTGAAGGATATTATTCAAATTGCATCAGTCATTGGCAGAGAAGTGGATATTTCGCTTCTGAATGAAATGCTAAATGAGATATATCAATCACATAACAGTTTTGAACAAAAATATCGCGATATCGAGAATGAACAGATTTGGGTACTCATCAAACAATTAAAATATATTTTCAGACACGTACTGATTCAAGAAGCGATTTATGATATGCAACTCAGACAACGACTCAGACAACTCCATGAATCATGTGCTATCTCGATGGAAAAAATATACGAAGCAAGACAGGAATATTTTTTAAACATCGCTTGGCATTATGAAAAAGCCGGAAATGAAGATAAAGCAAAGACTTATTATATGCAGGCAGGAGACTATCTGGCGACTCAATATCTGAACCAAAAAGCGCTGGAAGCCTATGATAAAGTGTTGGAACTCGATCCCGAAAACCTGACATATCTCGAAGTTTTAGACAAAAAAGTCAAAATTTATAATCTGACTGGTATGAAAAACGAAGAAAACAGATCCATTCAGGAAGGTTTGATTTTCGCTAAAAATATTAAGAGTGATTATTTCTATATGCGTTTTTTAACAAAGCAGGGAGATTTTAACAGAAGTATCAGTAATTACGAAGACGCTCAGGAAAATTATGAGAAAGCATTAAAACTATCTCAAAAACTGAATAATTTTAAAGAAGAAGCAGATATAAAAGGCTTTCTGGGTATTGTATTTTTACGCAGAGGCAAGTATGATGAAGCCAAAGCCTGTTTTGATTTTAAAATCAAAGTTTGTCAGACCCTTAATGATATCAAGGGCGAAGCATACGCAATCAGTAATATCGGCGTAATTTACCTTAGAAGATCCCAGTTTGAACAGGCATTGGAAAGTTATGAATACCTTAAAATGATCAGTGAAAAAATTCATGATAAATTTGGTGAGATCTTAGCACTCGGTAACATTGCCCTTATCTGGTATAACAAAGGAGATTTAGATAAGGCTGAGCATATTTTGCTTGAAGAAATCAGAATATGTAAAGAAATAGGAGATGTCAACCGTATATCTAATGCTTATAATAATCTCGGGAGTGTTTACTGGGCAAAAGATGACCTGAAGAATGCCCTAAAATACTATGAAATGGATAAATATAACTGTGAAATCAGAGGGGATAAACATGGACTCGCTTATGCGATTGGCAATATGGGATTGATATACTATGCCAGTAAAGAATATCAAAAATCCATCAAATCATTCACTTACTGGGCAGAAGAATGTGAAAAATTTCAGGATTACTATGGCATGACAACCGCCTTATCGAATATATCACAAGTTTATCTTGATACGAATCAGATAGATTTGGCAATTCAGGTACTTGAAAAAAATAAAAACATTTGTGAAAAAACGGGCGACGAAGGACAACTGAGTTTAACAATTGGAAATATTGGCAGTATTCATTTTGAAAAAGGAGAATTAGACAAAGCACTCGAATGCTATTTGTATCGTCTTAAACTGATCCTTAAGAATGAAGAAAAAGTGAATTATTTCGTTACCTATAGCAATTTAGCTAGAATATATGCAGAAAAAGCCTTTCATGATGAGTCAGAAGCCTATTTCCAACTGGCAATCAAAGAAGCTGAATTTTTAAAAAGTGATAAAAAACTCGCTGAGACTCTATCTGACTATTTGAGATACAAACTGGATTATCACATACCATGTAATTATAAGCATCTATTACATCAGATTGAAGATTTAGCTGCAAAATTAAATGAAGATGATGATATCAAATTTTCTGTAGATATTGCCAGATGTAG
>JAKQQL010000080.1:0-19342 GCA_029564175.1 Candidatus Cloacimonadota bacterium
TGTTTTTTAGGTATCCCTTTAATAATGACTGATGATTCCAAAGTCAGGCTCTTTGCCAACTCAAATTTTTCTTCACCCAGTTCAGGCTTAAAAGCAACCGCCTGAATCTCATCGGTCCCATCTCTCAAAATGATAAAGACCAGTTTTCCTGAAAAGCGGATATTTCTCACCCAGCCTTTGAGGGTCACTTCCTGACCTTCGAACTGACTGATATTTTTTATAAATACATAACTCATTTCTTTTCTCCTTTACTTGTGTTCGTACTACAAGTTGTAGCGCAAGCTACCAGCTTGCGAAATGATCCGTACTACAAGCATCCTGCTTGTAGTCTTCTGCAAGCAGGATGCTTGCAGTACGGCAATATATTGCTTGCAGCTTTCATTTATAATGATTTTCTCTTAATTTTATCCATGATTTCCATTGCTATACGGAGTGCTTTAGTACCAGCTTCTCCATCCACAATTGGGTTTTTATTTTCATTGATACTGCTGACAAAAGATTCCAATTCCATCGTTAATGCATCTTTAGTTATATCATCAGCGTTGATTTCTTTCATATCGACTAAGTCTTGTGGGTCGAAATTAGTGTTACCCATCAGAATCTGAGGTAGTATTTTATTGATATTTTCTGACTTTCTCAGTACAGAAACTTTTTTCTCCTGAAAATCTAATGAGATATAGGCATCTTTCTGAAAGAAACGGATTTTTCTTTCTCTTTTCATGGAGATACGGCTGGCGGTCACATTGGCAATGGCTCCGTTTTCAAACTCCAGACGGGCATTGGCAATATCAATGCTGGGAGTCAGAATCCCAACTCCTGATGCTCTGATATCTGAGATATCACTTTTCACAAATGAAAGAATCAGATCAATATCATGGATCATCAGATCCAACACAACCGGTACATCACTTCCTCGTGGATTAAAAGGAGCTAAACGATGGGATTCGATAAACATTGGATTCTGTATTTCATCTTCTACTTTTAAGATTACAGGATTAAAACGTTCAATATGCCCAACCTGTATAAAGAGATTTTTTTCTTTTGCTATTTTTAGTAATTCTTCAGCCTGTGCAATCTCTGATGTAATCGGTTTTTCCAAAAAGACATGACAGCCTTTCAGCAAAGCAGGTTTTGCCAGATCATAATGCCAAGTGGTAGTTGCGGCCACATCGACTGCATCCACTTCATTGAGCATGTCTTCATAATTTTCAAACGTTTTCACCTGATACATATCAGCGATCTCTTTCGCTCTGTCAAACACCTTGTCATAAACACCGACTAACTGGCAATCTGCAATCTGATTAAATATTCTTGCATGATGTTTCCCTAAATGTCCTACTCCAACAACGCCAACTTTTAACATATGCACCTCTTTATACTTATCTTTTATGGGCAGTTTTTAAGCCTATCCTCATATTTAAAAGTTATTTTACTAAAAGGGCATAAAATGTCAAGCAGGAATATAGCCTGCTTTTCAAGCCTTTTTTTGATCTGTCACAAACTATAACGAGATGTAGGGCGGGCATCCTGCCCGTTTATGTGCAGAAAATTTCGGAACTATTCATTTTTTACACAGAGAGTGACAAACAAGATACTTATGTTTAGATCAAAAATGAAGTAACTTCGTATAATATGACTTTTTAATCTCAGAATCCGTTTTTAAGAATAGCAGATTCTGTTCATCCGGACAGTCAAGTAAAGACAGAAGAGGTTTGTCTGAAACGATTAAATCCTTCTCATATTTCAATTCTGTTAAATTGATTTTGTTGAGACTGTATTCGATATGGTCAACCCTGTCTTTGTAACGATAGGAAACAAAATATACGAAATCATTACCAAGCGCAAGACTGAGATCATAACGATATACAGCATCTTCTTCAAGGTTAGGAATATTAAGTTTCTGATAATTAATTTCTCCTTTTTTTCTGAAAAAAGTGCCATATACGATGGTCTTTCTATCATAAAAAGACTCTATTTGTTCAGCAATAAATGCTTCAAGATGAAATTCCCCAAACTGGTTAGACCCTGAAGCAGAACTATCTTTGATTTCTAAAGGGCTATTGTCAGGCAAACTGGACACATAGTTTTCAATCTGATAATCTTTTAAGTCTTTTTCTATCAGATACTTTTTATCTTTTAAAATAATCTCAATCTGATTTCCATTGAATGACATCTCATGTGCGATTTTTTTCCCTTTAATATAAAATCTTTTCTGTTTTACCGTTTTTAATGTTTTTTGATCCACTAAGTAAAAGTTAAAGATCCCTGACAGAAAATCCCTGCTTCCAAATATCAATTGCTGATTATAATACCCAAGATACTTCAGATTGACCAAAAAATGAGGATCAAGGTTTAATATGATTTGATTGTATCCTTCAATCGGATCCTTGTAAATCTCAGGGTTAACCTGATAATCAGCTTTATAGAATACATAATGATTAGCACTTGTCTTTACCAGAGTATAGGTGATTGTATGGATCCATTCTCTTTTCTTGCTATCTTTGTAAAAACGAACCGTCAGATCCAAAGAAGTTTTGGAAATTGGTCTGATTTTCTCAAGCACAGGATACCTGACATGCAGGTTTTCTTTTTGATAAAAACTGAGAATTCTCGGGTCAAAAACAATAAGTTGATAATTCCTGTCATAAACCACTTCTTCAAGTTCATCCGGATTAATAGTATAATTCATAAAGTATTCCTGACAAATACTGTTCAATTCACTGATCGGGATCTTGTAAATCACCACATTCTCTTTATAGCTTCTCAGTTTATTAAAGCCGTGTCTCCGATAATACTCGTTCAGGGCAAACTTTACCATATTATTCATTGGAATATCTTTGACAGTATCAAAACCATTGCAGGGATTGAGCTCATGAACCGCATTCCGGATATAATGATTCCAGAAATACTGTAGCGAATCAGCCTGTGTTGATTTCTCATCTAATGAAAATAAAGAAAAGGGTATCGATAACAGACAGAGAATAATGATAAGAATCCAAACTTTTAACTTCATTTTATCATCCCTTTTTTAGTCATATAGATATCTCTGTTTGCTCTGAATATAAGGCGATTATCCTGTGTCATACCCAATAATTCCACATAAGAAGCAAATCCTTTTAAAGCGATATTGACATTTGAGATTTTCTTCGTCTTTAGATTTAGTGTATATATTGCGCATCCATTCTCATCAGAAAAGAGTGTAAACACATAAAAATCATTGTTTGCAATTCCATGACTCATATACTCTCCAAATTTTGCAGCTAATTCAATTACTGATGTATTTATATAAAAGTCTGAAACCATGAGATATGATTTATCGTCTGACCAGTTGTGATATAATTTTATAATTTTATCATCTGTCACATAGTTTAAATCCTCTTCTGATTTTGCTTCCAGCTGCAATAATTGTTTATTCATGATGTCATACACATATACATTTCCAACAAAGTGATCCCCTGCTTCACAGAATACGATTTTCTTCTCATTCTCCACAAATTTGATATTATAAAAAAATTCAAAATGTTCATATGCTTTGATCAGAGTTTCCTTTTGTGTTTTCATATCATATAAAATAAGTCCCTGTAAATCCGAATAAATGGCTAATGTCTTGTCTTTATTCATCTTTTCAAAATAATTGATAAAAGTTTGCATACTGGAGTTAACTTGCTTTTTAATGATATTGTATTCGCTTTTTGTGAAAATCACACTGTCATTCTCAGGATTGTAAACTAAATTATAATATTTTCCCTGAAGTTTAATCTTTTCATCCACTATAAATCGGGGCGTGTTATATCGTGTGCTTATATCAGGGAAACTGGTTACTCCGGCCTTTTCAAAGTCTTCCTTTCTATATTTTATAAGATATTGTTCATCATCAATAATACCTGGTTCTGTTAATCTTGAACTGTTAAAATAATAGTACAAAGAATCTTCATACAACATCTTATGAACATAATCGAAATCTGATTGCTGAGGATTAAGCAATTCACAAGTTTCTTTCAGATCAGGTTTCATCCGATTTTCTATCTTAACATAGTTATCCTTCAACAAATATTTGCGTCTGATACAAGCAAAATAATAGGAACTGTCCTTTTTCCTTCTAAGATAAATACTATTAACACTGACTGCCTGACCTGGATGATCATGGCGATATTCCTTCATTACAACCTTGATTATACCTCTATTATAGAATTCGAAATGAGATAGCTTGTAAGGGCTATCTAATGGCTGAAAATAATTCTGCCCAATGATAACACCTGTATTCAGAAAAGCCTCAGATATAATGTTTGAATCCAGATTAAAATAACGTTTTCTTAATGGGTTTAGTAAAAAGTCCTGAATCTGATAAAAAGAACAATACTGATTTTTTTGTATATTAAGTCTTGAAATTCCATACTGTTTCAGGTATTTTCTAATACAGTAATGGTTCATTAATGTTTTATTTTGTTCCAGATTTGGTGTTTCAAAAGCTTCTGGCTCATACAGATCATTGATATACTCTTCCAGAATCTGTTTCTCAATCTGCTTTTGATTTTCTACCTTGATTTGAGTGATTTTCTCATACTTCCCGTCAATCATCAGACTATCTGATAACTGAGCATAAAGGCATGAACTTAATAATAATACAAATCCAATGAACAATTGTTTCATTTATCCTCCTTTTTTGTCAGAATAACTTTTTTAAACCAGAATGTCAAGTCTCTTTTTGTTCTTTGTATGAATTTATTAAAAACATCTGGTCTCTGATAATATATTCAAAAAAGACTGTCCTTATTTTTTCTCTCAGATTATTTTTTTGTAAAAGATTGTTTGTGAGAATTACCCATTTAAGCTATTAGCAATCCTCTTTGCTCCCTATTTCATTCCTATTTCATTCCTATTCCACTCCTATTCAAATCCTATTCAATTCTCCAAGAAAGGAAGAGGAATGGAATAGGGAAGAAAGAGGAAAACAGGATGCTCACTGTACGAAAATACTTGACAAAGCACTCGATTTCTATTAGTATTTTTAAAAGGGGGTAAAGATGAAAAGGTACAATTGGCTTTTTGTAATGATTATATGAGGGTTTATACTGATTATGAATGCTCAAAAAAGTGAGATTAACCGGGTTTATAAAGAATCCATGGTAGCTTATCAGGCTAAGGATTACAAGGGCTTTTTAGAAAAGAATATTCAATTGTATCAGTGGATACCAGACAATCCGACACTGCTTTATAATCTCGCCTGTGCCTATTCACTCAATCAGCAAAAAGAGAATGCACTTGAGATACTTAATAAACTGATTCTCATTCAGCCTAACGAGGCTATTATTACAGAAAACGATTTTTCGTTTATCAGGGATTCTGAAGGTTTTAAGATCATTTGTGATGAAATCAGAGAAGCCAATAAACCGATTTCTACCAGTGAGACTGCATTTATTATTAAAGAGCGGGATCTTCATGCCGAAGGTATCGCTTATGATCAGAAAACAGGGTGTTTTTATGTCAGTAGTGTGCATAAACGGAAGATTGTCTGTATTCAAGCGGATGGATCAGTTAAAGATTTTATAACAGATAAGACAGCGCCAGAACTGGATGGCGTTATGGGGATGAAAATTGACTCAGAAAATAGAATTCTCTATGCAGTCAGTACAGCTTATAAAAACGTAAAGAATTATAAAGAAGAAGATTTTGGCAGAACCGGTCTGTATCTCTTTGATCTGGATAAGGGAACTCTTCTGGATAAATACATTTACAGAGATACTGAATTTGGGGCTGACGATGTCCTTTTCAGCTCAGATGGAGAAATCTATTTATCTGGTAATAAAGAAATCAGACGAATTCAAAAAGAGAATCATCAGGTTGAGGTGTTCTGTGAAAATGACCAGTTTGTTTCTTTACAAGGCATAGATTTTAGTCCGGATCAGAAAAAGATGTTTATTTCGGACTATTCAAACGGTCTGTTTGTTCTGGATCTAAAGACAAAAGAGTTAAAATCCTTGAAAGCTCCTAAAAATCTCAGACTCTTTGGTATTGACGGACTTTATTTTTACAAAGAAAGTCTGATTGCAATTCAAAACGGTCTGAAACCATGCCAGGTAACTCAGTTTTATCTGAGTCAGGATTATTCAGAAATATTAAGTTATCGTATTCTTGAACGTAACAACCCACTTTTTGGAGATCCGACCCTTGGTGTAATAAAAGGCAATGAATTCTACTATATCGCTAATGATCAGCGTACTACAGCTTATGATGCTTCATTTCAGCCTTTGCCTTATGAACAACTTAATGATATTATCATTCTCAAAACCAAAATAGATGCCCAATTTAAAGATACTTCCAAATGAACTAGGCTCTTTTATTCAAATACTGAGTATAATTTTGATTATACAATCTATCTTTAAGACAGTGATAGATCAACCTGTTTATAGAAGCAAAGAAGTTTCATACAAAGATACCATAGAAAAACTTACAATCTGATAGATTTTATACAACCCTGATTCAATTTGATTGCAATTGATCCTCGGATCATCATCAATATACCAATTTCATTGTTACAATTGGGGCAAACTGGTTTGAAAAAAGTGGGTAAGCCTTTTAAACCGACAAAATCTTTCTCCATTCTATCAACAAAACATTTGATTATTCGTCCTTTTCCTGCTTTAAAATACCTGAACAATAAAAATCCACATTTACATTCAATATCAACAATTTTTCCAATCTTCATAAACACCTCTTAATCAGTCTTTTTTATAATATCAATGTTTTGTCAAGTATGACTTTACAAAAGTATTTAAAAGACATCCAATGAGTTTTTCTTAACAGTATATGATATATTTTTTTTTATAAATCCATTAAATAATTTGACATAAATTAGTCCTTTATTATTTTTTGTATTATAAGGAGGTCAAAATGCCTGCATTACACTTATCAAGCTTACTAAATAAAGATTTGATCAAAATCAACATCACTTCAGAATCGTTAGAGAATATTTATGCAATTCTATTAGATGAAATATGTGAATTGTTTAAATTACCTGTCCCATGCAGTGATTTACTTCAAAAAATTATTGAACGAGAAAAAGAAGCCAGCACAGTTTTCCCAACAGGAGTGTCTATTCCTCATGTACATATAGAAGATTATGATGATACCATTATCGGAATAGCAATTCCATCTGAACCTGTTCACACCGAACACGGCGATATCAAAATGTTGATAATGGTGATTTCAGGAACGCTTCAAAATACCTTATATCTTCATATATTACAGTCTATTATTAAACTTTCTAAAGATACTGTACTCTTTGACAAACTTGTAAAAGTCAGAAAACCAGATGAATTTATAGAGTTAATTGCACGGGGTGATTTTGCTTTAAAACGTAATGTAACAGTCAGCGATTTAATGTCTAACAAGATATTCTATGTTAAACGGGAAATGAGTTTAAAAGAACTGGGAAATATCTTTTATGAAAAAAATTATGGCTACTGTCCGGTAGTAGATGACAACCTAAATTTAATAGGTGAAGTGACCGTTCTTGATTTAATTATGACTGGATTTCCAGATTATACCAATTATCTGGGAAACATGAATTTTTTAAAATCATTTGAACCATTTGAGACATTGCTCAGAGAAGAAAAAAACATCAAAGTAATAGACATCATGAAAAAAGTGGAATGTCAACTGACACCTGAAGCGTCTCTTATTGAAGCGGTTTTTCTTATGAAAAAGAATAGAAGAAGAGATATTCCGGTTGTCGTTAATAAAAAAATCGTAGGAATAATTAGTTTTATGGACATCTTTAGAAAAATTATCAGAGGTTAAAATAATTGATTATCAACCATCGTTTTCTTTCGTTTATTCAACAATTGAATGAAAAGAGAAAAAGCATTAAAAAGCAATTGACAAAAAACAGTAAAAGAATAATTTTAACAAAAAAAATAATATGGTGACTATAAAGGAGGCAAAATGGCTGAAGAGAAGAAAAAAAGCCAAATTAATCCTGATGAAATAAGCATTTCAGGTACTAAGCATTTTTCATTAATCGATTTATTAATGATTATTATGATTGTAGGTCTGATTTCCTTAGCAATATTCCCTAAAATGCAGGATACTAAAAATGAAGAAATCATTCTGAACAGCTTAACCAAAATGCAGAAAATTATCCAGGCAAATGAAAAAATGAAACAAGATACTGGTGATTATGCATTTGATATTTCGATGCTAAATATGAATGATGAGATTAAAGATAGTTTCTTTGAATTTACTCTGAATGATACAGCTATCGTTGCAATTTCTAAAAATCTGTCTGTTAAAGAAGTATCATATTACTATATGGTAGCAGATCAGAAATTTAAAATTGCACCAGACTCCAAAAAAATCATTGATGAGACAATTTTTGACAGAATAAAAAAATAAAATGATGTAATTTTATTAAAAAGTCTCGTCTTCTGTGCGAGACTTTTTTTATCATACAATAAAACTAACTGATAAACTGTTAGAAAGTATTTTTTATATCAGTCAGTAATAATTCAATTTTCACGTCCTTAATGAATTGAACTTAAAAAATGTTAGGGAGTTTTTTTGACAATCCCCATTATTGGTGCTTACGCAGAAATTCATTATACCTTAAATGGAATAAAAGCAAAATATTATAAAAGTGTTCCTGAAATCATCTTTGATCTACCTGTTCGTTGTATCTTATCTAAAAGCAAGACAATTCCTCTGGCTTTAATCGTAAAAGATTCGCATCAATTTCCCTGTACGATTTTTGATATTAAAGTCAGCATAAAATATCAAAATTGTCAAAACTATTTAGTAAAAGAGACGCTTCCTTTGCAATATAAGCAGTTTATTAATAAACCTTTTTACTCTCATTTATTTGAAATACCTGTTCCTGATTCCTATATTAATCAGTCTATAGAAATATCTGTTCATTTTAAATACAGTACATCTAATACTCAGATACACAAGGGAATAAACGATAATTACAAAGCTTTACCTTCTCATTCCTTTACCTGTTTTATAAGTACTGATCCCCTCCCTTTTCCAGCAGGTTACTGGAAAGGTGAACCACATTACCACAGCGATTATACCTCTGACCAGGTAGAGTTTGGGGCACCGCTTTATATAACAAAACGCTTTGCCATGGCTATGGGGATGGATTGGTTGTTTGTAACGGATCACTCTTACGATCTGGATGATTATCCAGATGATTATATAAAAAATGATCCTGATTTAACTAAATGGAAACAATTAGAGAATGAATGTAATTTACTAAATCAAAAAGATTTTCGTATGATTCAGGGAGAAGAAGTTTCCATTGGGAATCATAAAAATAAAAACATTCATTTGCTGGCTGTCGGTTGTCCTTTCATACATGGAAAAGGAGACAGTGCTGAAGAATGGTTTAAAAACAGACCTGATTATCAGCTTAAAGACTTGCCCGATTTATTAAGAAACAACAAAAATGGGCTTTTAATCGCAGCTCATCCATTTGAAGATGTCCCTCTGTCTCAAAAGATCACATTAAACAGAGGAAACTGGCACCTAAAAGATTACATTGATAATAAAATAGAATTTTTACAGGGGATAAACCAAAACAGTCTTTTTGAAGTTTTAAAATCTATAAGTAAATGGAAAACATTGCTCTTACAAGGTCATTATTTATATTTGCTGGCAGGAAATGATGCGCATGGTAATTTCCAGTACATGAAGCAGATAAAAATTCCCTTCATAAAATTATTTTTAAGCAAAAAACAGATTTTTGCCAGATTTTTCACTGTTTTCAGATACACTGAGAATAATCCTATTGAAGGCATAAAATCTAAACACTTATTGATAAGCAATGGTCCTTTTATAGATTTTCAACTAAAAGGGTTAAAAACATATCATATAGGAGACACTGTGTCTGAAGCCTTTTTAACGCTTATCTACCATATTGACAGTATGTTAGAATTTGGAGAAATCAGTCTTGTGAAATTATTTATCGGAGATATTGACAAAAAAAAAGAAATCTGTTATACTAATCCAGAAAATCATAATGTGCTTACTTTACCGAAAAGAGGGTATATCAGAATGGAATGTTTAACTCAAAAACTGGCAATCGCGATTACAAATCCAATTTGGATTAATCAACTGGAGACACAGAAATGATCAAAAAAACTATTTTTGTCATACTATTTTTTTTTCTACTGATTAATCTATACACTCTGGAAATCACAATACTTCAAAATCAATCAGTCATGTTGTTTATCCTTTCTCTGATTTGTTTTATCACATTATGTTTGTTGTTTTTTATATGTATAAGACATAAAAAACAATTATGGAAAGAAGAGAGTGCTGCCAGCCAAAATCTAATCTCAGTATCAAAAGACATACTTTGCATTCTAAGTCAAAACTGGTCAATTTTGCAAATGAATCCTTCTTTTGAAAAAGTTTTGGCTTATAACCGAAAAGAGATGATCAATCATAATTTTGCAGAATTACTGGATCCAGATGAAAAAGAAAATTTTATTAGAGTAAAAAAGGATTTAAAAACTCAGGAAAAATTAGAGTTTAATACAAAGCTATTAAGCAAATCAGGAGAAGAACGATGGGTATCCTGGTATGCTTTTTTTGATCAGGATTCAATGAAAATATATGCTGCCGGTCGAGATATTACTAACGAAAATCTTTTCTTACTCCAGCTTCAACAATCTGAAGAAAGAGCTCGTAAACAGTTTAAAAGCATCCCAATTCCTACTTACACATGGAAAAGACAAGGAGATGACTATTTACTTGTCGATTACAATGACATGGTATTCAAGATGACAGATGGAGAAGTTCAGGACCATATTGGTATTAAAGCCAGTGAATTGCTAAAAAACAATTATCAGGTTCTTAGGGATATGGACTATTGTTACATTACTCGCAAGCCAATTCATAAAGAAATTGAATTTTACATCGAAGATGACAATAAAAAACTTCATTTTGTAACCAGTTATGCTTTCGTGCCACCCGATTCTGTCATGATTCATATGGAAGATATCACAGATAAGAAAAATATCGAGATGGAATTAAGAAATAATGAAGAAAAATACAGAGCTTTATTTAATACTTCAACTGATGCGATTCTGCTCATTGATCTTCAGGGGAAAATAAAAGACTGTAATATCGCCACTTCAACACTATTCAATTTTTCTTCCGAAGAGCTGACAGGCAAAGAAATCAGTGATTTATTTGTAACAGAGCATTTGGCAAGTTTTGATAAAGATATTGTAAATGGAGTTGAAGAATTGGTCTTTCAATTGTTTGGAATGGAAGTGATTGACGGGTTTGTTGAAGTAAACTGCATTAAAAAGAACCAAATGGTATTCCCTGCTGAGACACAGGCTCAATTCTTTACATTTAAGAACGACAGAATTGTCTTACTCTATGTGAGAGACATTACTGAAAGAAAAGTAATGGAAACCCAAATTAAAGAAAGCTCAGCAAGACTCAGAACTGCTTTTGAAAGTCTGCCTTTTGATTTTTGGTTTACCAATAAAGATCTTGTTTTTCTAATGCAAAGTAATCATTCAACTGAACTATGGGGCAACCTGATTGGCCATGAAATAAAATCATCTCCAATCCCTGATGAAGTCAAACAACAGTGGTCTAAAGATTGTTCCATCGCCCTTAACGGAGAAAAACTGATGAAAGAAGTGTCTTTCAGTAAACCCAATAATAAAATATTCTATCAGATGATTGTCCCTGTCTTATCAGACAATGATATCAAAGGATTACTTGGAATCAATATAGATATAACTGAAAACAGAATGAGAGAAGAAGAACTTAGAAAATACTCTATAGATTTAGAGAGAGTTAATCAAGAGTTAAAGTCCTTTGCCTACATTGTATCTCATGACCTAAAAGCTCCTTTAAGAGCAATTACCACAATGGTTGACTGGCTAATAACAGACTACGACGAAAAGCTGGATGACGAAGGCAAAAATATTCTTTCTCTGCTTAACAATCGTACAAAACGAATGCATGATTTAATTGATGGGATCCTGAAATACTCAAGAGTTGGCAGACAAAATGTAATTCAGGAAGAGATCGAAATAGGCGAATTGATCAATCATGTCTGCCAGATGTTAATTATTCCTGATCATATCAAATTACAGATTGAAGATCAAATGCCTATTATTTGGGCTGGTCGAGTTCATATGGAACAAATATTCCAAAACCTGATCAGTAATGCGATCAAGTTTATGGATAAAGAATCTGGACTTATAAAAATTGCATGTAAAACATCTGAGAATTCTCATCTATTTTCAGTTGAAGATAACGGACCTGGTATAGAAGAAAGACATTTCAATAAAATATTCGAAATTTTCCAGACACTTAAACCGCGTGATGAATTCGAATCGACCGGTGTTGGACTTTCAATTGTCAAAAAAATTATTGAAAATCTGGGCGGGGAGATATGGCTGGAAAGTAATGTAGGACAAGGTACCATTTTTTATTTTTCTATACCGATAAATGAAAAACCGGATAATTCATAATAGAAGGAGCAACACCACATGTCACAGATATTATGTTGGGACACACATTTTGAACCATCAGAATTTAAAGAAAGCGTTGTTTTTTGTGATTCAAAGGACAAAGTAATGAGTTATCTAACATCCACATCTGTTATTTTATTTAATAAAAGTGTTTTAGAAGTGAAAGAAAATCTGTATCTGCTCATATTGATAAAAGTATCCTATCCTGGCACTTTACTAATTTTTGTAAATGGAGATAAATATCCCAATTTCTTTGTAAACATCCCTGAATCTCAATTAGATAAGTTCATAACTAGTTCAATAATTCGAACTTTCAGAGTAGAAGATAAATCACAAAGTATTCAAAATGCATTAAGTATAATCATGAACACTTCGACTACTTAGTTTTTCTCATTTACTATGACGTTATATAATTGAGTCGCATTTTCAGCCTGACTAATATCCTCCAGTAATTCTTTATTTTTCAGAATATTAACAATACGTGATAACAACCTCAGATAATCTTTATCCTGTTTATCAGATGCAACAATCATCAAAAAGAGAGTAACAGGCTTATCATCAATTGAATCACAAGGGACTCCATTCTTACAACGCCCTACAGCTATTACAAAATCCTTCACAGAAGCATGTCTGGCATGAGGTATAGCAATACCATAGCCAATCCCTGTACTCATTAATTTCTCTCTGGCATAAATAGCATTTCTGAGGATATTTTTATCGGTAACCAAATCAGAGTGATTAATTACCTTTAAAAGTGCTTCTAAAGCCTCTTCTTTAGTTTCTATATCTAAATCCAGAACTCTTTCAGGTGTAATATACTGTGATATATGGGGAAATTTTTCCATTATAGGTTTCCTCTCTGTTTCATGATTGTTTCCAATCTGTCTAAATTAATATCGGTTACCACTCCTTTAGGATGCCAGTGTTTTTGACACCCCGGATAGTTTAGAAAAACACACTGAGCCGGCACTTTGGCATTCATTGCCTCCCAACCACCTGTAAACAAATTCATAGCACAAGCAATTCCGATAATAGCTATTTCACTTGTTATCTTTTTTTGTTTAAACCAATTGGAAAATCCAGTAGAATGAGAAATCAGTCTGGTCTTAAATTCATATTTTTCGGCAAGCTTTGATATCTGATTTACCTGACAATTTTTCATACAGCCAATACAAACAGCCTCATACTTCATTTTTTTAGCCGGACATTTTGCCTCACCTTTTTTACTCATACAGGATGGCAATAAGATATAATTATCCTTCTTCTTTTGCCATTCTTTCAAAAAGGCTGTATTCAGCATCTCTGAACCTATCAGATTTAACAAATAGTCATTGTGATGCCTTTTTAAGAGTATATAATCTTCCTTCCCTTTGTGAGTTTCCGGATAATCTGTAGCAAACTGATCATATTCTTTCATGCAAGTTTCCCTGACAGGTTTACTGATTTTTAAAAACAAAGTATTTAATCTGATCATTTTTTCTAAGAAATCCTTCTGAGCAGTAAGTTTCGATCTACTAAATCTCCTGATATATTTCTTTATCTGCCGGCATTCCTGATCAAATTCACCACTGGAATCTAACCATCGGTACAGATTTTTCATCTTCATAACAGGATTAGTGACAGAAAATTCAGGAGTTCCAACCAGATATCGGTTCATAAGCATAGCCCTGATTTTATCGTTTATAATTTTAATAAGCGGATGTATCTTTCGGGTTCGGTACAGGCTTTTTAAGATCAGATGCATAAGAGAAGAAACCTTTGGAATGTTTTCAGCATAATTGTGATACAGTACCGATAATGCCAATAGTTCAACAGCAAAAACCTGTCGGTTGATTAATGGGTTCTTTTGCTTTTTTCCGGTATAACAGGCAATTTCTTCTTCAAAAATGTAATCAACACTTGCAAAGGTATCTTCTCTCATTTGAGCAGATACCTTATAAAAATTATTCATATATTTTAAGTGATAGGGTTTATACATATCAATCCTCTAAAACCTGATTTTCTTTCTTATTCAATCAATCAGAAAGATCAAGATTGTCAAGCAGATTCTAAAGAGAATATGTGATAAAACCTATTGATATGTTTTTCTCAAATCTTAACCTTTTGATGATCACCTTTATAACGGAAGAGCATCACACGGCTATTCGGATATTTTTTATCGTATGTTTCTTTAAACAGGTCATAAGATTCCTCTCTCCCGCTTCCATGCATCGGCACAATCACTTTAGGCTGAAATGATTCTATCAGATATTCATAACTCTTCACCACTGCATCCGCATTCGGAAAGCCACAACCTGTTATTGGTACAAAAGCAAAATCGATTTTAGGATACTTTAGTTTCAGTTTATCTATGGATTGGGTATAGACATTAGGCCAGTCATTATTCATGTAAAGCGCATCCCCGCTGTGTAAAAGAGTTAGATTCCGATATTCCACAACAAAGCCCACTCCAAGATCAACTGGAGATTTAAAAGTTGAAATTTTCAGATCATCGAAAACATAACTGCTATCTGGCAATATTCGGGTATAATCGGGCAGCTCAAACGGGTGTGTTCTGAATACTCTGTCATCGTTAGGGTTAAAGCCAAAAAAATAACGGATATCAGGATTGACTTTTTGCCAATTACTGATTTCCTGAGAAAAATGATCAGAGTGTTCATGACTGACAAAGACAAAGACCTTTTTGCCTTTTAAAAACTCTGCATCAACAATCCCATTATCAATTGTAGGTTCATCTGGCAATGGAAGAAGCGGATAATAATCAAATATCATCCATATCTCTTTATAATTCAAGACCCAGCCACTATGCCCTGTATGATATATCTTCAAATCATTCTTTCCTGACTTTTTAAAAAATTCTTCAGCATACTGAGTCTTGATATCTTTCTGTTTTTTATCTTTTTCTTTCAAAAGTTTTGCGATCTTTAGATGCTTATATTGCTTTGCATACTGATAAGCCGTCATTCCGTATTGATCACAAAGGTGTAAATCTGCACCATGATCTATCAGCATACCAACAATTGTGCTATTTCCTTTTAAAACTGCCTGATGTAAAGCGGTTTGACCAATCTCGTCCTGAAGATTTAAGTCTGCTTTCAAATCAACTAGTTTTTGAACGGCTTCTATTTTTCCTTGCGAACAGGCAATCATTAAAACACTTTTTCCATTAACACTCTGATAATTGTATTTCGCCTGATGATCCAGCAGGATATTAAAACTTGTCAGACTATCCGCATACAAAGCATCCATAATAGCCGTTTCACCATGAATATTCGCCTTGTTGATATCTGCCCCATTTTGGATTAAGTATCCGATCATTTCAGGATGAAGAAATGCAGCTCTGTGAAGTGGCATATTCCGTTCCTCAAATCCATCATTATTGATTTTATATCCGTATTGAAACATTAAACGAAGTAACTCAAAATTTCCCATATTAATCGCTTCTAAAAACGCATCTGTACCGTAAGCATTTGTTAAATGAAAGTTAGGGTTTTTCTTCATAATCATTTCAGCAATCTGAAGATCATTTTTGGAAATTGCCAATAGTAAAGGGGTTGCCTGGTAAACCCCGCCCATTTTCTGATTGACATCAGCCCCATTATCAAGCAGGAATTGAATCATTTCTCTTTTCTCAGATAATATGGATCTATGTAAGGGATTAATTCCATTGCTGGTCAGAAGATTAACATTAAATCCCCTTTTTACTAAATCCTTTGCAATATCAGTATTCCCTCCCATGGCAGTAAAATTAAAAATTCGGTTATCATCAATTGCTCCGGTTAAAGCGCCTTGGCTAATCATCCAGTCATACAGATTTTTATCCCCATAAAGACAGGCATACATGATGGGAGTATCATTGTTTTCTCCCTGCTTATTGATATCGGCACCAAATTTTACCAAACGCTTGGCTAGCTCAAATCGTTTGTACTGTAGGACATAATGTAAAACACCATCTCCCTTATAGATATCCTTGTTCAAATAGTCAGGTTGAATGGTAACAAGTTGAATCATTTCTTCATCAGTAAATTTGTTCTCCCTAATGTCCATATCAGTAATCGCTGCCAAACTGCACACAAAACTGATGATTAATATCCACAATATTTTCTTCATTTACTCCCTCCTTTATTTGTTTTACTTTTCCCCTTGGTATCCAAAATAGCGCATGTAACGTTTTTATGATCTGTTTTATCTCATTTTATCAAAAATGGTTATTTTTATCATTAATTTTCCCCAACTATATGTTTGATAATGCATTTAAAATGCCAATTTTAGAAAATTCATTTTTTTATCTGATTTTCAAAAAAATAATTGCATAAAAATGCCAGTCCATTAATTTTGTCTTATGATAATAAATAGTGTTCTATCCTATAAGGAAATAAAGGTATTTGAGGTTGAATCATGACAGAAAACACTGAAAAAACAAAAGAAAATGAAGTATCCAATTTTATTCGTAATATCATTGATCAGGATTTAGAATCCGGAAAACACCAACATATCGTCACCCGATTCCCTCCTGAACCAAACGGTTATCTACATATTGGCCATGCCAAATCAATATGTTTAAACTTTGGAATTGCTCGTGATTATAAAGGCGTATGTCATTTAAGATTTGACGATACCAACCCGGTAAAAGAAGATGTCGAATATGTCGATTCCATCATGGAAGATGTCCATTGGCTTGGTTTTGACTGGAATGAAAAGTTATTCTACGCTTCTGATTATTATCAGCAGTTATATGATTATGCTGAATATCTGATTAAAGAAGGCAAAGCCTATGTCTGTGATTTAAACCAGGAAGAAATGAGACAGACCAGAGGGACATTGACAGTTCCAGGCACAGATAGTCCTTTCAGAAATCGCTCGATTGACGAAAATTTAGATCTATTTCGCCGTATGAAAGCCGGAGAATTTGAAGAAGGCACAAAATCACTCAGAGCAAAGATTGATATGGCTTCTCCCAATATGAACATGAGAGACCCTGTGATTTACCGTATTAAAAAAGCATCTCATCACCGAACAGGAGATCAGTGGTGTATCTACCCAATGTATGATTATACCCATTGTATTTCTGACTCGATTGAAGGCATTACCCATTCCATCTGTACGCTTGAATTTGAAGATCACCGTCCGCTTTATGACTGGGTACTTGACCAATTGCCTGTTAAATGTCATCCTCAACAGATCGAATTTGCCAGATTAAATCTATCTTATACCGTAATGAGTAAAAGATTACTGCTTTCTTTGGTTAAGGACAATAAAGTCAATGGTTGGGATGATCCCCGTATGCCAACCATTGCCGGTATGAGAAGAAGAGGTTATACCCCGGAAGCCATTAGAAATTTCGCTGACCGAATCGGTGTGGCAAAAGCAAACAGTATTGTTGATTTTGAACTGCTTCAGTTCTGCGTCAGAGAAGATTTAAATATGAAAGCAAAACGCGTGATGGTCGTCCTGGATCCATTGGAAGTCATCATCGAGAATTATCCGGATGGACAGGTTGAATATATGGAAGCTGAAAATAATCCTGAAGATTCAAGTGCAGGAAAACGAATGATTCCATTCTCCAAAAAAATATTAATTGAACGTGAAGACTTTATGGAAGAACCTGCTAAAAAATGGTTCAGACTCTATCCTGGTGGTGAAATTCGTCTGAAACATGCTTATTATATCACCTGTAAAGAATCCATTAAAGATGAACAAGGTAATATCATTCGCCTTATTTGTACCTATGACCCTGCTTCACGAGGCGGATGGACTCAGGATGGCAGAAAGGTCAAAGGCACTTCTCACTGGGTATCGGCAGAACATGCGGTGAATGTGGAAGTTCGTCTTTATGATCACCTCTTCTGTGTTCCGGATCCGATGAATGTACCGGAAGGAAAAGATTATACCTGCAATCTGAATCCAGACTCTCTTAAAATAATCACATGTCCTGCAGAGCCTTCCTTAAAAGAGTCAAAATCAGGCGAAAAATTCCAGTTCCTGCGTCAGGGATATTTCAATACCGACTATGATACAACACCCGAAAAACCTGTATTTAATCGTATTGTAGGATTAAAAGACACCTGGGCGAAAGAAGCAAAAAAATAATTTTAATAATTTTTAATAAAGCGTGGTAATATCCACGCTTTTTTTATTGACAAACATTCTGATTTATGCTAATGTTTATCATTATGTCAGATTATTTATGTATTTTAATGATACTATTGTATTCTTCTGCGTGGTATCTGAAAATCACTTACCATATCTCTCACGTCAAATGGAGAAGAAAACACTATTTTGATTTCACAGGCTCATCAAAACAGTTTATAATTGCCTGTTTGGTATTTTTTATTGTTTTAGTATTAACATTGAGTGAATTGAAAGCGCATTTCTGAAGACATTTAGGATCGGATACCATTAATAAAAAAAAGACTGAATCAATCGAAGATGATGAAGAATAACCAACAACACTCTAATAATATTACCTGAAGCAAACAAGAGTTTTACATTATATTAAATTTCCGCATAATCAGTGCTATCCGTGTCAAAATATATTTTCTTTTCGCAAGCTGGTAGCTTGCGTTACAGCGTTATCCGTGTCAATATATATTTTCTTTACACAAGCTGGTAGCTTGCGTTACAGAGTTATCCGTGTCAAAAAAAGTTTTTTTTACGCAAGCTGGTAGCTTGCGTTACAGCATATTCCGCGTCAAACAGCAAAAAAGCACAGAAATGAATCTGTGCTTTAAAAGTCAAAAGAGGATCAATGATGGCGGCTTTCTACTCTCCCACACAGTTTCCCATGCAGTACCATCGACGTTAGTGAGCTTAACTGCTGTGTTCGGAATGGGTACAGG
>JAKQQL010000097.1:0-1895 GCA_029564175.1 Candidatus Cloacimonadota bacterium
GTGTAGTCCAATCATATAAAGAATTCTTCTGCTATTGTTTACATAAAATAAACTGATCTAGTTAATTGCATTCTTTCTTTTGAAACGTATTTTACCTTGAAATTGAAGATATATTCAAACTTTTTTTTTCTGAATTATTCATGGTGTTTATTTGTTAGAAAAAGGCCACGTTTGTCAGTTTGTATTTACCGAGGAAATCTTTGACTTCTTCATCAGTCCACCCGGTGACATCTTTTTTAAAGTAATATTCAAGTGGCGGGCTTGCAGTTTTGGTTTTTAGATCAAAGGCACCAATAACTCTTGCATAAACAAATTCCCATCCGTCTTTTCCAAAGAATGACATCATTTCAATACTGTTTTTGAAGTACCTGGCTTTTCCTTTTTCATTAGCGAGGTATCCATCATCAATAGATAAGAGCAATTTGTGGGTATCAAGAGAATAGCTCATGTACTCGAATCTCTTGGATGGCTTTTCATCATGTGTTTCCCCCTGGATTTCTTGGGCAGAAAGGAGACAAGGCATAAGTAATGCTAACAATAGTAATGTTTTTTTTATCATGATAAATTCATTAAACATTCAATCTGTGACGTTACAACGTGAAAGAACATAAATTAATACCTAATAGAGTATTCCTACTTTTCCTCTATCAAATACAGAAATCATTTGTTTTGCTAAATCTATACCGACCCTTTTAAAACCGTCCCCCATCAGATTAATTTTTGAACCAAAGGTTCCCCCACGACCATATACGGTGAGTTCATATAACGATTCTTTCTGATCGCGATTTTTTATAAAACCGCTTATGAATACAGACCCATTTTCAGAAATACTGCTAACTATCAACTTGATTTGATATGTTGACTGCTCATAACTTCCAAATCTAACCCTATACCCATAATCGAACATATAGTTATTGAAAGATCCCAATAAATCACGGAAAAGGCTCGGTTTATATTCATTTTCCCATAAAGTGATCCAATCTTCCTCTGAGCTAATATCTTCGATATACACAAAATCAGCTTCACTTTTCCCGTGAATAATGGCTTGCGAAAATATTATTGAAACATCAATCTCCTTTTCATTTTTCAGGGATTTAAGTAGTTTACGCTCCTCGTTTGATTGGGCGTAAGAACTTTTAGCAGAGAAGCAAATTATCAATGCAGTAAAAAGAAATATAGCTGTTTTCATGTGATTGGTTGTTTGAGCTCATTAGTGCCAGAAGCTGATAGCTTTTCCGCAGATAAATATTTTGTTCATTCGTATTGCCATTTTTTTTCCGGCTCTTCGAAATCCATCACCTATCAGATTGACTTTTGTCCCATATTGTCCGCCACGCCCTTTTACTGTAAAGTCATAAAGTACACGTTCCGTTTTACGTTCTTCAATATTGGCATTAATTGTGGCATGTCCTGAAACTTTGATATTGTTTACATCTAGTCTAATTTGGTATTTTGCATTTTCAAAATTTCCAAACCTAACATTATACCCAAACTCATACATTAATGATATAAATTCACTTAGAAATTCATCATAAATACTTGGTTTATATTCATTTTCCCATAATTCAATCCAACCATCACCATAAAGGATTACTTCTCTGTCTATAAAATCGGCTTCACTTTGTCCTTCTATCATTGCATTTGAAATATCAAATATTACATTGATTTCTTTTTCATTCTGCAGTGATTTTAATAATTCTCTGATTTCTTTCTTTGAAGTCTGCGCATGTAAAGAATCTACAGGTAAACTAAGCGCCAATACTATTGTAAATGAAAGGAACAGTAACTTTCTCATGATATGTATAGTAATAATGGTAATAACAAAAAAAGAATTTCTTTTATCGAATGCAAAAGAATCGGTTGGATCCTTAGAAACTTATAACCAGGCCAAAGCC
>JAKQQL010000507.1:0-1066 GCA_029564175.1 Candidatus Cloacimonadota bacterium
AGAGGTGATGCAAAGAAAAGGCGTTTCGCCTGAAGAAGCAGAAAAACGAGTCAGAAAAGCAAATCTTGCCTTTCCGGATGCTTTGGTTCAGAATTATGAAGGTCTGATTGAACTTTTGAATTTGCCCGATGAAAAAGATAGGCACGTTTTGACGGCGGCCATCAAAACGAATGCTCATGTTATCGTATCGAATAATATAAAAGATTTTCCTGAAGAGGTTTTGGAAAATTATGGCTTGAAAATCAAAACGGTTGATAATTTTCTGATCGACATCATCGATTTGAATCCTGAAACAGCAATCGAAGCCTTCAAGGAAATGGTGTTAAACAAGAAAAACCCTGATTGGGATGAATATGAAGTATTGGACAGTCTGAGAAGGAATGGTCTTGTGGATACGGCAAACTATCTTCATTCACTGCTGTAAAGTGGCACTATGCAAGGGGGCGCAGAAAAAATATCAGCGTAAATCAGCGAGAGATTAAATCTGCGTTTATCAGCGAGAAAAAAATTTAGAAAAAATAGTTCTCGCAGATCATACGCAGATTTCGACGCAGATGATCGCAGATTGAAACCGCAAATGAGCGCAGAGAAAAAACGTGTGCTATTATTCATAATTTTGTTGAAGGTTAAAAATCATCTTTCAGATTTATTCCGTAATTATTTCGGTACGCTGTACCTTTAAAATTTATTGATACGATTTCTTCTATAAATAGGACGGTGCTACGCACCTGAAATCGATATGATAATGTGTCCATGAAATTCAATAGAGGATATTTTAAAAGAGGCGGATGGAGCTGCGTAGCAGCGATAATATTGGTAGAAAAAATGAACCAATCAAAATAAGAGGTGCAGCGCACCGAAATATAATATCACTCGATATGGCCAATACCTATACACAATGTTATATTCATTTGGTGTTTTCACCCAAAAATCGAGCAGCCACGATAGGAAAACAATGGAAAAATGAGTTGGAAAAATATATTTCAGCCATTATAACCAATAATGGACACAAACTTTTAGCTATTGGTACGATGCCTGATCATATTCATATTTTTATTGGATATAA
>JAKQQL010000111.1:0-1155 GCA_029564175.1 Candidatus Cloacimonadota bacterium
TTATCTCCGTCAATAGCCTCTCCTTTATGCTGTATGTATCCGTAATGAGACTTCATGCGCTTAAACCATTTCCTGCCGTTTTCACCGATTCCCCACCGGATAGATCCTTTTGGATTCTCAATTTTAATTTTAAACCCTTTGTAAACAATATCCCCTTTACGGTAATTGCCTGACTCTTTTTGTTTTTCGCTCGGAGAAGTATCAACCTGCATATTCTTAATCTGTTCCTTGATTATCTTAATCTCTTTCTGAGGATTGAGAGTATCTGCGATCTTATCCATGATCTCATCGTTCGTGTGCTTCGTGAAATCAATAGCAGTCCCTCCGGCTTCTGCGAATGATTCAATATTTTTTTCATAATCATCTATAAGGATGTCATGTGCTGAGTGTGCGTAATCAGCTTTATTGTCTGAGAATATTACAGTTGGATTTTTACAGATGTTTTCCTTTAACCATTCCAGTTTATCTGATTTACAATACTCCATGCCTTCCATCGGTGTAGTCAGAAATATCACCTGATATTTTTTTGTCAGTCTGTCATATAATTCTTTGCCTCTTTCTAAGACCGGTATAGTCCTGAAAAATCGTGGCTCAGTAAGGCAGAATTGATTCACTGTGAAACTGTCGTCTTTAAAAACATCTCTGTCAAAGGCTTGTTTGTAGGCTTCTGAGAACCATGTCAAAACTCCGTCCATATCGAGATAGATTATAGGGTTGTATTCAAAGCTTTTAACCTCATCATAAGTCATATACCTGCCTTTTCCTGATACTGGAAGAGCTTTGGTCATATCGGCAGAATTTGGATCAAAAGTACCTCTATTGCCTGTTGCTGATTTTATTTGAGTAGGAGAAAATAAAGCATAAACATCCCCTTTTATAGGAGTTCCATCATATCCATTTTTAAATATAACTGAATCAAAACCTTTGCTTTTCGCCTCTTTAATCGCATCTCTTTTAAAAGAACTAATATCATAAATTTTTTCTCCATCAATTTTAAAATATTGATTTTCAGAAAAATAATCCTGAGACCATTTTTTAGAATCAATTATTAATGGATTTTTTGCGGATAAAAACACTGGATAAATTTGAGCATCACTATTAATTTTTTTGGTATAAAATTCTGCACCAATAGGAGTTTGAGAAAACCAAATAGCA
>JAKQQL010000197.1:0-2206 GCA_029564175.1 Candidatus Cloacimonadota bacterium
AACATTTTTGTTTGCCATTCGATGAACAGGATGTTAAATATGCAAAGATATTATGCATACTGAATTTATTTATTTACTCTATCCATACTTATAATGATCATTAAAATTAATCGAAAAGAAGCGCTCAATCTCAATGATGAATTGATAAGAACTTGCTTTTAGTTGATGGCAGTATCAATGAAGGTCTAAGATCTGTCCGTGTGCGAGATGCACTTTGGATAGAGTCTGCAAATATACAAAGATATCTCGGAGATAATCCTTCGCGTCTCAAAGCACTAGAAAAAGCGGTTACTGATACACCGAGCAGCATTGTTGCCAGATATCTTTTAGGTCGTGCATATAGAAAAGAAGGACGATTTGCGGAGGCTTTAAGAGTTCTGGATCCGATTATTAAGGATCATCCAACTGAGTTTAGATCTTTTGTTGAATACGCATTATGTTTATTACACGAGAAAAAGTCTTATGACGAGGCTATTGCAATTTTAAATCAAAGTACACTGTATGGATACAGCGATCCCCGGTTCATAGCAACGTTAGGTGGCATGCTATTCATGAATAAATCTTTTTCAAAAGCTGAAAATGTATTTTTGAAATCAGCTGATCAAAATTTTACAAGTGCGGAATTAAATACCATACAATTCAGACCATTAAATCTTTCGTGCAATGCGATGCCATTAAGCTTAGAAGGCAAAGTTGTCGGAGTAAAAACTGGATTTTCGTTTATTGAATCACCAGGCTATCCAAATTTTCTTTGTCCTGGCTCGAAATATAGAGGTGTAATACTTCAGGAAGGTTTGAAAATTACTTTCGAACCAGCATTCTCTGCTAAAAGCCCTATAGCAGATCATCCGAAAGTTGGATAAAAATTAGCAAGAAAGAAATAAGCTTTAAAACTTTTTTTGGTATATATTGCCTAGAAATAATTATCTAATCTAATTTAACATCATCTTCCATGCCCAGTTCTCGTAATGCTGTTTTCATTTCTTCTATCTTTTGTTTTGAAATGCCTTCAGCTTGATCAATTTCAATATTAAGGATAATTTTCAAATCTGCACTGGTTACGTACTTTGAGAGAACCTTGGTATAAAAATTCATCCATTTCTGAGGTTGAATTTCTCCAGACCATTTTATTTTTTTGGCTTCATCAGTTTTTTTAGGTGGCTTAGGCGGTTCTTTTTCTTTTGATATAATTATTTCAGCATAAGCATTCAACTTATCTACTGATGCTGTAATTTTAAATGTACCTTCTTCTTTATCAGCCTTGAAAACACCTTTTTTATCAACACTACCACCTTGTGCTTCCCAAGTTATACTCTTAATTTCGATTGCGTTGTCATGTTGATCAAATCCTTTTGCTAAGAACCCCTGACTCTT
The DNA here is from genome assembly GCA_029564175.1 of Candidatus Cloacimonadota bacterium. Lineage (GTDB taxonomy): Bacteria > Cloacimonadota > Cloacimonadia > Cloacimonadales > WRIO01 > JAGOCT01. The sequence continues at coordinate 1,375 of JAKQQL010000197.1, forward strand.
CCCAGGTTGGATAATTGTAGATGCTGGAGATACTTCTATGCGGGTGAGTCTTGGCGGTTCAATTCTTATCCTTGCCTCGTCTCCCGTTATTATGAACATATCATCGGATATTTCGACATCAGATGAGTTTATACTTTCATTAAAATGGAATGGTTTATATTTACCGCCTGACGTTTTCCCGACATAAGCGATCATGCCGTTTGATACGCCACGGGCAATAGTATCTTTTATAGAATCAGGATCAAGAAGGCGGGGAAATTGCGGAGAAGCAAAAAAAGTATTCCTTACAGTCTTTGTGCTCCACTCTTTAAAAGCTGGTGGCCAGTTGCGGACAAGGAAGTTTGGACTGATATCTTTTTCAACGTGTCCGTCTTGTCGCAAACGATTAAATATATGTGTCATTATAGAGTCAGCGGCACTTGAATGAGACAAACCTAAATCAATCTCAAGCCAGTCATTGTTTTTCCCAAGAATCATAATCTTGTTGTAAGTTCTCCAGATTGATTCTTTAAGGTCACGTTCGGCTTTTTTTATATTTGTCGTTATCTGGTTTTTTTGTGCATCGTCAAGTTTAATCTCATGTACTTCATCCTGTATATCATTCCACGCAAGAAGTTTACGTGCTTCCTCAAAAAGCATGTCAGATTTTTCAGGCACACACCAAATAAGTGCACTCTTAAAAGTACGTGCAGAATTGATAAGAACTTGCTTTTAGTTGATGGCAGTATAAGAAACGCACTCTTGTGTGTCAAGAATATTTTAGCACAAGATGTGGGGTGTGGTGCCAATGGCCGAGTTGAAGGCGTATTGCGACATCCGTTCTTTTGAGACA
>JAKQQL010000201.1:0-4313 GCA_029564175.1 Candidatus Cloacimonadota bacterium
CAGGTTTTTACATTGTCGACGAATTGATGGTTTCCGTACTGAGAAACAAGTCAGACTCAATCTTTATCTGGTGTTATGCCTCGATGTTCGTACAAAGACACGGACTTACAGGACTTTGCAGTGGAATGTTTGTCAGCGAGATGGATGAATGGTACATATATGGTTTTGGTTATGTTGATCAGTCTATCATTGACGAATCAAATGAGAGGTTCGTTTATGTGGTATCAAAATATATTCAGGAATCACCTGAAATTTTATACGAGAGGTTAATGAATGAGTATGGATCCCTATCAAAGACAAATACAGTAGTCAGATATAATGTTGAACGATTATGTCTGCGTCATGGAGATTTAACTAAAGTATACAAAAGAGTAATTGTGTAGGAATTGTCTTTCAGCTGTTTCACTCAGGTTGGTGTTAACTACCACCGATCTTTATTTGTTTCCTCAAAATATGCTGAGATATTTTACCAGGTGAAAAAGAAGATTCAAGTGTAACTAAATCGGAAATATTAATTCTGGGTTAATCAGGTGGGTCCTGGGACAACTTTAATTAAAAGAAATGCCAGTATTTCATTAAAACCGATCTCTTGCCAGAATTAAAAAAAACCGAGACCAGAAGGAATTTAAAATCGCTTATTACTATTGTCCCACTTGGTCTTCTGCCAGTGACTGATTACTCCTTCATTTTCACATTCGGGGCAGTACCAGTGAATCTCTTGTTTATCGGGCTTTAGTGTCGATTTGATTATCCCATAACAACCTTTCACGAAACACCGTATTCCAGTCTGGGTCAGGGTTGATGGTTTGGTTTTGGCTGTAAAATCAACCACCATGGCAAGGAATCCAGCCATCTCTTTTGCTTCTTTTGACATTTCCTTGGGAATACTACCTTTTTCATTCAAGAAATGGGTCATATTTGAGATATACATTTCTGAAACAGGTTTTTATTATGGATCTGGCTTGCTCTAAAGTTTATTTCTACCTTATATTTAAAAAGGAGGTATCAAATATAAGTTTTCTTTACTGATGATTGTTCCTGGCGACATATTCCTAAATTGAAAAATATTCTCTGTCTAAATTTTTACAGATTTGACACTAATCCTGCTTAAAACATTCCGGCAAGCCCAGAACAACGATTGTTTTCAGTGGATATATTCAATTCCTGAATAACGATCATGTCTCCAGTGTCAAATCTGAATGGTCTGGTGCAATTATTTGACAATATAACAATCAAGTGGTATTTATGATCTGAGAGGCCCATTAAATCTCGCTCTCATTATACTTGGCCACTGAAGAAAATGGCTTTAAATTAGCTTTTTACAGGAGCTTTAACAATATCTGACATATGACAAAAAAAGCAATCTTTCGAAAACTCAATAAAGAACTCAAGGGGAAACGCCTCCGACTGATTCAAATGAACAATGAGCCGAACCCGGTGCAACCTGGAACTGAAGGAACAATATATTATGTTGATAACGCTGGTACAATTCACTTAAAATGGGATGACGGAAGTCTTCTGGGTGTTATTATTGGTCTGGATGAGTACCAGATTCTTTAAAGGACAAATTCTTCTTGGCTTTTCAATCATCCAAGAAACGAGGACACTTATTATTATCGGCCTATATGGTTTGAAGTTAAAAATAAGATAAGAAATGACGGTTTCACCTGGCGATCAATAAATACAAAATCCTTTGAAAAGTTGTAACTGTTGCTGGTTTTTATAATAAGACAAAAGATGCCAGCACTTAAATTGAGTATCAAATGTGGAAAATTGAACCATTACTATCCCTTATGATCTGAAAAGTTGCTAAATTACCAGAGAAAAACTCTATCACTTTGAAAACTTTAAAATAATACACCTATGGACTTAGCAGACCACTTAAAAAACCTATCAGAGAGAGCAGCAAAATTGCAGAGTCAACTTCACACTGAAGAAGCAACAAAGCAAGCCCTGATATTACCATTCTTTTCTGCTCTAGGTTATGATATCTTCAATCCATTGGAGTTTCAACCAGAATTTACCGCTGACATTGGTTTAAAGAATGGCGAAAGGGTAGATTACGCTGTCTTAAAAGATGGTAAACCAACTATATTGGTAGAATGTAAGACAGTTACAGATAAATTAGACAAGGCTGACAGCCAGTTATTCAGGTATTTTCATACTACAAGTTCCAAATTCGCAATTTTGACAAATGGTTTAGATTATAAATTCTTCACCGACCTTGTTGAAAAGAACAAAATGGATGAAAAACCATTTTTATCTATTAACATATTGAATCTTAGAGAACAAGACATAATTGAATTAAAGAAGTTTCACAAGGCATTTTTTGATGTTGACCAGATTTTCAGTACAGCGAGTGAATTAAAATACCTGAATGAAATAAAAGCATTATTGTCATCTGAACTTGAAAACACATCAGAAGGATTCGCCAAGTATTTTATAACTGAAGTTTATGCTGGGAGAGCAACAGCAAATGTTGTAGAACAATTTAAAGTGATTGTAAAAAAAGCACTTAATCAATTTACAAGCGAGATTGTTACAGCTAGGCTAAAAAGCGTAATGGACAAAGAAAAGGAGGCAGAAAAAGTAGAAGCGGAAAAAGTAACAGAAACAAAATTAATTGAAACAACATCTGACGAATTGGAAGCCTTTTATATAATTAAAGGAATCTTACGTCAAAGAATTGACAGTGCCAGGATCTTCTTTAGAGACGCACAATCATATTTCAGTATAATTGTGGATGACAATAACAGGAAACCAATTTGTAGGTTGTATTTATCTTCAGGTAAAAGATTAATTGGAATAATTAATGCTGAAAAGAAGGAAGTGAGGATTGAATTAACCACTTTGGATGATATTTACAAATGCTCAGACCAACTGTTGGCAATAGCTGATACCTATAACTAGTTTTAGTATATCTAATAAAAATGGTGGCACAAATGTATCTCCACCATAATTTTAGTAATTATAACAGCCACAGAATAAAAGTAGAGGTATTGAGCAACATCCAAAATTCCTGAAATTTTTGCCAAAAATTTTTAAATCGGTTTTTGGAGTAGAATGTAATTCCGAGATTTTCAGTGAAATCTGTCGAAAATTTCTTTTTAGGTACTGAGCCGTGTTTTAACTATCAGATATACTGTAATATACAGGCGGGATACCCCTCCCTATCCTCAAGAAGGTCTCCAGGGGACTGGACAGGAGGGCGGTTTGGGAGGATATTAAGTAACAAAAGTGATCAGGTATTTGCTCTGGCTTTTTATTCATCCCCAGAACCTCCATGGAATATTGAAAGTCAAGTTGCAGTTAAAGTTGCAGCCTGATTTGTTTCAAATTTCCCACTATTCTTTAGGCTGAATATAATATAAAGCCTATTTTGGCCGCATGAAGCAATATCTTACATTTTTGGTGATCCTCTTTTCATCAGTTGCTAATTATTGACTTCAACAACTTCAGTGAGAAAAGAATGAATGAGGTTATGTTCGATGAAATGAATAAATATGTCAAGTCCATTCATAATGGGGATTCCGTCATCTGGTCTGCCGTTGTTCAGCAAGATGTGATGGCGGATAACTATAACTTCATCAGAAGTAATAGTTCCAATAATCTTATGAAACTCCATAATCCCAAATGGCTTGGCCGAGACTGGAACGATTTACCTGACACCGTAAGAACAAAGATCATTACTGAAATGGAAATCAAATTTCCTCAGTCAGAATTTTTGAAGAAGAACAAACTCGAAAATTATGAAGGTTATTCAGCCTTTACTTATACCGAAATCCTTCACAGTATTACATTTAGCGGGAGCTATCCGTCTATTACATATCAGGAAATAGCACGAGGGGCTATTAAAGGGTGGAATAATTCTCCTCCTCATGCTTTGTATATGAACGCAAATTATAAGAATGGTGTAATAGTTGGAGTGGCAACAGTTTTTGACAAGAAGAAGAGAACAATTATCATTTCATTTGTCCATGTGAGTTAATTGCTTTATTTTCATACTTCTATCCTCAGACTAATATAATAAGATGGAATTATGTTAAATGTTCTGATCCCCTTATGGCTAGCTTTGGTTCTGTTATCAAAACCTCCCCAAAATGATTGGAAAATTCTTGCTCCAGGACTGGACATTACTTACCTAAGTACAAAGAATAAAAGTGTAACATGCAACTCTCAGATTACTGTAATAAGGATCAATCCAGAGAAATGGGAATTGGTTTTCATTGGGAGAAGCACAACAAATGATTTTTTCGGAAAGACCGCTCGTGAGTGGTGTGAAACTCATAATCTCACAGCTGCCATAAATGCCG
>JAKQQL010000202.1:0-1272 GCA_029564175.1 Candidatus Cloacimonadota bacterium
CACCTGCATGGGGAATACCACCAATCAGCTGATGATAAAAGAGAGATATGAGCTTATATCTTTGGTTGATTTGATAATCGATATAACGCCACAATGAATTGGTTTTACGACCATTTTCTTCCATAATATGAAGCGCCGTTGGATAATAGTAATCAAACAGCGGTTCTTTTTTGATGATCTGAACGGCTGAACTGATATAATCTGATTCAATCATATCATCAGAATCAATAAAGCATAAAAAATCTCCTGTTGCCAGACGAATGCCTTCATTTTTGGTTTTCCAGCAGCCCTGATGAGGGAGGGAAAAATATTTGATCCGATCATCATGAAACTGATGAGCAATTTGTTCAGACTGATCATCAGAACCATCATTTAAAAGGAGAATTTCTAAGTTAGTATAAGTTTGCGAAACCAGTGATTGAATACAATCTTTAAGAAATGCTTCACGATTGTAAAAAGGGCATACTACTGAAACCAGCGGGTTCTTCATAAATCAGGAAAAAGAGACGGATAAGACCGCTACTATCGATCAATATTCATGGATTCAAGATATTCGATCATGTGGGTATTTTGATTTTCTTTTGCAATATCTGAAATAGATTGTCCGTCTTTTGTTTTCGCTTTTAAATCAGCGCCTGATTCAATCAAGAAAATAACATAGTCCAGTCTGCCTGAATTCACAGCATAATGAATTGGCGTTTTTCCATTTTCTGTTCTGGCATTTGCATCAGCACCGGATTCAATCAGTAGTTTAATAACTTCTAAGCTCCCCTTCATGACGGCTTTATGGAGTGCAGTGGTTCCATCGATGCGTGAAGCATTTACATCTGCTCCATTTTCGATCAAATAACGGGTAATTTCAAGAAGCCCCTGATAGGCTGCTGCATGCAGTACTGTTTGACCATACTCAAATGTTTCATGAACATTGGCTCCATTTTCAACGAGGAGTTTGACGATTTCGTAATGTCCGCTGTAGGTTGCTTCATTCAGGGCAGAATAGGTACTTTGGTTTCTTGCATGGATATTAATTCCTTTTTTGATAAGTAGTTGAGCCATATCCAAATAACCATTTACAGCACAAATATGAAGTAAAGTATTTCCTGAATCATCTTTATCATTGATATTGTCCGGATTGATCCCCTGTTTTACTTTGTCATAGTTACAATCCAGCAAAGCTTGATGTAACGGGTATTTCATTGCGTAATTATCATACATATCGTCTCCTTATTATAGTCTCATATTGATTCTTATATTTATTTTGTCAACAAAAAA
>JAKQQL010000508.1:0-1590 GCA_029564175.1 Candidatus Cloacimonadota bacterium
AAAACGCTATCTTGAATATCAAAAACTTTTTGGGCTTGATCTTCATAATGCAACAATAGTTGACATTGAAGAAGATATACCGGAACTTTCAAAAGAACAGATTATCTCTGACCGTGAAACCTTTCTGGGTATCTTTTATACAGATAACAATTTTAAGATTCTTCATAATCAAAAGATTCTCTTTGATCTAAAGGAAATACATCAAAAATATCCCGGAGATGTACTGGTTCACAATAAATTGTCTGAAACTTCCAGTAGCATTCGCTTCTCGGGTTGTGGCTTTGCGATAGCTCCTGATAGCATTCTTTTCTATAAAAACAATACATTCAGTACCATAGAGTTCCCAGCTTCCTCCTACTATCTATCATTTTCCAGTTTACAGATTGATCCTGCAAACATTCGTGATACTGTCATTACCACTGCAAATACCATCCCATTAATTCCTCTTGTGAAATGGAAAAATGCACTTTCCGGTAGATTACGAATCTTTTATGACAACGAAGAAGAGGTTAAGCTTTTGAAAAAGCTCTTCAATAGATGTACAATCCATTTTACCAATACCAGAACGCTGGCATGCGACAATCCTGAGGGATTCAGTATAAAGAACATTAATCCATCAAAAAATTGTATCATCACTTTCAAAAATGTAAAACCTTCATCAAGGGATATCACTATTGTATACATACATGATCCATCCGCATTACCCCTTGCGGTAGAAACACCCGCTGATCTCTATTTGATAGATTACGATCTCTATAAAAAAGGAGCCATGTTGCTTGCTACTATTTCACCTGCTGCAATTATCAGCCACCACGAAGCCATAATCCCTGTAAAAGATCATATCCATTGTACGCCCTCTCATCAGTATGATATTCGCTGCTATGATAATAAAGACAGGCTTTTAAACGATATGGTGGCTCACGTTGATAAAACAATAGCTGCCGTACTACAGGAAGGGGATATTGCTCAAATTGAAAAACTTCCATTTGATGAGCTATCGCCCATACAATTATGTAACATTATACAGATTCTTCGCGTTTTACTTCATAGCACTTCCAGCAGGGAAGAATATAAACACATTGAAAAGCTTTTGTATCGCTTACAACACATGAAGAAATCAGATGCTATTAATTGTCGCTACAGCATCATGCTTTTTAACAACTATGCTTATACCGTATGCCAGCCACTACAACCAGAAACGACCTATCCCTTTGAACTAATTGAACATTTGCATGAGGAAACAATTCCCCGGACAGATCTACTTCCTGATATAGTAAATCGTATTATAAATGACCGTAAGCGGTTAAATGACCTTCTGGAGCTTTTTTACAAAAAGAATACCACTGTTGCAAAAGAAGCGCAAAGTATTGAAAAAGCTATCAACAAAAGAAAAAAAGAAACATCTGAAAAAAAATCTCTGGATATGTCATTTATAACAAAGGAAAAAATAAAACGCCGCTTACAATGGATTAAAAAGGCTGCATCAGTATTGTTAATCATCATCACTGCTTTAGCTGCCCTTTATGGAGTTTATTATTCATACACCACCTATCAGAAAAAAATTGAATCGCAACGTCAAGCCCGTTATAT
>JAKQQL010000214.1:0-1309 GCA_029564175.1 Candidatus Cloacimonadota bacterium
AAAAACACATCTGGTGATTGTTGACTTTCTTGATCCATACAAATATTTAAGTCACCACTGTGTTCTCCGATTGATCACATACGCGGAACAGGGATGGTTGAAACCAGTTATATAAAAGTATGATATAATATGAGCAGAGCAGGGGAGATGATATTTGTCTCCCTTGCTCCCTTATAATAATGTATAACCTTTTGTATTATCTCATGCAAGCACTTATATTTAAAAGATAAAGGAGAAAAAATGAACATCAAACAATACTTTGAAGATAAAGGAATTGATTATAAAGTCTCTGGCAATAAAAATGTTAGTAGGGGCTGGATCAATATTCAATGCCCTTTTTCCTACTGCTCTGACCATTCAAATCACATGGGAATCAATCTACAGACGAATGGTTGGCATTGCTGGATATGCGGAACGGGGCATCAAGACATTGCATTTTTAATCAAAGAGCTGGAAAAGTGTTCTCTTGGTAAAGCGAGATCAATCATAAAAAAGTATGACGGAGATATACTTTACAAAGATGAAGATTATAAACCTGCTTCAAAACTATGGATACCTCCCGGAATCAAAAACGACTGGGATCATTCTCCACATCTCGAATATCTGAAATCAAGAAGATTTGACCAAAAGACCATTAATAAATTCCAATTACAACCGATCGGCGAATACGGGTATTATCGTTACAGAATATTTGCGCCTATTTTTATCAATAACAAAATGGTCTGTTGGCAGGCGGCTGATATTATCAGAAACGGTTCCGAAAGGATTCCTTATCTCTCCTGTCCGCCAAATAAATCCATCATGCCTATCAATGAGTGTCTTTACAATTACGATTCAATAAAAGACAAGGTGATCATTGTAGAAGGGATTACCGATGTCTGGAGGCTGGGCGATGGAGTAGTTGCAACGTTTACAAAAAATTTCACCAAAGAACAAATCTTATTACTGAAAAAGAAAAATATAAAAGAAGCTTTTGTCTTTTATGATTCGGATGCGGTCGGTCAATCAAAAAAACTAGCCAATACTCTTTCTGGCATCTTTGATCACGCCGAATATGTTGCTCTTGATAAAGGTGACCCTGCTGATTTGACCGATGATGAAGTAAAGAAATTCAGAAAAGAATTGGGCTTTGATTAACCCCTGTTTTTTTAAAGTAAATTTTTCAATGAAAAAAATATTTACCATAATTATTTCAAAAGGTTATTTTTAAAAATAGTGTAGAATTATTGTTTTTTGCTTTAAAAACCCTATATATAGAAAGGTAAATCGGCTTCTCCCATGATTCAAGGATATTGAATCATGCCGATAA
>JAKQQL010000216.1:0-6215 GCA_029564175.1 Candidatus Cloacimonadota bacterium
AAGGTTTTCACCTTTAATTCCATAAGCATCATGATTCTTAAAAGGATACTTATTAGGAAAGAATTTTATAACTTTTCCGTTTGTGTCAATCAAAGTATAGCTATTTTGAATGTCACCCATATGATTCTCACTGTAACATAATATTTTATCATCAATAAATTGAAATTCACTTGGGGGAAACGTGACCGGAAAAGTTCTTAATAATTTACCGTTTTCTGCATAAACGAAAAATTTCTTTTGCCAGCGTGCAAGCAAGTATATATTCTGATTTGTTTTGTTGATATTTACATCATGTGCGGCAGTAAATTCGTTGGGGCCTCTTCCTTTAGTTCCGATCCTGGTGATAAACTTCCCATCGGTTTTGAATTCCAGTATAGTGGTATAATGTTGTATGATACAATTCCTTTCCCCAAATATAAACTTACTTCCTGGGGCTAAATTATCAAGACTTGAAATCATGCATTGTTCATTGGATTCCAGCTGAATATACTCAATATCAACAAATCCAAGATCAGAAAGCTTGATGCCGGTGACTTCAGGCAATTTTTTCAGATCAAAGGTTTTTATGTTATCATTTCCCTGATTATTTGCACCCTGGCAGCTAACTACAAACAATATAATGATTAAACTTTTTCTATATAATTTCATGATAGTAGTCTACTATTTGAAGTAATTGTGTTCAAATATTTTTATTAATTTTCAAATACTTTTTACAATCATTATTACCGGATTTGATGTTTCTGTAAGTTTTTTCCCGAGGTCTGTCTGACGATCACTTTTACCGTTAAGAACCGTGGAGGGAAAAATGTAAAGAATTAATAAACTTCTTAAAAATTTCAGAAATATTGATTTCATAAACAAAACTGAGTAAAGACGACCTGACGTTTATTTTAATCAGCAATTCAATGAGACTTATCTTCATGTTTTAGTTGATATTAAAAAGAATAATAAATCAAGCCTTATTTATTAATCTGTTCAACCAAAAAAGCTTTTAATCCATCATAATCCGGGCGAATTAAATCCACACTTACGATTTTGCCGGTTTTATCAACTAATTCATAGTGAGGAATGCCGTATATATTAAATTTCTGGACAAGATAATTCCATTCATCCTGTGATAATCTAAAATGTTCTCCTTTTATATTTGGGATCATTTCCTTGTATGTTTTTTCCGGCGATGTTGGATTTGTAATATAAACAAATACAATTTTCTTGTCAGCTAACTCCGCTTTCAAAGGTTTGATCCGCTCAATACCGTCACGGCACGGAGCGCACCAGGTGGCCCAAAAATCAACGTAAATTACTTTCCCCCTGAACTTTTTAATGATTGAATCAAATACCTTATCACCTTCGGATTTTACTTCTGTGATATTTGATGAACCATTCATTTCCAGCTTTGCCTTTTTCTGATAAAATTCTGAGATTGCATATTCCTTTAAAAAATCAGTACTTATATCATTCTTTACTTTCCTGAAATCGTCCTCACTCAGTACCCCCGAAGGATCATTTATTTTTCTTAGATAATTTCGCAACAGATCAATATCACCGGGTAATCCTATTGTACTTCCAAAAATCTGTTGAAGATTTGAATTCAGATTTTCCTGGTAATACGTATCAGCTATTTTTGAAAACTCATTCATGTATTTTTGCCGGAATTTTTGCATTGGCATAGTAAACTCGTTATAGAATTTTTTTTCCATAGCATCATCATACTTATTCCCCAGGTGTGTTTTTACAAATGCAAGCATGGCTTTTTCTTCTTCTGTAAATTCAACCTTTTCTTTTTCAAGCTGTGAAGTCAATGCAGAAATCAAATAAAAGGCTGACCCCTGTGCCCGGTTTATATCGATATATTTTAATACCTGTAAAAAATTGAAATATTCATTGCTGATAAAGGCACAACCGTTATTGATAGGTGTATCTTTTATTTTTCTCAGTAGATTAATATCAATATCTCCTGGGATAAAGGGTTTTTGTTCTTCTGCTTTTAATGATCTGTTAGCATAAAAATTAGCTATCCTAAGGTTTTGATTAAAGGAGATAATATTTCGAGCCGCCCAAAATTCAATATTGAAGCTTTGTATTTGAAATACTCTAGCACTAACCGAACGATCGGTTTTAAACTTATTTAATATATCTTGTTTCGCTTTCTTCAATGCCAATACGTGATCCACATATTCAGCCAGGTTCATTCCCGTGATTCCATCCGTGATTGAACCCATATTGGAATTAATGGTTCCGGTTTCCCGAAGCCCGAAATTTACCTCTGCACTTTCGCCGGAGAAGAGAGATGGGTATTCAGGTATCCACGAATTTATCAACTGGAATAAATCTTTCCCGGGCTCAAAAAATACACTTTCAGTTCCTGATGGTAATCTCACTGAAACACTTTGGGGATAGTCCAGCGGGAACTCAACATTGAAATACCCGTCCTCCGCTATTTTTACAATATAGGTTTTCTGAAGATTCTTCAACTGGTCATAAAAACTGATTAAACCTGTTTTTGTGGATAAACGGGTAGTAAATCCATGAATAAAACCACTATAGATAACTTTCCCGGGTTGCACGACGGGAGCTTCAAAAGCTTTAGAATCAGTATATTTGAAATTTTTCAGTATCGATGCATCTTTAGTAAATCTGTTAAGTTCATTTTCTGAAGGTCCTGAATGGCAAATACTTTTACCATCAGATTTTACAAATATCCTTGCCTCCTGACTGTTCTTTGTCAATATTATTTCCAAAAGATCGTTGATCGGTTTTACCGACTCATATTGCCATACCTTATTGTCGTATATGGCAAGGGTATCAAAAAAACTAAAAGCCCAATGGCCATTCTCAGGAGAGAACCAATTTCCAAGTAATTGGTTTGGAATTGGTGATTGAATGGCTGTTTCCCTGACAACAATATCAAAAATCTGCCAGGCATTTTCTATAGGTTCGCCAAAATCTATCTTACTTACTTCAGGATCAAGTCGCGGGAAGAAAAGACGGTAAGAGATTATATCTTTACCCTCCTGCCAATTTATAGTTTTGGCCATATCCACACCCTCTGCTTTTATCACGTACAGTTTTGTTGTATCTCCAACCGGCTGGATGTAGCTTTTTTGATGTACAGCAACCCAATTACCCATTGGAATTTTAACAGTAAATGATAATACTGTCGCTTCACGTGTCAGTTCAATCTTTGTTAACCTGAGATGACTGGTAGGTGACATCCCGTATTTAGGATTTTCTATAACAGTTTGCGCCGAAACAACACCAACAAATCCTAAAAACAGCAGTACAAAAATTAATTCTTTCATGATGTTAATTTTTAACGAATTGGATTCATTTCAGTTATTGTAAATGATTGATAAATGCATAATAGTTTTAACTTTCAAATAATGTATTTGCTACTTAAATGACTTTAATTAATGACCATCTTGAAAATGATTCTGAAATTAATTGTAAGTAAATATATAACGAATATGTTAGTTAAACAATTAAATTATTAGTTATTTTTTCATTTTTATAAGTTGCTAATATCCATGTCATATCGATATAGGTTTTGTTCAATAGTCCTAATGTTTAGTTATTTGATGGCGATATCAGGGAAGGTGTGTGTTTTTGCTCAGAGCCCGGGGCTCAGAGTCATTGCTCCTTTTTGCATTCAGCACACTGCCCCCTGCTCTGAGTTTTAGGGTCTGTACTCAATCCTTCAATCTTACTAGCATCAAAACAGGATTATCAGTCTCTTTCAGACTATCGGCAAGCGTTATAAGCTTTTTTTTCTTTTCAGGATATTTCGGAGTCGAGTTTTTAAATTCGGCGCTTGCCACAAGAGTTTTAATCTGGTAAGAATTTATTAATCCTACCATATATTCTCGGTTACCTTCAACAAAATAATTTTCTGGTTGAAATGGTGTTCCTCCATCAAGGTCATTAGCTATTCCACCTATAAAATTATTCCCGACTACTGCCGGACCAGATTCCAGATAGGTTACATAGGATTTATTACTTCTTTTTTCTACTAACGCTAAAGTCACTTTTTCATTATATAAATATCTAAACACAAGAAATCGATGTGTTTCGAACACCATATAAGGATTAAAGTATATTTTAATCTTATTAATATCGATATTTGATTTGGGTAAACGATGTTCTCCCTTCCCGAACACAAACGAAATTCCATAATTTAAATCAGGAAAGATAGAATAAATCGTATCAGTGAAAGGACTCCAACGGGAAAGATGATTTTCATATTCATACAATCCCCCATCAATTAACCAATTACTGGTAAAAGGTATATCAATCCTCTCTTTTTTATCAATAAAATTCCCCAATGTATCTAAAACAATTAAATCATTTTTAATATCTCGAAATTGAGAATGATATGATATAATCAATTTAGAATTAAAAAACTCAACAGCATCTACTCCATTACCATAATCTTTAAGGGAAATATTTCTAAGGAAATTACCTTCTTTGGAGTATACTTTGATAAAATTGGCCCCACTATCCATAATATAGACTGTTTCGTTTTTGTTATCAACAGTAAATATATAATAACGAGCATATTCTCCTGGTCCCCTTCCAATTCTTCCTATCTTCCTGATTAATCTGCCTTGTCTGTCAAATACCATAACACCAGCGTTTAATGCAGATAAATAAATGGAATTATTAATAAAATATTTGGGACTATAAATGAGGCTTATCGGAAAATCATTATCCAAGGGTATATAGATAATGTCATCAGCTATTTCTGTTAATGATGCTTTATTCTCTTTTAGAACTCTTGGATCAAATTCATATATAGTATTTGTATTCGATTTACAAGATATTAAAAGAATAGATAAAAATAAGCACTTAATTTTCATTTTAATTTTGTTTTTAAAATGTTTACTTCCCTGATCTGTTTTCTATATTTTTGTAATTTATAAAATTCAATCCCAGCAAATATTTTAGAGTCCCATTTATATAATTCTTTCGTAATAAGGTAATCTGGTTGTCAATAACCTGATCATCAAGAAAAGGATTTGAATAATAAATTTTTTGATATAATCTTGCATTCTGTTTTTCGAATATTATTGATCTTGAATTGTTCCGGTTTTCACGATCGTGACAAATAGTTGTACCTGTTGCTAAATAGATGCTTAAATTATGATATCTGACTCGATTACAGTAATTATCATCTTCTCCATAATGACAAAAAAGCGAAGTATCAAATACTCCAACTTTCTCAATGCATTTTGTGCTAATTAACCAGGCAGCAGCATTTACAAAGTTGGTTTTGTAACATTCCTTTAAATTATTTAAGTATAAATCATAAATTATCCCCGGAGTGTTTTTAGTGGAAAGATATCCTGAAAACAAATAATCGAATCCTGTGCGATTGCCATTTAAATGCATCGGTGAAACAATACCGGCATCAGGATAATTTATAAAGATATCCAATAATTTTCTTATTGTGTTTTTTTCAATCCAGGCATCCTGATTCAATAAAAATACGAAGTCAAAGTCTTTACTCAAGATTATCTTTAATCCAATATTATTTGCTTTACTAAATCCCAGGTTTTGACCTGTCTCTATTATCTCAGTTAAGGGGTAATTATTTCGAAGAATATCAGGCGTACCGTCTGTTGAGCCATTGTCAATAGCAATTATATGAAGAGGTACTGAAGAATTTAATAAACTACCAAAACATTTATCTATCCATCTCGATGCGTTAAAAGTGACTATAATTGAGCTAATCTTCATTATGTTTATAATTTTTTCTGAGGCTTCCCTAAAATAAATAGTCTGCGTTATGGCTCTCTGCTCTTTTATACCTGGTAAATAGCACTTTTTGCTAACATTCCACTTTATCATTAATCTTAGTATAAAAGCTGATTAATGTTTTAGATAAATTTATGAAATTGTTGAGTAATATTGGCAGGAAAAAACTGGTAATAATCGGTAATTTTGGGTAAATATCGGTCAAAACCGGACAACCAGAGCATAATTACGCTCTTCTTTTCGGCATTCTGGTTGGACCAATGGAGTTTTTATTGTCCTCCGAAATAAAATGAAGGAGGAAGCGAAGGAGGGAGCCCTGGGCTGCTTGTCCCTGGTTGTTCGTTCACTCTTTCAATCTCACCAGCATCAAAACCGGATTGTCATTCTCCTTAAGACTGTTTGCCAGTTTCTCAAGTTCTTTTTTCTTTTCAGGATATTTAGGAATTGAGTTTTTGAATTCA
>JAKQQL010000224.1:0-26504 GCA_029564175.1 Candidatus Cloacimonadota bacterium
TCTATCTGACTATTTGAGATACAAACTGGATTATCACATACCATGTAATTATAAGCATCTATTACATCAGATTGAAGATTTAGCTGCAAAATTAAATGAAGATGATGATATCAAATTTTCTGTAGATATTGCCAGATGTAGAATTCTCTCTCTGTCTCATCCGGAAAAAGCTGTGATAGAATTTGAAAAACTACTCAATAATCATACAATAGACCAAAACAGAGGATTGATTTTTTACCATATCTGGAGAATCACTCAAGACCCAAATTACCATCAAAAAGCGTTAGAAATGTATAAACAACTAAACCAGAATAAACATGAATATTCTTACAGGAAAAAAATTAAAGAGCTTGAAGCAAATAAACCTAAGTTTTAGTCAGTCTAATTAAAAAAAGATAAGACAGACCAGCAAAAGGATTTGCCCTGTATATATCAGCTTTCGTATAAGAATCGTTTAATTTTCATTGTAGGGGTCTTTTCAAAAGGCTCCTTTTGCTCTATAAACCGCACAATTCTGCTATAGGCTGACAAACTCTCATTTGTTTGCTGTCTGATTTGTTCGAGAATCTTATCAATCTGTTTTTGAGCTGTTTTTGACGAGACCTTATCTACCCCGATTTCTTTATCAATAATTTCATAATTCAGGAACACACGTGCTTGTATCTTCTCATTGGCATAGAATACCATAGACTCTAAAACCAGTTCATTTTGATTGATGATTGATTCTACTTCTTCCGGATAATTGTTCTCTCCGCTAGGTCCGATAATGACATTTTTTAAACGTCCCTTTATATAGAGATAATTATCTTTCTTTAAAACACCCAAATCACCTGTTTTGAAAAAACCATCTTCAGTAAATGCTTCCTTAGTTCGTTCAGGATCATTATAATAGCCTCTCATCACGGTGTCACCACGTACCTGAATCTCTCCCTCACCGGTTAAAGGATTGGAATCTGCTATTCTGACATCAATGCCCGGAATGGTAATTCCAGTAGAACGGAATTTCATCTTAACTGGCGTTTGACCAGCGATTAATGGAGATGTTTCTGTAAGACCGTAACCAATTGCATAGGGAAATCCGGCTTCCCATAAAAATCTCTCAACTTCGTAGGAAAGTTTTGCCCCGCCAATACCAAAAAAATGAACTTTCCCGCCAAATAAAGCGAGTAACTTTTTTCCTGCAATTTTATGCAGTAGTTTTCTGGTATTAGGTATCTTGTACAATAATCTGAATAATTTATTCTTGTTTAGCTGTGGATAAATCTGTACTTTAAAAATCTTTTCGATAATCAGAGGAACTGTCAGTATCATAGTTGGCTTTAATTTCTGGCATGCCGGAATCAGTATAGAAGCAGTAGGCGGTCTGTCCAGATAATAGACACAAGAACCTGACATCATCGGTATGATCAGGCCTATGGTGCATTCATAGGTATGCGCTAATGGTAAAATCGATATCAAGCGGTCATTTTCATCTACTTTCTGGATGCCTTTTTTTGTAGTATATGCATTATACACCAGATTTTTATGTGTCAGCATCACGCCTTTTGACTGGCCTGTTGTACCAGAAGTATATATGATCGCTGCAAGGTCATCTTCATTTACCTGATGTCTTTTTAGTCCAATCGCTTTTAACGCCTTATTTTTCATCTTGGTCAGTTGAGCTGATTTTTCACTCAGAAATTCGCTCAGTTTATCTTTTGGCATATAGTGGGGAATTACTTCAAAGTTTTCTATCATCACTAATGGAATTTGAGTTCCAGTATAATCCACATTGATTTTGTCATAAAGATTATTGGATACAAAAATCAGTTTTGTCCCTGAATGCTTGATAATATGCATGATTTCATTACTGTGAAAATCCTTTAGAATCGGAACGGCAATCGCTCCCATGAAAGTAATGGCAAGATATGCTATTCCCCATTGAGGCATATTTTCACTGAGAATGGCGACTTTATCGCCAGATTCTACACCTTGTTCCTCAAGAAAATCTACAATTTCATATATCTTCTGATTAACCTGATGATAGGTTAAAGGATTTCCATTAACCATTGACAGGCAATTTCGCTTCCCAAATTGATTTACCGTATTTTTAAACATTTCAGGCAATGTAAAATGATTAAGTGTTTCCAATATATCCTCCATGTTTGAATAATATTATGAACAGACGTTTTAGTCAAGCTATTTTTTAATCTTTATGAATCAGATTCAATTCTTTTAAACTCACATAAATGTCCGCATAGATAAAATCGCTATAAACATGATTATAATTCAGTGTATAGCACTTTCATTTCCTCAATAACAGTAGCGATTTCGTAATCTAGTTTATTAATCATTTCTTGGTGAACTTCTTTTGAAAAATCACCAGTCTTTTTTTTATCAATCTCCTGAAGTAATTCAGCCAGAATTGGACAATTTAGTGAACGGGCAGATCCTTTCATTTTATGAATCAGAGAAAAGTATTCTATTAATGCATCATCTGCTAATGCTTTTTTAATCAGAATAAGTTCATCTGGCAGCTGATTAAGGGCGATCTCAATCAATTCTTTAAAAGTCAGCATATCACCATCCAATATGTCTTTTAAAGCGATTGAATCAAAATGGACAGGTGTTTTCGTCTCATTTGTTTGATGATCTGATGTTATTACAGACGCATTAAAATACTGGTTAAGCGTATTTATCAAAACATGAGGTACAATTGGTTTGCTGATATAGTCATTCATACCCGCTTGAAGGCATTTTTCTTTTTCTCCTTTTATTGCCCCTGCAGTCAAGGCAATAATAACCGATTCTTTTCCTGTCTCTTTTTCATATTCTCTAATCATTTTACTGGCAGTATATCCGTCGGCTTTGGGCATTTGAATATCCATAAAGATAAGATCAGGATTAAACTTTTTATACAATTCGATGGCTACCAGACCATTTTCTGCTACTTCAATGACTGCATGAGGGAAAATTCTGACAATCAGCGCTTTGATTAGTTTAACATTAATCTCAACATCTTCAGCAATCAATATTCTCACATTTTCATGATAAACATTTAGTTCGGTAATCGTTTCTGAACGGAGCTGTTTATTATCTGGTAAAAAGCCATGATGAGCGATCGCATACAACGTTTCATACAAGTCCTGACATTTAACAGGTTTATGAATAAAGTTGATTGGCAGAGAATTTGAAATTTTTAACTGACTGATTTCATCATTTGATGTGATCAAAAGTAAAATTACGGGCTGATGATTTTGGTAAATCTGATTGATTTTTTCAATTAGATTAAACTTTTTAACATAATGAAGATCAGGATTAATAATGAATAAATCAATTTTTATAAAGTGATCTACCTCAGGATTTGCCTGATGAGTAATAAAGCTGATACAATCTGTTTCTGTAGTGAAAGTAAATGTTTTAATGTGCCATTCCTCAAGTCTATTCTTAATAATTTGATTACTTTTTTCAGAAGAATCCAGAACAAGTACATTTTTAAACATTGAAATCTGTTCAGGCAGATAGAGATGAGCATGCTCGAATTCCTTTTCTATCGTAAAATAGAATCTGCTCCCATAATCTGGAGTACTTTCTAACAGGATTCTACTACCCATTTTCTCTGCCAAAAGACCTGAAATAGCTAAACCTAAACCACTGCCTCCAAACCGGCGGGTTGTAGAAGCATCTGCCTGAGAAAATGCCTTAAACAACTTCTTTTGTTGTTCTTCACTGATTCCAATTCCAGTATCTCTAACAGAAAAAGTGAAATATCCCTGTTTGTTTTCAACTCCCTGATGAAACTCAACAGATAACTCCACTTCCCCTTGACTGGTAAATTTTCCGGCATTACTAATCAGATTGATTAGAATTTGTTTGATTCTTAAGCCATCTGCAATCATATATCTGGGGACATTGGGATGAATATTAAGAATAAAATCCAGCTTTTTTTTGAAAATATTGTGTTTCAATATATCAACAATATTATAAACCAAATCATATAGATCTGTTTTAATTTCTTCAATTTCTAGTTTTCCAGCTTCAATTTTTGAGAAATCAAGAATATCATTAATAATTTCTAAAAGTGAATGAGCAGACAGACTGGCATTTTTTAGATATTCTTTTTGCACATGACTTAACTTAGTATCCTGTAACAAATCAGTAAAACCGATGATACCATTAAGAGGGGTTCTGATTTCATGACTCATATTTGCGAGAAATTCAGATTTTGCTTTATTTGCTTTTTCAGCTTCGATTTTTGCATTTCTAAGTGAAGTGATATCCATTCCGTATTCAACAACGGCAATAACCTGATTATTACTGTCAAATATCGGAGATATAAAGATTTGAAGGGCAACCCCTGTTGCCTTTTCTCTTGGATCATCAGGATGAGTTGTTTCAATAAAAGACTGTCCTGTCTTAAAAACATCGTTTACCTTGCACCAGGGACAAGGCTTATCTCTATTCATAAATACCTGATGGCATTTCTTCCCAATAAGTTCTGAGGGGTTTTTATATTGAGTTAGCTTTAATCTAAATTCAGCATTATTAAGAGCAATAATATTACAATCTTTATCAATGACATTCAGTGTACCTGGCAAGGTATCAACAATAGACTGTAACAGTCGTTTACTGTCTTTTATTTTATTTTCAGCCTGTTTCAGATCACTGATATCAGTAAAAGTAGTAAATACCTGATATGGTTTTGAGCTCTCATCTCTAAACTGTGGAATGGCATTGACCAGTAACCAGCTAAAAGAATCTTTTCGGGGATTATAAACACCCATGCCGACATTGTAACAGGGACTTCCACTTTTTAATGCCATCATTGAAGGATGAGACAATCCATCAAAGTCAATTCCATCCTCTCTGATTGCACGCCAGCGGGGATCAATAGAGGTTCTGCCCATAATTTCATTTTCAGTTAGCCCCAGTATTTGCATTGCAGCAGGATTTGCAGAAATTATCTTTCCTTCCTGATCCTGATATACAACACCCTGACCCATCATTTCATACAGAGTACGGTATTTTTCTTCATTGCGAGCCAGCTCAATTTCAAAATATTTCTGTTCACTAATATCTTTGATAATACCAATAAAACTGGAAGCTTGCTTTTTGCTGTCATATAGTATTGAAACGGTTAGATTTATCCATATCATTCTGCCATTCTTTTGGATGTATCTTTTTTCTATTGAGTAACTTGACAACTCATGATTAAGCAATTGATTCACATAATCCATATCCTTCTGAATATCTTCAGGATGTGTAATGCTAATCCAGTCAAGACTTAATAGTTCTTCTTTAGAATAGCCCAACAATTGGCACAAATGATCATTTATACTTAAAAATCGACCATTTAAATCGGAGTAGCAAATACCAACAGCGGATTGCTCAAAAATACTTCTGAAACGTTCTTCGCTTGATTTGAGAGCAGAAAGCGATTCTAAACGTTCTGTAATATCTCTTGCTAAACTGAGAATAGCGTCAGAATTATTATATTTGATCAATCTGGCATGGACTTCTACAGGCACAGTTAATCCATTTTTTTTACGATGAGTACCTTCAAACAAAATTTCCTTCTGTTTCCGGAGTTGATTAACAGCCTCTTGAAAAAATTGACTATCCGTATAAGCATCCAATTGATTCACATACATTTCAGAAAATTCTTCCTTACTGTAGCCCAAAACTTCACAGGCACTGTTGTTCACCTCTAATACTTTTCCTTTCAAATCCAGAATATAAACAGGATCAATGATGATATCAAATAAGTATTTTAATCTTGATTCACTTTCTGAAAGACGAGAGTTACTTAGTTTTCTTTCGATTGTCTTAGATGTAATTCTTGCAACTGTTTCAACCAGTCCATTTTCTTCTTTCAAAAAGGGGTGCTTATCAATAGAATCTTGTTCAATTGTATAATTGACACAGATTTCTCCAATTTTGTGATGATTTATCAGCATGTCATGTTTTATTTGCCAGGGACTATGATAGTAATTCTCCGATTTATAACTTTGAAAACCCCATGATATTTTTGCACTGGCATACTCAGGAAACATCATCGCTTCCGGCAGAGTATCAGCTATCGCCTGCAGGATACTTTCAATCGTCAGAGAAGAATCTTCAATAATTTGTGAGATTTTAAACAGTGTATGTAACTCCTGTAATCTTTTATTCAGAACAGACTGATCTTTTTTTCTCTCACTGATATCAATAACCACGCCAGTCAGCATAAGAGGAGAATTGTCTTCAGCCCTCTCTGAAACAACTCCAATATCCTGAAACCATTTATAGGAACCATCAATCGCTTTGATTCTGTAATCAACCTGATAAATTTGTGTTTTTCCATAAAGATAGTCTCTCATGACCTGCATCATGTTTTCATAATCTTCAGGATGTACCAGATTTGTAAAGTGAGTGTAATGAGAAAAGTCTTTTGCCTGATAACCGAGTATATTTGTTTTTTGCTCATTAAAGATCACTTCCCCAGTTTTAGCATTCATTTGCCACCAGGCGATATTGCCAGCCATCATAGAAGCATCCAGCCGGTTTTTATAATTGAGTAAACTGACATTACTAATCTGTAAATCTGTATTCAGTTTTTCATTGGTCTCTTCAGCCTCTTTTTCTTTGCTCAAATCAATGACAGCTGTTCTGATTAGTTTCTGATTATCATCAAACCAAATATTACTCTCCAGTTTTACATAGATAGTCTTATTTTGAACGACAAACTCTAAATGACAGCTCTGAGCATTTTCTGTCTTTAGTAAATTTCTTACATGAAAATGAAACTCATCCTGGCTATCTGGATGGATATAGTGTGTGATATTGAGATTTTTGTCTAGTACAGTGGAAACATGAAACAATCTACAAAACGCTTTATTTGCTGAAATAATATCTAAATCCGTATTATAAATTACATAACCAATAGGTGCTTCCTCGAAAAGCCTGAGAAAATGAGTTTTTGATGTTTCAAGATCAATGCTGATCCGTTTAAGCTCATCATTCTGAAACTCCAGCTCCTGATAGTAAATATTCAGTTCTTCCAGTAATTCTTCAATACTTTTTCCATTTAAATCATTGGATTTATATTTATTCTTCAGAGTATTCTCAATTTGTTTCTTGACTTCATCCATATTATCTTTTTTCATAAATCTCTCCTAATGTAAAAACAGCTCCATCAAACTGATGATTAATATCCAGAACAGGAGTACCATTGATTGATAAAGTTTTCGTTTCACCTGAAGATGTTACAATCGTATGTAAATAATTTGTAAGTGGTTCTAAAGTCTTTTTAATGATTGAAAAAGGAAGTGCTTCATCTGGAACAGGGTTTCCATTTATATCTTTTATCTGCCAGGAATCTGCATTGTAAGTCAATTGATTAATTTCATCTATTTTAATATTAAGCAGCTCGCATGCTTTCTGATTAGCATAAATGATATCACCATTTCGATCAACCATTGTATTCGCAATCGGGTTAATATCCAGAATTTTAAAAATCATCTCATTCTTATCATTTAACTGCTGTTCAAGTGACTTCAGATCAGAAATATCAATAACAGTTCCAGTCATTTTAAGTGCTTTATGATTGATATCTCTTTGTGTTATTGAGCCTTTATCATAAAACCATGAATAGGTATGATCTTTCTTTCTGATTCTATAAATACATTTCCACTCTGGAATCAGCCCTGATAATGAATCTTTCATGGATTGCATCGCATGCTCATAATCTTCAGGATGAATCAGGTTACAGATATCATATACATCATTTGGAAATTCATCTGGTTGATAACCCAGCATAAGTGCTTTCTGATCATCATAAATTACTTGATTTGTAGTTAAATCCCATTCCCACCAGACCATTTTACCAATTTTTAATGCTTTATACAGTCTGTCATTCGCAAGATTTGCCCGTTTATGTTCCTGTTTTAATCCTGAAATTTCAATAAATGTAACTAATAGCCCTTCAACTGCATTAAAATCGGTTCGATATGGTCTGATTCTAATCAGCCAGCATATATTTTCATCAATGACAAGTTCTTTATCTACAGGTTGCAGATCGTCAGCAACCTTTAAAACTTCTTCAATCAGCGTATTTTCCTGATTTAAAATCGTAAGATGAGTTACAGGACGACCAATATCACTCGGCAGAATATTTGTTATTTTACTGACAAGCGGTGTTATTTTTCTGATACACAGGTTTCTATCCAAATATAAAGCGCCGACTTCTGTGTTCTTTATCAGATTATTCATGTCGTTATTCAAGCGGGTAAGATCTTCTATTTTCTGCTGATACTCAGAATTGACAGTATAGAGTTCTTCATTGACAGATTGCAGCTCCTCATTGGTACTTTGCAGTTCTTCATTTGAAGCAATCAGTTCTTCATTACTGGACTGTAATTCTTCATTAGAAGTCTCAAGTTCTTCAACTGTTGCCTGAAGATTTTCTCGTGTAAACTGCAATTCTTTTTCTAAATCGACGATTTTTAGCTGATAGTTATTATCAAAATGCATATCAACAATCTCTTCATTATGTATCTGCTTAGAATTTAACTCAGTCTCAAAAGACAAGAGATAATACAGGCTATTGTTGATATTCAGAGAAATGATTTTAATCATGATATTTTTATTTTCTGTGAGTCTAACAGCCATTTGCGCTTCACTTTGTTTTTCTTCAGAGGCTGTTTTCAGTTTTCGAATCAATGTACTGATACAAATTGCTATTTCAGAACTCACATTATGACTAATATTCTGTGAAAACCTGCCTGGTTGTATTTTTATAAAAGCGGAAACATCATTAATGCTGTGAATAATGTTTTCCTGACTGTCTAAAATAACTGAAGGAGGTAGCACCCTCGATAAAAGAGAATCAAACAGTTTTTCAAACTTCACACCTTCAATTTGTTTGTATTGATGGAAATACAGTTTGTCTGTATCTGGTAGTTTTTGAGGGATAAAACTCAGTTCTTTCAGGATTGATGGCTTAAATCCATGCTTTTGCTGATATATCTTCCACTTAGTGTCAACACAGTTGAATGCCTCTGCCAGTTCACCAATAGTCTCACTGCTACCCATAAACAGATAGCCTTCAGTACTTAGACTATAATAAAACACGGAGAGTATTTTTTTCTGTATTTCAGGTTTTAAATAAATAAACAAATTACGACAAATGAGTAAATCTATTTTTGAAAATGGAGAGTCCTTCAGTAAATTATGAGTGGCAAAGACGATCATTTTTCTAATTTTATCTACAATCTGATAGGTATTTTCATATCGAATGAAATATTTTGCCAGCAATACCGGATCAACGTCAGCCATAACACTTTCAGGATAAACCCCTTTACTGGCAAATTCTACAGAATTACGGTCAACATCTGTTGCAAAAATCTTTACTTCTGTATCGATTTGATTTTTTTCCAAATGTTCGTTTAAAAGAATTGCCAGAGAATAGACTTCTTCACCGGTTGAACAACCAGCTGACCATATTCTCAGATGTTTTTTTAAAGCTAAATCTGGAATTACATTTCGCTTAATACTTTCAAAAGCTTCATAGTCTCTGAAAAACCGAGTTACCCCAATCAACAGCTCCCTGTTAAGGATTTCTTTTTCTTTACTGGATTCTGTTAGAAATTTAAGATACTCTTCAATGGTATCAAACCTGTTGATACTAATTCTTCTTTCAAGCCTTCTGAGAATTGTGTTTTCTTTGTAATAAGAAAAGTCTATGCCACTATATTCTCTAATCAAAATTACAATCTTACTCAACGTATCTATATTCTCACTCTTTAAACTTTCCTGAAGTTCATTCTTCTTAATCAAGGGATGTTTAACAAAATTAATCAGAGCCTCAGGCATTTTATCCGGACTGATGATATAATCGACTAAACCTGTCGCAATAGAGTTTTTTGGCATACCATCAAATTTTGCAGAATTCTCATCCTGCACCATTATCATTCCACCAGCCTCTTTTATCGCTTTAGTTCCAAGTGTGCCATCACTACCTGTGCCAGAAAGTATAATTCCAATAGCATGTTTGCCTTTTTCCTGGGCTAAAGAATGAAAAAAAATATCAACAGGCAGATTCAGGCCTTTTTTAAAATTTTGATCTTCAAGGTATAATTTATTGTGAAACAATCTGATGTTCTTTCTGGGAGGTATCAGATAAATATTGTTTTTTTGAATTTTTAAACCATCGCTGGCTAAATGAATCGGGATATTAGTACATCTGGCAAGTAACTCATTCATCAGGCTCTTGTAATCCGGTGAAAGATGCTGAATTACCACAAATGACAAATCAGTATTTTCCGGTGTATTTTTAAAGAAATCCTGCAATGCCTCAAGACCTCCTGCAGATGCACCAATTCCTACTACGATTAGGTCTTTTTCGTTATGGTCTAAATGCTTTTTCATTTATCCTCTTTTTTATATTGTTCGAACCACTAAATACTCGAAAAAACACGAAAGTATATTAAGAATCTTTTGAATTTGATCATTCATAGCATTACCTCTTTTCGTGTATTTCGTGACTTTCGTGGTGCATAAGAGATTTTATTGAGTTTCAAACGGTATTGAGAAATAGAATCGGGTACCTTTATTCACTTCACTTTCAAAAGCAATTTTCCCATCATGTTTAGAAACCAGCTCTTTACATAGAATGAGACCTAAGCCTGTACCAATTTCTTTTTCGGTACCTTTTGTGGAATAAACCTTGTCAAGTTTGAAGAGATTTTTTTGTTTTTCTGGTGGAATTCCTGCTCCGTAATCCTGCACAGAAATCACATATTCAGTTTCCTTTTTTTCAGCAGTTATCGAGATAATACCATTTCTAAATGAAAATTTAATTGCATTACTAATTAAATTGCGCATAAGTGTCTTAATCATATTGAAGTCAGCATACAAAGACAAGTCTTCAGCAATATCAATCTGAATTTTTAGACCCTTGTTATCGAGATGATCATAATAAGTATTAATCACATCATTCAGTAAATCAATAAAAATAAACGTTTTCTTCTCCATCTGATAATTTTTCATTTGAAATCTAGACCATTGCAGGAGATCATTTAAAAGGTTATTCAAGCGATTACTGCTGTCAAAAGCTTTAGAAACTAAGTATTGTAAATGTTCTGTATCTTTAAAATCACATTGATGATACAAAATATCAATAAAACCATGCATACTGGAAAACACACTTCTGATATCATGAGAAATAATAGAAAACAGTTTGTCTTTTTCTGCATTTAATTGCTGGAGTTCTTTAACACTATCTTTGATATATTCTTTTGATTTTTTTAATTCAAGATGGGTTTTAATACGTGCTTTAACCTCATTTTTGTTAAAAGGGCGAGTGATGTAATCAACCCCTCCGTATTCAAAGCCTTTTATAATATCTTCCTGATTCGATTTTGAAGTTAAGAATATGACCGGTATATCGTTGGTTTCCGGATCTTCCTGGAGAAGCCTACAAACATCAAAACCACTCATATCAGGCATTTCAATATCTAAAAGGATGAGACAGGGATTAAGAGATTTTGCTTTATCGAGTGCATCTCTTCCATTTATGGCATATTCAGTCCGATAATGATCCTTTTCCAGTATAGCACTCAACAATTTAATATTGATGATCTGATCATCAACAATGAGTATCATGTATTCATTTACACTTTGCATATAAAAACCTCCGATATAATAATAATATATCCTTTTTCGGAAGCTTTGTCAATCATTTTTGATAAAAAAAAAGCACCTTTCACAGGTGCTGAATATATGGTGGCAGGACCCAGACTTGAACTGGGGACACAAGGCTTTTCAGGCCTCTGCTCTACCGACTGAGCTATCCCGCCATGTCACGCTATCAATTATGTTCATATTTATAAGAATGAGTTTTTTTGTCAAGAGAAAATATTAAATTTAGCATAATTCATCATATTCAAGCTATCCAATTATCTGAAAATCAATTAGTTACAAATTTTAAAAATTTTCCTTCCATACTCCCTGCTGATGTTCAGGTTTTTTGCTTAATTCTCCAAGTAAGAAAAGGGAAAGGATAAGGAAAGGATAAGGAAGGAATAAGGAAAGAATAGAAGAGACATGAATCACTATATCATTTTTAAAATCTATTTTCTAAGGTCTCTGGATGATAATGTAACAACAAAAAAACCATAATATCTTAAAAGAAAACAGTCTTTGGACAGTCTCCTCTAAAAATATTTTGAATTTTTATAAAAAAAACTTGACTTTAAAATAAATAATATATTCTTTGAATCATTAATATAAAATGGGTTAGAGAAAAAAAGATTTAGGCGATTATATCGGGTTCATTTATGAACTGATTAGTCCCTAATGAAGGCAAAAAGGGAGGTTACTTTGTTTTTTTTAAACTTCTTTAAAAAACATAAACTATGGCTTTTCATAGGATTAAGCATATTGTCATGTTCAATGACTAACTATCAAAAAGAAGGAAAAGTATTCTACCTAAAAGAGAATTATGACAAAGCATTAGATTATTTTTACAAAGCACTTAAAAAACAAGAAGCCTCTGACATTTTACTTTATAATGAAATCGGTAATTGTTACTATCAAAAAAAAGAATATACCAAAGCACTTGAAAATTACAGTAAATCAATATCTCAAATTAATGATTATGTATTAAAGCAAGACAGAAGAATTTTACAGCCTGATGTTGTTTTTTTTAACAGAGGCGTATGTTATAGCCAGATAAATGAAAGATTAAAAGCCATTTCAGATTTTGAAAAAGCAATATTGATTCATTATAAAGAGCCCAAATATCATCTGGCACTTGGAACAGAATATTTAAAAATTGAAAATTATGACAAAGCAATTGAGTATCTGAAAAACACATTAGAGTCTGAAGGTAAAAATCATATTGCATGTAAGAATTTAGGCATCGCCTATTATAAAAAAAATGATTTATACAACTCATTGGAAATATGGAAAAAAGGTGTTGGACTTGACACTAATGATTATGAAATCATGCTCTATCTTGGAGAAGCAAATGGAAAATTGGGAATGACAGATGAAGCTATAGAATGGTATGAAAACTATTTTAAGTTTTCAAAGGATTATGAAAAACATTACATCCCATACATCAATCTAGGCTATCAATATGCAAAAAAAGAGAACTATGACAAAGCCATATTAAATTATAAAAAATCTATTTCGTATAATTCCAAATATCATGAAGCCTATTTTCATCTTGCGGTTCTTTATGACAAACATAAAGACAAAGTTAATTGCATTGAGAATATGAAAAAGGCGGCCTATTATGGTAATAAAGAAGCTCAAAATTATTTAAATGAAATCAATATCAAATGGTAAAACAGGAGGTTTAAATGAGAAAACTCATTATTGTAATGGTATTAATGGCTGTCATTACAAGTATAACAGCTCAAGTGAATGTATCTTCAAGCTATGTTGACAGTCTTGAAACAGAAATGCGAAATTCTAATTTTTCGTATAAGAGTCAGATGAATTTGATAAACTTCTATTTATCTAAAGGATACAAAGAAGCAGCGCTATTAAATTTTTCTTTTTTAAAACGAGATAATTCTTTAAGTCATGAAGACCTTAAAACGATGAGTCAGCTTGAATATGATCTAGAATTAATTGAAAAATCTTCTGCTGATTTATCCGCATTGTATTTGTTAAAACCTGATTTAGACACAATCTTACGTTTATCTGTTCTCTATTCTGCGACAGGAGATAAGGAGAAAGCATTGAGATTATTAAACAGGAATCAGTCAGATAAACATGATAAATATGAACAATTACGCAATTTATATGTTGAGCTTTATAATAACAATAAAACAATACTTGCAACCGCCTGCAGAGAAATCCTTTGGACTTATGATTATGCTATGAGTTCAAAATATTTTGTTAAGCCTGTTATTACAATTATTTCTCCGGAAAAAAATGCTGAAACGAATTCAGGCAAATCATCAATAGTTTTTCAGGTAAAGCATGAGCATCCTGTTAAAAATGTGTATATTAACAATGTAGATCTGGCTCAGTCAGAAAGTTTAACAAAAACAGATAAAGAATACAAAAAAGATTTTTCATATCTGGCTGATCTCAGTGAAGGAACAAATCAATTTATTATAAAAGTAGTGGATATTAATGGAGAAACGCAAACAGATACTTTGCAAATTAATCAGTTTAGCTTTACCAGAAATCTTGCATGGAAATCTGCAGAATCAGACACGCTGTTTAATCAGCTAAAACGCATCAGAAATTATTATCCAGAAAAAATGCTGATTAGTCAGAAAGATAAAAACCAAATACTTTGTATTGTAGATACAAATTCAAAGCTCAATGAACAAATGCTGACTTTATTTGATTTAATCTCTGACCCATTAACAGGCTCAGTTGAAACTGCTAATGCAAAGCTGATATGTCAAAACAGAGCAGTTTCTGGAAATCTGAATACATATCTGGGACAAAGCCTTTTAAAACAAGTTAATTTTAATACACGTCTGATACTGGGAATTTCTGGAAGATGGCATATTAACAGAGAAAACTGGATGCTTGAAGATATTCATAAGAATCAAGTCAATATTAAGCCATATATTGAAAATCTATTTAAGTATGCTTCATCAGGTATTACATTAATAATTGGTGGCCAGGACATTATTTCCCCTGTTATGAAAAGCCAGCTTGAGCAAATGATTCAACAGTCAGTCAATCCTGTACAGATTATTTTCTTGAATAATCAAGTGTGGAAAAACAGTCCAAATCAATTTATTAACGCCAATATTGATCAGGTGGTGCTATCTTACCCTTTACATGATATTCTCAATGGAGAAATTATTCAGAATAATAAATTTACAAATCAGTCAACGCTCATTTATAATCCATATTATCCTGTAAAAAAATCACATAATGAACTATACTCTCGTACAGAACAAAAATTAATCTCTACAAAAGTAAGTGATAGTGACAAAAACAAAATTCTCAATTTCTGTAGTGACTGGCGACGTTATAATGAAATGAGTAACTATTTAAAAAACAGCTGGACTCTGAATGATCTACTGGTTCGTGTAAATGATTTTGAACAAAGACAAGTCGAGGAATAAAAAATGAAAAAGACCTATATTACATGCCTAATAGCTATTTTTACCTGCCTGTTATTTGCAAAAGATATAAATTATTCATTTAATTATCTCATTATCAGTGCAGACAAAGTAAAAAAATATGATTATGATTTTACCGGCAAAAATCTAAATACCTTTTCAGAAAAAATACTCAATGCATTTAAAATAAAACCGACCAGTTCCTTAATTATCGATGATTATTCGACAGATAAAACCCTTAGTGTTTACAATCGTATTAATTCCTTTTACCAGCAAATAGATAAAGAGAATTATTCTCTTATTCTGGTGATGGGACCATGGGGCAAAAGCAATAAAGATCAGCTACTTATTACAAATAGTGAGGACAAACTACACTATGAATACCTTATGAACTTATATGAATTTTTGCCTGCTCAAAATGCTTTGATGATAGTCTTGTATCCTTCAAAAAATAAGCCAGATTTCAGTGAATTTATGAACAAAGAAGGAATCAATCATGCAGGGAAACATCTGATATTTATTGAAGCAGATAATGAAGATGCTATGGATGCAATTAAAAGCTGTCAGAGAATTTTTGAGAAAATTGCAAAAAACGGAACAAATCAAACCGCATTTACCATTACTCAGTACTTTATCAATCAGGCAAGCAATGAAAAAATGAAAATCAAAGCATATCAACTTTCTAAAGCAAATGATTATGAATTATCGAACACAGGAGTTAACAATGAATAAGAAAACGATCACATTCATCATTCTGATAACTGTTCTAAGTGCCTGTCTCTGGGCTCAAAAAAGTAAATCTAATGTTACAGTTAATGACCCTCTGTTATATATAAACCATGTAGATTTCAGTGAGTATCCAAAAGTATCTCTTTTTATAACAGCCAGTGATCAGTTTGGGAATCCAATTGATTTTAACCAACTGGATAATGAAAATATACTCATTCATCAAAACCAACAAAAATTGAAAATCCTAAAAAAAGAATCTCTTGCCAATTTGAAAGACAAAGGAGAAGAAGAGCTTTATATTAGCCTTGTTCTGGATAACTCCTACTCAATGCAGTCCAGAATTAAATTTCTGGATAATGCTGTCCAGCAATTTATCAAAAAGACCAGTCCGACAGATTATTTGAATATTGTTGACTTTGAAGACCAGAACTTTCTCAGATTTGATTTTTTAAATCATACAAACAAATCTTCTATCCGTGAAGATGAGTATTATTTGAGCCAAATTAAGCATATAAAACACAGAATAGACTTTACAAATTCAAAAAAATTGCTTTTAGAAGCAGCAAATACAAAAAAACTAACTTCCATGACTTACTTATATGACGGCATTTTAACTGGATTATATAAGCTGCAAAAATATGAAGAAGGCGGGAAAAAATTCTTAGTCATATTTTCAGATGGTATAGATACAAACTCAAATGCAAAATATCAAACCATTTTGAAATTTATAAAAGAATATAAAATACCAATTTATGCGATTGATTTAGGTTCCAGAGAAAACAAGAGATTGAAAGAAATCGCTCAGGTTTCAGGTGGTGATTATTTTTTTACTCAAACAGAAAAAGATCTTGATAAACTATATGCTAAAATATTTAAGATACTGGAAAATCAATGGAAGATTACATGTACTCCCGATACTGAACAAATGTTTTCCAATAATCTGAAGTATACTTTAGAGATCCACAATCCATACAATATCAGTACTAAAAGAAATATACAGGTAAAAGGAGATCAGATCGCTTATCAAAGCTTAATGTATAATGAAAGTCAGGGAAAAGAAAGTGAACAGGCATATTTAAACTTTTTAAGCTCATGGGAAAGATCAAATTATTACAATAAAGTGATGATAAAACTAGGCTCTTTTTATGCAAGAAGAGGTGATCAGGATAAAGCATTTGCCTGTTATAACATTATCCTCAGAGATAATGCTGCGCCTGAATTCTCAGAAGCGCTGATGAAAAAAGGAAGCCTTTTCAACGACAATAAAAATTATGCTGCGGCATCAAATCTCTATAAAAGAGCGCTGAATAATAATTACATTGAATCAACCACAATGGCGAAGGTTCAAATGGAATTAGCAAAAACTTATGCAGCAGAGGGAGAATACTCTGCTGCTTTGAATTCATATTCCCAACTGGTTTCAAAATACCAGGGAACAGAGTACGCAGCTGAAGCTCTGATTTCATCTGCAATGCTTCACATGGAAATGGGAGATCTCACACAGGCAAACAATAAGTTAAATGAAGTTCTTTCTAACTACCCTGAATCTAAATCAGCTGTTTATGCAAAAATTGAAAAATCTAAAATAGATGAAAATCCAGATAATACTAACGATAAAAATTTAGATAATCAACAAATATATTCTGATATTATCACTTCAAGGAATTTAGACGCTGATATAAAAAACGAATATACCCTCAAACTGGCAAAAAGCCATGTTGAAAACAAAAGATACGATGAAGCCTATTTGTTACTAGACAAACTCATTAATGATGAAAATGCACTGGATGAAGTCAGAATTAATGCTTCAAAATTAAAAATTGAAACCGCATATGCTGCTGGACAGGCTCAAAAAGCAGGAGAAACATTTTATAATTTATCACCTGAATATCAATCGATATTAACACAGGAAAAGAAAATATATCCTGCTTCTGTAGAAGGTATCCCTGCAGTAGCTTTATGTAATGGCACAATCATTCGTAATGCAGACCAATCGATTCAATATGAAGATATTCAAAGTATCGAAAAAACAGATGATCTGGATAAATTTGAAGTGATTGGTTCTTATCAAAAATTCAGCAATAAGTTACTGGATTCGTATGTCTATTTCTATATTCCTCAGTATATGCTGGAGAATAAAACGATCATTGTTGGGGTTTCGGGTGTTTATCAGTTTATTGAAAACCAGTGGGAACAAGTGAATAGTAAATTTGATACAAAAAAATCTGCGTTTATGTTTGAATGTACAAGTTCTGGTATTTATTGTGTCATGGCACGACCACCAAAGGTTATCACCTTGTTTAATATAAATTTTGAGTTGAATAAGGCTGATCTTACAAAAGATTCTGAACCTCATCTTTTCAGAATAATTGACGAACTCAAAGAATTGCCGGATGTAAAGCTAGAAATTGCTGGGCATACTGATAATCAGGGAACAGAAGAGTTCAACCAAAAACTTTCAGAAGCCAGAGCAAACAGTGTAAAATCTTTTATTGTTAAAAGTGGTATTGAACCTTCTCGAATTTCTATAATTGGTTATGGATTTAAAATGCCTATTGTCCCTAATGATTCACCTGAAAATATGGCAAAAAACAGAAGAACAGAGTTTACTATTACGTCTTCAGTTTTTACTCAAACTTTTAACAAAACTGAAGAAAAAGAAAAATTCGCAGTTTATCTGTCATCTTTTACATCAATAAAAAAAGCTACAGATGAAAAAAAATTCTATCAGAAAATTGGATTTAAACCTCGTTTGATAATGGATGAAGAAAATAAAACAGAACCATATAAACTCTATCTGGCGATTTGTTCAAGCCAATCTGAAGCAGAATCAATAGTCAATCAGCTGATAAAAGAATATAAAAACCTTAAACCACAAGTGATTTCAATTAATTAAGAAAAGAGCTCAGGGGATAATAATGAAAAAAATCATTTGGATATTAATCCTGTTTAACGCAATTAACTTTTGTTTTGCAAGTGATTTAAACCAGGAATGGATAACAATTACAACTCACTATCAAAATAATGAGTTTGACTCTGTTTCAACGAAAATTGTTCCATTTATTAATCAACTGGAATCTCTTTCTGCATGGACAAATCTTATTCCAGCATACTTCTATCAGGCTTCTGCAAAACTCCTTTCTGGTCAATATGATCAGGCAGACTCCTTGTTTGACCAATTAATTGAATTCTCAGAAAAACATCAGCTGTCAGATTCAATAAAAGATATCAGATACAAACAAACATCACTCTATGTAAAAGCATTTCAAGACTTAAAAGAAGAAAAGCATCCTTCTTGTATCAAGGTTCTCACTAAAGCAATTAATTTATCATTAACTTACAGGATAAATAACTATTTAGCAGTTCTGTACTACGAAAGAGCTTTATTGAATGAAAAAAATGGAATGAACAGTTTGATGGAAGCTGATTTATTAAAAAGTATAGAAGTTAATGAACAACTATCACAAAACGAATCACTAAAAAAAAATGCCCAAGAAAAACTTGCCAAACTTTATGTGGATAGAAAACAATACCAGGAGCTTGATAAATTAAAACTAAATACCAATGCCAATATCGAATTGAAAATCCAGACGGCTCTGGACCTCGAAAGTAAAGGGGATTACATTAAAGCAGATCAGGTTCTTGTATCAATTCAAAATGAAGTTTATACAAATCTATCTGATGAACGGATTATGGATTTTATAAAAAAACGTTTTCTGCTTTATGACAGAAGGAATCTTTCAAAATCTGCATTAGACACGCTCGATGTAACAATTGATAAATTAAATAAACTTTCAAAAAGTCACGGATTATTATTTTCTGTTTCAGAATTCAGAATTGCCGCCTTTTTGTACAATGGATTATCCAATGAAGCAGGAATAGCCAGTGAAAAACTAAGTAAACAATTTGCAAAATGGAATCTGTCAACAGATTATCATGCCCGTTTTTACAAAATGATGGGAGATATCAGTTATCTGAAGGGAAGTATAAAGCAGGCAATCACTCATTACAATAATGCAATTGAATACGCTATATCTCTTGACAAACTACAGTATTATGAATTATTAAACAATCTGGGGCTTGCATACGAGAAAGATAAACAAACAGAAAAAGCCAGAGAAAATTTTGTCAGAATCTATAATGAAACAGCAAATACGCAGTATATTGATAATCATTACAGAGCAGGCATCAATCTTGGATTGATTTACACAAAAACTGATAAACTACCTGAAGCAAGTCATTTATACGAAGAAATCAGAATCAGCGCTCAAAGTAAGGAATTATATTATTTGTTTATTTCTGCATCGCTGAGACTGGCTGAAGTATATCAGATGCAAGGTTTTGACTCTATGGCAGGCAATCTGTTTTATCAGATTGAAGGAATGAAAAACTACCTTCAAAATCCTTTGGAAAAGACTCAAGTTGCCATTTCACTGAGCGATTATTATGCTAAAACAGGGAATCTTATTAAATCTTTAAAATTCTTAAATGAAGCTGATGTTTTAGCAAATGAAAATAAATTGGTTCATTTTCAAAATGCAATACAAGAAAAAATGGCTCAAATGAACTTTAACCAGGGCAACTATAGTCAGGCAAGAAAATCCTATGAACAGCTGATTAAATACTATCAGGAACAAGATGATCTTTACAATATCCTTGTTACCCGTTTAAAAATTGCTTTGACCTGGATGTCTGAAAAAGATTATCAGGAAACAGAAAAAGTTATCAAAAACATCCTGATTAAAACTTATAAAGGAAAATCAGAATACAAAAATCTAATGATTGAAGATGTCATTTATGTTGACATTTTCTGTAAATCCATGATTTATTATTCATCAGTTCATTTTCTTCAAGCTACTCAACAGGAAAATATAGGCTTAATGATGAAATCTCTTGATGAAATCGATGATATTATTACATTTATGGATAATAATCGTTATATCTTTATACAGGACAGTCAGTCAGAATTTGAAAAAAACAGTTTTATCAATGCTTACAAATTAAAGGTTGATATTTGTGCAAATCTGTATAATCGTACCAATGATCCTAAATACCTGGAAAATGCCTTTGATGTCAGTGAAAAAGCAAGAAGTCAGGCGTTTATATCTGAAGCAGGTGCACAAATAATCAGCAAACTTAACAATCCTAAGATGAAAGACATGAACGGAGCACAGTATGCATTTATCTCGAATAAAAGTCAAATTGAACTGGAAACAGGTAATGGTTTAGAACGTGGATTAAAAATAAAAGGTGGCAGTAAAAACAGTGAAATATTGGCTACTGAATTGCAATATACCCAACAAAAGTATAATGAACTGGTCAATACACTGAAAGATGACAAAAGCAGTCAGTTAATTGATATTAACACCCTTTCACTTTCATCAATACAAAACATTCTTGAATCTGACGAAACGATAATGAACTACTATGTATCCAGTAATAACTGTTATCTTTTTATTATCCATAAGGACAAAACATCACTTATAACCATTGCTGAAAGTTATGCTCAAATTTCAAATTTGATTGATCAATACAGAGCTCAAATTATGGATTACAATTCACTTGCATACAAAACAAACAGTCAATCTCTCTATAATTTACTGGTAAAGCCTGTTGAAAATGAAATCAAGAATAAAAATCTGATTATTATTCCTTCCGGAAAACTTAACAACCTCCCCTTTGCCACACTTCATAATCAATCTGAATTTCTACTTGAAAATCATATCATTTGCCAGTTACCGAATATCTCTTTAATTCAATTCATCAATTTAAAAAAACAAATGCCTTCTCAAATGTCTGTCTTTGCAATTGGAAATCCAGATAATCCAATAGCATCAAGGCTTCCTGGTACAGAAACAGAAGTCAGAAAAATTCAGGAGTTAATTCCTAACAGTTCATTTGTACTGGGATTAGAATCCAATAGAAGCAGAATTATGAAAGAAATGGAAAACAAAACCATTCTTCATTTTGCTACTCATGGTCTTTTTGAACCAGAATATCCACTGCTATCAGGCCTTATTTTAAGTCCTGAACATCAAAAAGATGATGGAATACTCAGACTCTTTGAAATTTATAATCTAAACCTCAGTGAAACCAGATTGGTTGTTCTATCAGCCTGTGAAACCGGATTGGCAAAGATAAAACAAAACGATGATGTCATTGGCCTTGTGAGAGGATTTTTCTTTGCTGGCGCTTCGAATATTATTGCTTCATTATGGCAGGTTAGCGATACAGCAACTTCTGAACTAATGATCGCATTTTATCAGAATCTAAACTCTGGTAAAAGTATGTCAAAGTCAATTCAAAATGCTCAACTGTCTTTAATAGCAAAACCTGCTACAACACATCCCTACTATTGGGGAGCTTTTAATCTTTATGGATTTGCTCATTAAAAATATAGCATTGGGCGGTTAGAACTTGTTTTCAAAAGAAGTCTCACCGCTCTTTTTTACAATCTTAAAAAGTTAAGAATTGTAATTGACAATCATTCCGTAATAATTTTAACAGATAACTAAGGAGTAAAATATGATCAAATATTACTTTATCTTGTGCTTATTGATAAGTATGAATTTACTTACAGCAATGCCCGTTTGGTACAGTGAAGCAGATAATACTCTCGAGTATCAGGATTATCTAATTGGAAAAGGGATTTATGAGTATAATCGTAAAACCAAAGCAAATGCCCTTGAAAAAGCAAAAGCTGAAGCGTTAAAAAATCTCGCAATGATGCTCAGTTCTCAGGTAACAGGAGAAATCTTAGTCAAACAATCAGAGAAAATCCATAATAATGAAGTAAAAGCAGAAGAATGTTTTGTAAATGAAACTCAAATCAGAAGCAATCTTGAATTTGTAAATGCTCAAGTACTTAAAAATGAACGAGATGATGGAATGATTTATGTTTTAGTTGGTATTCCAAAAGCCGATCTTAAAAATTATTATAAAAATAAAGTGCTTGATCATCTGGATTTCATTACACAGGCATATCTAACAACTAACAAAGATGTGGCTTTAGTCAGCAGAGAAGATATTCAATTATTAAAACAAGCCTTAATCCGTTATGAACAGGCAAAAGAATTTTATAAAACCTGGCAAGTGATTAACCAGTGGCAAAGCGATCTTGACTATTACTGGCAGAAAGCACCAAAACAAGCTGAACTTAACTACAGATTGTCTGTTTATGAATCTGGGAGAGCCAAAAGTGTTTATGATATTGCAGAAGAATTATGCGAAAATATGAATTTAAATCCACAATATCCTGTTTTACTCCAACCTGTCAATTTTGAAAATTTTCAATTTGTATCTGATTTTAGTAAACAACTCAATTCTTCTATCCATTCTATTCTCCAGAATAAATACAATATGCGAGTCATCGAAAGTATTGAAAATGATTCAGTGTATTATCAGACAAAAGGTAAAATTATGGAATCAGGAAAAGAGTTTAATGTGCTCTTTTCAATAAAAGATGCTGTCTCTTACAAAGAAATTTCCAATCAAAGTCTGATTAACCAACTCTCTGTATCTAAGCTAGGCAGAGAATTTATTCAGCCTAAAAATTACAAACAACTGCTTGAAGACCGGATTCAGTTATGCAATGCAATTCAGACAGATAACTCATTAAAAGTGGATTTACAAACAGATAAACTAACAGATGGAGCCGTTACTTATGTTTTTGGAGACGAACCGAAAATTTTCATCAGAGCGAATAAAGCGTGTTATGTTAGGCTGATATATATCTTTGCCGATGGCACCAAAACACTTCTGATTGACAACTATTTTGTTGGAAAACACCAAATAAACCAATGGATTAAGATAGGTAACGAATTTGAAGTTTGCGGACCTGAAGGATCTGAACAACTATTATTGCAAGCCTCTACATCTGAACTGCCTCCAATCAGTATCAGTCGTAAAATGATTGATGGGAATGATTTTATAGATTATATACAGAATAATGATTTTTCCTTGCATTTAGGTAAAACCAGAGGTATCAAACAAAAATCATCAAAACAAGAAATAACAGAATCTACTTATCAATGGACAATCTTTGAAAAATAGAGTTAAGAGATAAAGTCTCCAGATTGTTTACACAAGGTCTGTTCATTCATGTTTAAAATGAAAATCAGCTGATAATCATTTTTATATCTTTGATTCGATGTTTTAAAATGATATCTGTATGGAATTTGATATTGATGATTCCCTTTTCAAGACTTGAATCAATTTTATAATCTATACACGAGATATAATTCTGAATATCTGGGATCTGATTTTCAAGATTTTTGGCAATATCGTGAATAATCAAATTCAGATTCTTATTAGATAATGCCTTAT
Source organism: Candidatus Cloacimonadota bacterium (assembly GCA_029564175.1). Lineage (GTDB taxonomy): Bacteria > Cloacimonadota > Cloacimonadia > Cloacimonadales > WRIO01 > JAGOCT01. The sequence continues at coordinate 24,117 of JAKQQL010000224.1, forward strand.
TTAAATGCGATTTTGCACTCTTTTCAGCTATCATCCTGATTTGAGCTAATTTTTCCTTCTCCTGATCATAAACTACTTCATTATTCTCCATAAATCCTCCAATATCACAAAATTAAAACATTAAAAATTGTCAAGAATATATTTGACTTATTAGAAGTTTATAAACTCAACATTTTTTAAAATCATTCAATAATTAAATTTTTTTAAAAAATGTATTGACAATATTAATATATTTAATTATTGTATTAACATATTTAAGGAGGATGAATGATAAAAGGAAATCAGCAGTTAATCAAATGTCCTGTTTGTGATGAACCTTTGCTTATAAAAGAGTTTCATTGTGATGAATGTAACACAACGATCAGAGGCAATTTTGAACCTGGCCATATAAACAAACTGAGCAAAGAACAACTCACCTTCGTAAAGATATTTTTATTGTGTCAGGGTAATATCAAAGAAGTTGAAAAAAAACTAAACATTTCTTATCCTACTGTAAAAAATCGTCTGGCAGAAATCATAGATGTGATCAATGATAATGATGATTCATCTGATAATGTAATCAGTATATTGGAAGAAATTGAGAATGGCCTCGTGGGTGTTGATGAAGCCATAGATAAAATAAATAAAAGGAGAAACCTGAAATGAAAGAAATTTTGAAGCATTCATCCCAGGAAGGAAAAACATTAACCGGTAGCCTAACACTGGATGTTGATCCTCAATTACAGATTAAAGTAGAAACAGATGTTGTCAAGTTGAATTTTAAACAACATGATCTACAGCAAATTACTTTAACCTATCAGTTGGAATTAGAAGATTCTTCAGAATATGAAGAGGAGAATGAGCCTGTTGGTCAATATCACTATGACGAAGGTAATAATATCTTTACTTATAAGATTTATTCCGATGACAATCTGGAACGAAGTAAAAAACAGACCTGTGAAATTACAGTACCTGTCAATTCTACGATTCACGCTTCATCTGAAGTAAGCTCAATTGAATTGAGCAATATTCAGGCAAAAGTAGATCTGAATAATGAAAACGGGCCTGTTTACGTGATTAAATCGGAAATTGAAGGAAAAATTAGCGTAGAAAACGGACCCGCTGACCTAAAACAATCAAAAACAGATATTGAAATTGTCTCTGAAAATGGCCCTGTCACTTTAAAAATGTGTGAAGGTAAAACAATTAGTATTAAATCTGAAAATGGTCCGGTTAAAATGAATGACGTTTGTTATCAATATATTGATGTAAATACTGAAAATGGACCTGTTGTTTGCGAGATTCTGGATATTTTGGAAGGTCAGGTAAATATTAAAACAGAAAATGGTCCTATTAAAGTTATTATCCCTGAAAATTTACCATTTAATCTTACTGCTAAAACCGAAAACGGGCCAATCCGAACAAAACAGAGTTCATCAACTGGAGGTACAAACTCAGTTGTACTGACTAATTCTGATTCTAAAGTCTTTTTTGATCTGGAATCTGAAAATGCCCCCATTTCAATACTACATGACAATCAGCTAATCATCAAAGCAATAGAAAAAGAACTTAATAAAACCAGTGAATACATTAGAAGAGTGGCAACAGAATTTAATCCTGAAGATTTCAAGGAAAAAATGCAGGAGACTGTCAGAAAGATCAAAATAATGGCTGAGCATACAATTGATAAAGGCAAAAATGATTTTTCTGAAAATTTTGAGAAATTCTATACAAAACTGGATAAAGAAAATATTGATAAGCTAAAGGAAACCGTTATGGAAAAAAAAGATGAGTTACTCAGCACCATAAAGACTTCCATCGACAAACTCAAGGATGTAGAAATCAAGTTTGAAAGTAAAGAAAAATCTAAAAAGAAAAGTGTTAATGAAGAGAATAAAGAATTATCACGACTTAAAATCCTGGAAATATTGGAAAAAGGGATAATCAGTGCAGAAGAAGCTGAAAGACTTTTAAAAGCACTCGATTCATAAAACATAATGTTGAGTTTTACTTAACATTCCAAATGTGTGTCATATAATCCTGATTGTAATTTAAATTTACAATCAGGATTTTCTTAATGATAGAATCCATATATGTATTATAATCTTTTTATTTATCTGTATCAGTATAAGTTATCTGTCCCTTTCAGGTAAATATGATTATATTCATTTTGATTTACATAACAAGCCTGGTGTGCAACAATATAATCAATAATCTACAGCACTTTATTCATAAATCTAAGAATGGAGACGACAGAGATTGTAGTTTACTTAGTTAAGTCCCAAATGTTGGTGTAAAGTTCCAACCCTTTGTTTTCAAAGTAATACAAGATTTTTTTTCTTATATTTCACTTCTATATTGACTTTGATTACAATTTAAATTTTCTTTAGTCTATTTGTCAAGATCTTT
>JAKQQL010000243.1:0-1497 GCA_029564175.1 Candidatus Cloacimonadota bacterium
TATTCATATTATTACTTTAACCGCGACGGAACTGAACCCGAAAATTCAAGTTTTAAGGATAAAATCGTATTCATTGCTGCGTACGCTTCAACAGGTATCGCAACAGACATACACAAATCCCCTTATGGAGATTTTTACGGCATTGAACATCATGCCAATGCAGTTAATACAATCATAAACCAGACATTCATCCATAAGGCGAAAATATGGCAGGATATTCTGATATTATTTGCTGTATCTCTAATACTCGGTCTGCTGATTCCGCGCATGAGCATCATTACAGGTTCAATTTTCACTACCCTCTTCGCCATAATTTATGTAATCATAGCTTATGTTCTTTTTGACACAAAAAGTGTCGTCTTTGCCATGAGTACACCGGTTTTCCAGATTTTCATTAACTTTCTTGCCGTATCGGTTTACAGATCCTTTACAGAACAAAAGGAAAAACGCTACATACGCCAGACTTTTTCAAAATTCGTCTCCAAATCTGTAGTGGATGAACTTCTAAAAAATCCGAAAATGGTCAGGCTCGGCGGAGAAAAAAATATACTTTCTGTACTTTTCTCTGATATACGCGGGTTCACAAGTATCTCTGAAAAAATGACAGCAGAACTTCTTGTTGAACATCTCAATGAATATCTTCAGGCAATGACGGATATAGTCATAGAATCTGACGGTACCCTTGATAAATATGTCGGAGATGAAATAATGGCTTTTTGGGGAGCCCCTATACCGCAGGAAGATCATGCATTGCGTACGTGCCGCGCTGCAGTTAAAATGATAGATGTTCTTAATGAATTAAATGTTAACTGGACCGCTCTCGGCAAACCTAAACTGGATATCGGTATTGGAATTAACACAGGAGAAATGGTTGTCGGAAACATGGGATCTGCTTCACGTATGAATTATACTCTTATGGGCGACAACGTGAATTTAGGCGCTAGGCTAGAAGGAACCAATAAGGTTTACGGAACCAAGATAATAATAAGTGAATTTACATATGAACATGTAAAGGATCACGTGATAGCGAGGGAACTTGATCTCATCAGAGTAAAAGGGAAAGCCCTGCCTGTCAAAATATATGAACTAATCGATATGAAATAAATTTACTGGTCTGTCGCGGCCGTTTGATTGAAAATTAATCATGAAAGCGGTCGGACAGACAGGAGAAAGAAGATTCATTTTCCATTGACGGTTAATATTATCATCATCGAAAAAACTGCATGAAACAGGATAAGACAATCCTTTATCCAAGAATGTCCCATAACCCGAAGCGGACAAAAAGTCTGAATTCATATTAAATGTTTTCAAATATATATTTCCGCCCGCAAAATCAACAGAGTAATTAAACGTAAAATTACTTAGTAAATCCATGTTCGGCTTGAATCCGTCTTTTTTTAAAACGGAAGTGAAAGCTGATTGAAACGGTGTTTGATTAAGCGATTCAGCTTTTATGTCAGCTTCAAATGATATTTTACTGTTATCGGAAAAATGCAA
>JAKQQL010000247.1:0-1458 GCA_029564175.1 Candidatus Cloacimonadota bacterium
CTGTACCATTTGTCCGTTCGGGCGAGGACTTTGTGTTTTGTTTAACAAATAAAAATGACTACCCAAAAATTGAAGAAACGCTTGGATCTATTATAAAAGACAAAGCTGGAGACAACTGTGAACTCCACCGAGCTAAACAGACTTCATCGGTTTATGATGCACGGTACCAGGTCAACTTCATTTTTAATACTGAAAATGATAAAGGTTTTATTGGCAGTCTTCATGACCCAGGTATCGATTTTTGTGGATTCAACTATTCTGTTGAAAATGAAAATATTGTCGTTCGGCTCAGGCATAAAACCTTAAATAAAATACGAGAAAGAATCAGGGCATATACCGATGGTGGAGATTTTAGAACATATAATTTACCTGAAGAAATATCGACAAATAAGAAAATTAAAAAAATTATACGGGATCTTAATAGTCTATTTGGTTTTTACTTTGAATGCAACGAATGGCATCATTCGAGGTTATATGGCATTCATGAACTGTTCAGACTTCCATCAGAGATAGATTCAGATGTAATATTTAAACAGGCAGAAAGGCTAAATCATTATATGTTACGACGATTACGTCATTTGCATATGAGAAACATATCTAATGATGGTTTTTCAAATGCAAGGCAATACAGACAGGAAATCGATAAATCATACAGAAAACTAGGACTGAGAAACTTAATTGATGCCATAAAATGATATTAATCGTTTTACCAACTGCCGACAACTGAATCTAGATAGGTGTTATACGTAACAAGCATCATTAAAAAAACCGTTTGACATCCCCCGTCATCGGTAGTATTTTAAGATCAAATGTTGCCAGTGAATCTATCAGCCCGATAGACACAAGCTGGCCCTAAGAGATCTGGAAAAGTTGGTCTCCCTGAGTAATCAGCAAACTCAAGGAGGCCTTTTTTATTTTGGGGGAACGAGCGATGACCATTATATTTTCGGAGCCAACATTTGGCGACAAACTTCTGGCGGTGATGGGAAAGAAGCGGGCGGTCTTTATCCCGGACATTTACAGCAGGTTCGGGAAATACGCTTATGGAAGAGCGGTGAAAGAATCTTTTTTGGAAGCTCTGATCAGATCAAAGAATCAGGACTTGGAAAAAGGCTGGTTTTACCAAGATGAAATCATGCCGCCGATCAACCGTGAGGAAAAGGACAGTTAATTTAGCGACAATTATGCCTGGGTGAATACCGGACCGGTAATCATACACAGACCCTATGAGGTTTGAAAAAGTTAGCCTCCGTGAAGTGCACACGTTCATTTTGGGGAGGTTTTTCATTTTGGAACTGATTGCTACCCATATTAATTATAAAATAATCGAGAAAGGAATTGCAGGTAAATCCAATAAAAGAAGAGGAGTTATATAATGGCTAAAAACAAGGAAAAAGATTTCAGCATCTGTGAAATATTCCGGGAGTGGTTCGCGGAAAACAAGCACCGCTTTAACCA
>JAKQQL010000266.1:0-1002 GCA_029564175.1 Candidatus Cloacimonadota bacterium
ATATCGATAATGAGCTGATACAAAACGCTCAGAGTTCTGAATTTGTTACTCAATTTTCTCAGACAGGTGAGCATTTGGTTAAATGTATTGTTTCAGATGCTGATGTGGATTATCCAATTATGTGGCATGTTCATGTTAATCCGCTCTCAACAGATGAAGATATCGTTCAATCCAATATGATTACTTCTGTATCCTCATACCCAAATCCTTTTTATCAGTTTGTCAGTTTATCCTATCAGTTGAAAAAACAAGATCAGGTAAAAATTAGTATTTATGATATTAAAGGACGTTTAGTAAATTCTTATCATCATGTTGCAAGCAGATCTGGAGAAAATACATGGCAATGGAATGGTTTAAATCAAGATAATCAGATGGTATCAAATGGAATATATCTGTATCGTATAGAATCAAACGGAGCAGCTGTTTCGGGCAAAATGATTATGATGAAATAAGCAGATAAACTATTAAAATGCAAAAAATCCCCTCATAAGAGGGGATTTTCATATATTGACCGATTAGTCTCTATTGTATAGATCTCGGGTATATACTTTTTCTTCTACATCACTTAACAAATCACACATTCTATTGCTGACAATGACATCAGATATTTTTTTAAATTCATCTAAGTCTTTAATTACACGTGAATGGTAAAAATGATCTTCTTTCAGAACAGGTTCATAAACGACTACTTCAATGCCTTTTGCTTTGATGCGTTTCATGATTCCTTGAATAGAAGATGCTCTGAAATTGTCAGAATCCATTTTCATGGTGAGTCGGTAGATGCCAACGATTTTAGGTTTTCTTTTAAGAATCATGTCTGAAATGTGATCTTTTCTGGTACGATTTGCTTCTACAATCGCAGAGATAATCTCATTTGGGACATTCTCATAATTGGCACGTAATTGTTTAGTGTCTTTTGGCAGACAATAACCGCCGTAACCGAATGAAGGATTATTGTAATGGGATCCGATTCTTGGATCCAGACCAACTCCTTCTATAATC
>JAKQQL010000291.1:0-31197 GCA_029564175.1 Candidatus Cloacimonadota bacterium
AATTCAGCAATACCACTCATACCGATTCCACCGATACCAACAAAATGGATTTTTTTTGTTTTACCTAACATTAATCCTCCTGATTTAGATTCAAATGAAGTGATTCTATTATACTTGTATATATATGAGAAGCAGCATTTAAATGAATAGATGATTTAAATTTTTCTTTCTTTTGACTTATATTCTCCACACACAGATTAAATACTCTCTCAAAATCATGAATATGTTTCTGTTCAAGTACAATTCCATAGCCTTTATTTTGAAATTCTTTCGCATTTCTTAACTGATGATTGCCCGCTGCATTTGGTAATGGAATTAGAATTGAGGGTATTTTTTTAACTTCCAGTTCAGCCAGACTTAATGCACCTGCCCTACATATTGCCAGATCTGCTGAATTATATAATTTATGCATTTCATCACTAAAATCAAAAGCATAAACTCCCTGACGTCCTAAGATTTTCTCATTAATATCTTTTAAATGACTCCTGCCTGTCTGCCAAATGACTTCAAATCCTTGATTCAAAATATAGTCAAGATTTTTTAATATCATTTGATTGATAAACAAAGACCCCTGGCTGCCCCCTATTACTAATAATTTTAATGTATCTTTTTTCAAACGATATTTTTCAAAATCAATCATTTCTTCAGAGAGTAATTTTCCCTTTTGTATTGGATTACCTGTGTATTCTGTATTGTTTTTTGAGAAATAAACCTTTGCCGATTTATACCCTAAAAATACTTTCTGAGAAAATCTGCCTAAAAAACGAGTCGTAATACCTGGAAAACTGTTTTGTTCCTGTAAAAATAATGGAACTCTTGCAAAGATCGCAGCTAGCCCTACTGGTCCACATACAAAACCACCAGTGCCAACAACTATTTTGGGTTGGTACAACTTTATAATCTGATAGGAAGTTACAACACTTTTTATCAGTTTTACAGGGAATTTTACGTGTTGAAATGTCCAGTTTCTATATAATTTTTGGACATCAATTCCTAGAAATTGAATATGCCTTACGGTTATCATTTTCTCTTCAAGACTGTCCTTATTGCCTACAAATACAACATGCCAGCCTTTTTCCATAAATTCTTCGCAAAGCACAAGAGCCGGCACAATATGACCACCCGTACCACCAGCCGAAATAAGCACTGTTTTATTTTTCATGCAATGACCTTTCTTTGAGCGCTCATATTCAAAATTAATCCCATATTGATAGCATTCATCAACAAAGATGTCCCACCATAACTTAAAAATGGTAATGTTAATCCGGTAGGAGGAATTGCTGATATGGCTACTCCTATATTCACCATCGCTGTTAAATAAAAGTTTAAGGCAAGACCTACTCCGGAAAGTTGCAAAAACATCTCATCAGTTGACCAGGCAATCTTACAGGATTTTAGAAAAACAAACGTATATAGTGCTAAAATGATTATTGCCCCTATAAAACCAAACTGTTCTCCGATGATAGCATATATATAATCTGATTTAGCATCTGGCAGAAAATAATGTTTTGCACGCCCTTTTGAAAAACCTTTACCAAATATTTTTCCACTGGTAATGGCTGTTAAACTTTCTTTTACCTGATAATCATTGGTTTCTTCCTGACTAACTTTTAGATTTAATGCTTTATGATACAGAGAATATTTGGAAAAGATATCCATACGGGAAGATCTATAGTCTTCTTCCCCATGCTTAATGACAAACAATGCCAATGAACCTACACCAAGAACTAATATAAGCAGTGTTGAAAAACGAATATTTGCCACAAAAAATATACCAAGTACTGAAGCGCCAAGCACGATTAGAGTACTTAAATGTTTTTCTGCATAAATAAGTCCAAAAACAGTTACACAGGCGATAAGTAAAGGCAGAAAATCCTTTACAAAATTAATCAAGGAAGATCGTTCAATATAATGTCTTTTCTTATCAAGCATTTTTGATATATAGAAAATCAAAATCATTGCTGCAGGCATACTTGGTTGCAACCCAACACCACCAAATCGAATCCATCGGGTACCCCCTTTGGCTGTTGTACCAATAAGCAACACTAAAACAAGTACAATACTAATCGCTGCAAGCAATAAAAATGAATATTTGCTGATGATTTCATACAGTTTGTTATACCTGGCTACTCCAATCATTATAGGGATTGAGAATAACACAAACATCAATTGCTTAGTAAAATACTGCAAAGAATTTTCTGAACCGCGTGAAGATCCTATATCAAGCTGCAGTATTAATCCAAACAGCATAAGGCCGATACTGATCATAAACAGTGTTTTATCATAGGATACAAATACAGTAGAAGGTTTTCTAAAGCCCATTTTTTATCTTCCTGACAATCTCTTTAAATGACTGACCACGATGTTCAAAGTTTTTAAACATATCATAACTTGCACAGGCAGGCGATAATACCACATAATCACCGGCTTCTGAATCCTGATAAGCTTTGACTATTGCTGATTCAAAATCTTCAAAGACTTCATATTCAGCTATTCCCTGATAAGCCTCTTCCATTTGTTTACGAGTAGCACCAATCAAATAAATTTTTCTGGCATGTTCTTTCAACAATTCATTAAGAATTGAAAAATCTTCGCCTTTATCTGACCCACCCATAATTATGCGAATGGGTCTTTCATAAGACAATAAAGCGTATTTAACAGAATCGGTATTAGTCGCTTTCGAATCATTTATAAATTGAACACCATTAACCGTATCAACCCATTCCAGACGATGTTCAAGAGATTTAAAAGTTTTAAAACCTCTTCTTAAAACTTCATCATCAGCAATAATTTCTTTTACAGCCAAGAATGCAGCCATGATATTGCAATAATTATGAGGGCCTCTGATAGAAAAATCTTTTACGGGCAGTTTCCACTCGATTCCATCCTTATCTGATACCAATTCTGAAGTTTCTTGATTGTAAAACGCATCTGCATGATGAATCAGGGAGAAGTTTTCTATTTTGCTTTTTATCAGATGTTTAAATTTGTTTATCACTTCGTCATCAGTAAATAAAACAGCCTTATGATGATTATTCTGATTTTTAAACAAGTTAATTTTTGCTAAAGCATAATCATCGAAAGAGTTATATCTGTTGAGATGGTCAGGAGTAATATTTGTCAGGACAGCAACATCAGGCGTAAACTGATCAATTAATTCCAGCTGAAAACTGCTTAATTCTAATACAATCCAGTCATAATGATTTTCAATATCAAAACTGCTAAAAGCATCCCCTATATTTCCCGCTAAAAGAGCTTTAAACCCAGCAGTTACTAATAAATGATATATGAGAGAAACGGTTGTACTCTTTCCGTTAGAACCAGTTACAGCAATAATTTTAGAGCTTTTGTTCATGATCCTAAATGCAAATTCGATCTCACTGATAACAGGGATATGTTGACTCATTGCTTTTCGGACAATTGGAATTGTTTGAGGGACTCCCGGGCTTAAAATGATCACATCAGCATCAAGCACTCTGTCAGTATTTCCTCCAAATTCACAGTCAAAATGTTTAAGCAAATAGTCACTTTCAGCAATATCTTCTGCTTTCTTGGCATCTGATAAAAAAACACTGCCTCCAGCTTTTACCACTTTCTCAGCGGCAGCAATCCCACTTCTTGCCATTCCAATAATTGAAAATCTTTGTTTAATCCATTCCATCATAAACCTTCTTTATAAATCCATTAACGTAGTTTTAACGTACCCAGACCAATTGCCACTAATAATATTGCAATAATCCAAAAACGAACAACGATCTTTTCCTCAGGGACCCCTGACATTTCAAAATGATGATGCAATGGTGCTTTCTTAAAAAATCTGACACCTGTACCTGTTCGCATTCGGGAATATTTAAAATAATATCGTTGTATCATTGAAGATAAAGTCTCTGCAATAAAAATGGAACCAATCATTGCAAAAAACAACTCTTCCCTTAATATTATTGAAATTAATGCCAGTAACCCACCTAATGTCAAAGACCCTGTATCTCCCATAAAAATCTGTGCCGGTCTGGTATTAAACCACAAAAAGCCAAGCGTTGTACCGATGATGGATGCAGCAAATATTGTAATTTCTCCGGATTCAGGAATAAATTCTAAATTCAGATAGCGTGCAATCACGAAGTGACCTTTCAGATAAGCCAACACTCCTAAACCAAAAGTAGCGATTGAGATCGTTCCGGCTGCCAATCCGTCAAGACCATCTGTCAAATTAACAGCATTTGAAGTCCCTGTAATCATAAAGATCACAAAAGGGATAAAAAACCAGGATAAATGAATGAATGTGTTTTTAAAGAAAGGAACACTGATTGAGGTAATATCTCCATTGTAAGGCATAAAATACAAAGCACAAGCAATAATTGCCCCTAAGGTTACCTGTCCAAGTAATTTATATCTGGGCACAAGTCCACTTTTTTCTTTTAGAAAGTTTTTCAGATAATCATCCAAAAAGCCAATTCCACCTAACCAAAGCACTGTCAGTAAAAGCAATAGGATGTTCGTATTTAGTAAATTATTCCACAGTAAAGTGGATAATAAAATACCTGATAATATGATCAGCCCACCCATCGTAGGGGTACCTTGCTTTACCTTGTGTGATTCAGGTACTTCATCATTAATCGTTTCAACGGCTTTATTTTCTTTTAGAACTTTAATAATCTTTGGTCCTATAAAAAAGGAAAATAAAAGCGCTGTGATAAAGGCAGCAACCGCTCTAAATGTGATGTAACGAAATACATTAAAAAATATGTGATACTGTGCTAATGGATAAAACAAGTGATAAAACATATTGGACTACCTTTCTATTAATCTTTCTAAATGAATACCATGCGATGCTTTAATTAAAACAACACTATCTGATGGAATCTGATCCAGCATTTTGCTTCCAACTAATTCATCAACTCCTTCAAAATGATGATGACTTCCATAAAAACGGCTCATTTGTCCAACACTAAATACTGATTCCACAATGTTGTAACCAACCAATATTTCATGTATTTCCTGATGATATATTTCTGACAATTTACCGAGTTCTAACATATCTCCTAATACCGCATAGTGTTTTTTCTGTGGATTAAGTTTCATCCAGTAATGTATTGCAGATTTCATAGAAACCGGATTCGCATTATAACAATCTACCAGCCATAAGCTTCCATTCATCTCCATTTTTTTCATCCGGTAACTGACATTTAAAGATTTTAGCAAGCCATTTTGGATTTCATGAGCTGAAAGGCCTAATTGTTTCGCAGCAACAATCGCAAATGATGCATTCGTTACCTTAAAACGAACATTATCATTGATCTGATAAGATTCTTCGTTTAATTTGAACTCAATTTTATCCTGTCCTTCAAGTATTGAATGGATATTGAAATCTGAGGAGGCGCTTTCACCAATGCTTAACTTCTCATAATCCCTACTCTGATTATCATGTTTAAATCTATCAAATTTTGAATCATTTTCAGGGAATATAATCACTTCTTTTGTATAATCAAATAGAACTGACTTTTCTCTGAATACGCCTTCCTCATTTTCAAGAAACTCAAGGTGAGAAGGTCCAATATTGATTATCAAAGAGATATCCGGTTTAACGATTTCAGCTAATTGTCTAATTTCGCCAAACTGGTTGGTGCCACATTCTAAAACGGCTATTTCATGGGAAGGATTGATATTCAGTATCGTTTTAGGTACGCCGATTAAATTATTCTCATTGCCACTATTCGTTAAAACCTGATATTTTTCTGACAAGATGTTATACAAATACGCTTTAGTAGTAGTTTTTCCTGTACTGCCCGTTAATGCGATTTTGATTATTCCATAATAAGTAAGGAATTTACCCGCAATAAAACCATACGCTTTCTGAGTATCTGCTACACAAATAATCCTGTCATGATATTGTTTCTTTAACTCATCTGCCTTTGCATAATTTTGATTTATCAAACAAATTACATTATCATTTTTTAAAACTGATTCGCAGTAATCAGCCCCATCAAACTTTTCACCCTTTAATGCGATAAACAAAGTATTTTCTTTTACTTTTCGTGAATCTGTACTAATAAAATCGATGGATTTAAAGGTTTTCAGACTCTCTGTATTAAACTCATGTGCAAACCACAGACTAAAATTCATTATATCGACTTCAATACTCAGTTTTTCGTCATCATGCTCATCCAAATCAGGCATTGAGAGAAATTCATTCACTATATCACATTCATTGAATGGATATTTAACTCCATTTATTTCCTGATAGGTTTCATGGCCTTTACCTGCAATCAGAACAATATCCCCTTTTTTAGCCAGTTTAAGTGCTTGATGAATTGCTTTTTTTCTGTCTCTGAGAATCAAAATCTGATCAGTCGTTTCAATTCCGGATAGCATATCCAGAATTATTTCTGAAGGGACTTCATCTCGCGGATTATCATCACACAAAATGAGCAAATCGGAATATTTTAAAGCCGCTTTAGTCATCAATGGACGCTTCATTTTATCACGATTACCACCAGCACCCAGCAAAGTTATGATTCTGGATTTTCTCTCTATGTGTTTATTGGGTTGTGGTTTACATCTGCTTAAATTCTTTAATACATTTTCTACTGCATCTGGCGTATGGGCATAATCGATATATATGCCTATCCCTTGATGATTCTGAACAGATTCAATCCTCCCCTTTGCAGGCTTAATTGTGCGTATAATCTCTTCTATCCCAATTCCGGATTTATCTTCAATATCATCGGTTATGGCAATTGCGGTAATACAGTTCTGAATATTGTAGTCACCAATTAAACTCGTTTCAAATCTCTTTTCTAGTTTATCAATACTAAGTGTAAAAGCGCTCTTTTGAATATCAAAACATATATCCTGAGCCAAATATAGATTAGGATAAACTCCCCTGTTATGATTATTTAGACTAAGCGTTTTAATACTTCCAACAGCTTCTCTGATTATCTCCTTACCAAATGCATCATCAATGTTTATCACTGCATTCCCTTTTCTATCTTGGAGATCAGTAAATAGTTTTAACTTCGTATTTGCGTAATCCTGCATATCTTTATGAAAATCGAGATGATCCTGACTCAGGTTAGTAAAGGCAGTTGTTTCAAATTTTAATCCATATACTCTGCTGAGTGCAATTGCATGGGATGATACTTCCATTACCACGTATTCTACTCCGGCATCTCGCATCTGACAAAAAATCTGGTTCAGCTCCATAACATCTGGTGTTGTTCTTTCTGACTCATACTGAACACCGTTGATATAATAACCGATTGTTCCTATCATACCGGTTTTATATCCTTTGGCAATCAAAATCTGCATAACCAGCCAGGCCGTAGTAGTTTTACCATTTGTTCCGGTAATACCGATGAGTTTAAATGAATCAGCAGGCGCTTGATACTCATATTTGGCTAAAATTGCCATTGCTTTTCGGCTATCTTCTACCACTATCTGAAAAATATGATCTAAAGGTAGTTCTCTTTCAACCACCAATGCGATTGCACCTTTTCGAATTGCTTCTTGAGCCATATCATGCCCATCAACAGCATATCCCTTAATACAAATAAAAATATCATTTTCAGTAACAGATTTCGTATTAACTGATAAATGGGCAATGTTTTGATTTAATAATTCTAAAGGCAAATCCTGAGAATTTAGATAAGTAACGCCATTATAACAGCAATTTTGATAAATCACATCTTCTCTGATTATCTGAACGTAATCTTTTATCTTTCTCATTCTGCCTTCACTTTACATTTTTGTAAAAATTTTATTTTTTCTCCTGGCTGAATCGATTGAGCGGTAATGATTCCACTCCCAGAAATTTCCAGTTCAATCTTTAAACTCTTTGCCAAACTAATTGCTTTTCTGACTGTCATTCCCACCAGGTTTGGCATTTGAGAGGTATCAATCTTCTGCTTGCTTAAATTTACTTTTTTATCCACGACTACAATTGCTTCATTCACACTGTCAAAAGAGACATCTGGTTTTGGAAACTGATTGATAACAATTCCATTTAAGTCATTTTCTATCATCTGATACTTAATATTATTTTTATTCAGTTTACTTCTTGCTTCGCTAATACTAAGTCCCATGACATCTGGCATTTTTACCATGATCTGTTTTCCCTGTTTCATATTGGGAATTAACTTACAAGTTGGTAATGCAATGATTTGCTCTGTTATTTTTTTAAAAGTTGGCACAGAAGACATCGATCCAAAATGGTAAGCATAATCTGGTTCATCAAACATAACGGTGATTGCATATTGAGGATCTTCGACAGGGAAAAATCCAGAAAATACAGAAGAATAGGTATATTTACCATATCCAGCTGAGCCTTCTGCTTTTTTCTCAGCTGTACCTGTTTTACCACCAATTGATACATAGTTTAAACGAGTAGTTGTTGCTGTTCCTCTTTCAACTACATTTTTCAAATATTGCTGTTCAAGTTTGATATTATTGGCATTAGAAATTGTCCGAATGACTTTTGGTTCTGTCTTTGTTATCAATTTATTATTTGCATCTCTGACTTCTTTTAAAATGTAGGGTCTCAATACTTTTCCACCATTGGCAATTGTACTGTAGGCATTCGTCAATTGTAGCGTATTAACGGTCATTTCCTGTCCGAAGGATAGAGAATGAAGGGTATATCCACTCCAGTCCGTATATTTTTTCAAATTTCCGGCACTCTCACCGTATATATTGGCACCTGTTTTATGTCCAAATCCCAATGCGATATAACGATTATACAGTTCAACTGATCCAATTCTTTCTGCTACCTTTGCAATACCGACATTACTGGATTTCACAATAATATCTTCAAAACTGATTGTACCCAGTTCATGACTGTCCTTAATTGTTCTTCTGCCCACATTGTATCTTGCACAATTAATTAAATCATTGGTTCTAAACAATTTTTTATCAAGCGCCAACAATGAGACAAATGGTTTGATGGTTGAGCCAGGTTCAAATCGATGAGTAACAGGCAGGTTCATACTCGAACGTATTAAGGATTCACTGGTGTTTCCATCACTTCGTGATAAACCAGCCATTGCCAGAATTTCACCGGTTTTTGGATTCATGACAACAGCCATGGCATTGGCTGCATTATATTTTTTAATCCCTTCCCACAGGTTATCTTCGACAATTTGCTGAATTTCTGAATCAATGGTAAGATACACGGCATTACCGTCTTTTGCCGGTTTTTCCTGAAGATCTGGATAAGTCACAATCGATTTATTGGCATCATAAAGTGTTTCTTTCCAGCCATATTCGCCTTTTAGATATTCATCAAAAGAAGCTTCAACTCCACAAAAACCTTCCATTCGATAAACCGACCTGTTTTTAGGATCACTTTCATCCTGGATTTCTTTTACCAGACCTAAGAGTCTGGCACCTAATTTCCCTTTGGAGTATATGCGTTGCATTGATCTGAAAGAAGGGATGATTACAGACAAATTCTTTTTTTCAAGTTCGTTTGTAATATTAAGTAGTTCCGATTCTTTGATTGAATTTGATATAAGAACGGTATTAGATTTTTTATTCAATAGTTTATTGAGAACTTTAGATTTTTCTTCTTCAGAATACTTGCAAATCACAGTACTAATGTAATCAAAAACTTCAGCAGGATTCTTTTTTTTCTTCTTGCTATAATTAAAAACCTTGTTCCGATCCACATCTATCTGATAGAATTTAATGGTACTGGCAAACATTTCTCCATTTCGGTCATAAATATTTCCCCTGACAGGAATACTGATTTCCTTACTGGGATTGTATCTGATCTGACGTCTGTATGACAGATTAAAAGGGTCAAAAATCTGCACAATAAACAAGTAAATAGCCCATAAAAGGGCTAATAAAAAAATGATAATTTTGAGAAAATAAAGCCGTCTATTCATTTTGTGGATTTAGTGCCTGAGCTTCTGGTGAAATGAAATCAATTAAACTATACATCACATTATCGTTCTTCTTATTTTCACGAACATAAGAAATACGAGCTGATGCGGTTGAATCTGATGAAATCGGATTAAATAAACCCAGATTACTGGAAGCATAATTACAAATACGTTCTCTTAAACATAACTGATTATTTTTCGACAATAACTCAGCCTTACAATTTCTTGCGGCAACTAATTCTGATTTTAACTCCTTGATTTCACGATAGTTCATCAACACACTATGTTGACTAAACTGCATTAAAAACACACGAACCAAGAGTAAAATTCCACAAACAACCACAGGTTTCATCATTTCCTCCCTAATTTTTCTACAACTCTGAGTTTAGCACTGCGTGCATTGGAATTCTCATAAATCTCATTTTCCTGAGGCACGACAGGCTTTTTGGTCATTATTTTCACTAAGGCTTTATGCTGGCAGATACACAGAGGAATACTCTTATCACAAAGACAATCTAATGATTCTCTTTGAAATAATTGTTTCACAATACGGTCTTCCAGACTATGCCATGAGATGACAAGTAAACGTCCACCTGGTCTTAAACAGTAAATGGCATCCAGTAATGATTGTTCTAATATACCCAATTCATCATTTACTGCAATTCGTAAAGCCTGAAATATTCTGGCTTTACTTTTTATACTGTTGATTTCAACCTGATGTTTTCGATTGATATGATTTAAACTTTTATCGATAATAGCGCTTAATTCTCCAGTTCTGCTAATCCGACGCTCATTGCGGTGATACACAATTGCATTTGCAATATGAGCAGAAAAGTTTTCTTCTCCAAAATTGAAAAAGATTTCTTTTAACTGCGCTTCACTGTATTCATTGACGATTTGCTCTGCTGTCAGAGGATTATCCTGATTCATTCTCATATCAAGAGGAGAATCTTCCATAAACATAAAACCCTTTTCCGGATTGGAAATCTGATAGGTTGAGACGCCAATATCAAATAAAGCACCATCTATATAGTTAATTTTCTCTAAAGCCAGCCTTGTTCTCATATTTTTAAAATTATCTTTAATGATTGAGACCTGATGATGAAATGCTTCCAGTCGTTTTCCTGCATAATCAATCGCATCCTGATCCTGATCAAAACCAATTAATCGAATCCCTGACTGTCTGGATAACATTTCAAAACTATGACCACCTCCACCTAAAGTAGCATCCACATAAAGACCACCCTCTTTAAGTTTCATATAATCTAATACTTCATTAACCATTACAGGGACATGATAGGTCATAATTGATAATCCATTGAGTTAAATTCGCTTTGATGAGCACTCAGTTTACGCACACGCATTTCTTTAAATTTCTCAGGATTCCATAAAGTAATATAAGAACCCTCACCTTTAATAATCACGGTTTCACTAATATTGGCAATATCCAGGAGCTCGTCACTGATTCTGATTCTGCCGGGACCTTCAAGTGCTTGCTCCGGACAAGCGAAATCAATCAGGTTATTTAAAAATCTTTTCGCCCGATCATCTCCGTTTGCTGCCTTTTCTTTCAAACTTTTCCAGTTATCCAGAGGATATATCGCGATAGATTGATTAGGTCCAATCGTAACAATAGCACTTTGGTCTGCTTCGTGCGAAAATTTCGCTTTAAACGGAGCTGGAATAATAATTCGTTGTTTATTGACAGAATTTTCAAAGGTTCCTAAAAAATCCCCAGACACGATTCCTCCTTTCAACTTATTGATTCAAGGCATTTTGCCGATCACTTATATGAGATTGTTTGATATTTTTTGATCAAACATGACTAATATTGACAAAACATGATATAAAGTCAAGCTTTTTTTTGAGTTTTTTTGATTTTTTTTTGAGTTATCCTTTTAAACTGATTTTTACTGTAAATCAATCCATATCATATTGTGTTTTTGTAAGTTAAAAAATGAAGACAAATATCTCATGAGACCGCTTTTTTTAAATATTTCCATGTTTTTTAATCACTTATATATCTGGCACGCTTGTACCGCAAGCTACCAGCTTGTGAATCGTTTTACCGCAAGCTACCAGCTTGCGAACGGCAGAAAAAAGCTACCAGAATCTCAAAAAAGATTTTTTAGCGATCTTTTTGACGCTTTCGAATCACAAGTGTGTATCACAATTTTTTGGAGATTAAAATTAAAGACGCCCAAATTGGACGTCTTTTACAAAATTCGAAATGAGTTATTGAGAATTATAAAATTATCTCAAAAAAACCGATTTAATGACCACAACTGTCATCATGATGTGCATGACTATGACAAACAGATCCGGTAGATTTCAGTTCACCTTTGATATATTTTTCAGCCAGTTGTCTGGCATCTCCCATTGCACCGACGATGACTTCAATATCCCTTGAATTGAAGATGTCAATTGCACCACCGCCCATACCACCAGAGATAATGACATTTACACCCAGATCACCTAAGAAATTGGGTAAAAATCCAGGACGATGACCTGGATTAGGGATTGATTCGCTTTTGACAATCTGATCGTTTTCCACGTCAAAAATGTTAAAATTGACACAATGTCCAAAGTGTTCTGTTACATTTGTTCCTTCGCTTGCAACTGCTATTTTCATTTTTCCTCCGTTAATTCTATGTGTTTGATTGTATTCTGATATACTTTTTTGATGGCTTCCCTTGCTTCGCATTCATAGTCCATGATACTTCTACCCTGATTAACTGCCTTAATCACCATGTTATCATACGGAATCATTCCAGTAAACAGAATCCCTTCCTTTTCACAGTAATCTTTAATTTTGTTACTAATTTGTTGATTTGTATCATATTTATTGATACAGACTGCCGGTTTCACCTGCAATTTATGGGTCGTTTTTACAATTCTATCTAAATCGCTCATTCCTGACAAAGAAGGTTCTGTTACAATCAAAACCATATCAACGCCACTAAGAGATGCAATGACCGGACATCCAATACCAGGTGAACCGTCAATGACAGCTAAATGAGTGTTTTCAGGCTTGTTATTTTTCATCTGCTTCTTAACTTCTGAAACCAGTAAACCAGAATTACCATTACCCATTTTCAACTGAGCAGTAGAGAATACATCCTTAGCCTTATACATTTTCAGATTACCCACGACGCAGGGAGTCATGGAAATAGCTTTAACCGGACATATTTCATCACATAAACCGCAGCCCTCACAAGCAAATGAATCTACCTGATAAACTTTTCCGTTTTTTTGAATGGCATCAAAACGACAGTATTGAGCACAAAGACCACAAGCGGCACAAGATTCCTGGTTAATAATCGCCTTATCAAGTCCATAAAAGTCTTTTTGTTCTGGGTTTACATGCTGAGACATCAGCAGATGAAGATTAGGTGCATCTACATCACAATCGGCATAAGCCTTAGCCTGAGATATCTTGATAAATGCACCCGCAACCGTTGTTTTACCGGTTCCGCCTTTTCCACTTAGAATAAGAAGTTGTTTCATATTGCCAGCTCCTTTTTTATGTTTTCAAGGAGTTGTGCAAACAATTCTCTGTATTGCGGGTTTGTATCGATGATGATCTCAGCGTCAGAATTTTGCTTTGCGATCTCCTGGCTGTATGGAATTCTTGATAATATCGGAATTAGGTGTGTTTGGCAAAATTCTTCAGAGGGATTTTCGCCTTCCATCGTCTTATTCAAAACAACAGCATGCTTTTTATTGAACAGTTTAACCAGTTCATACACCATATTCAGATTATGAGCACCAAAGATACTGGGTTCTGCCACTAAAAGACAAAAATCTGCATCCTGAATACTCTCCATAACAGAGCAGGCACTGCCTGGCGGGCAATCAATAATGACATCATTTGTACCCGTTTTTTGTTTCAGCAACTGTCTGATCACCGGTATTCCGGAAGATTCACCAATATTTAAAAAGCCACTGCTCACTTTTACCATATCTGAAGTCCCATGCTGAATTTCACCAATGACTTTATCAGATTCGGATATTGCTTTTTCAGGACATAAAAGAGAACATGCACCACATGAATGGCAGACCTCTTCAAATATGAGTACTTTGTTATAAATGTAAGCCATGGCATTAAAACGGCATTTGTCAATACATTTTCTGCAGCCATTACATTTTGTATGATCAACAACTGGCATCTTTACCTTTATCTCTTCTTTTTGTGTCAATGCCGGTTTAAAAAAGAGATGCCCATTCGGTTCTTCAATATCACAATCAATGTAATGAGAATTTCCTGCAAGCCTGGCAAGATTTACTGAAACCAGAGTTTTACCAGTTCCGCCTTTTCCGCTTAATACTGCGATTCTCATATCATTTATCCGTGATGACCGTGAAATCCGCCATGAAACTGATCTAATACGGCTAATTTGTTATGTTCAAAAGCATCTATATTTTCCTGAATGGATTCACCCTGACTTTTAAATATATTAATGCCAGCCGCATGAAGTACTTCAGCCGCATTATCTCCACATCGAGGCACCAACACCACGTTCACTTTCTGATCGACTAAAAACTGAGCTGCTTTAATCCCGGCGCCTCCTTGACTGTTGGCTGCCGGATTTGTTAAATATTGTTCATCTTTTGTATCAGTCGTATAAATGAGATAATAGGGGGATCGTCCAAAAGAGGGACATATACCTGATTCTATATGATTTTCATTTACTGGTACTGCGATTTTCATGTAATACTCCTATTCTGATTGTTCACATAAATTTTTTCTTTTTCTGCATCTGTGACAACCAAAGCCCTGCGTATTATGTTCACAGAGCTCATAATTGCCACCTTCAATCTTGAGAATATAGCCATTCACCAATACATCAGCAATTTTTTTTCGGGCATCGTTATAAATCCTTTGAACAGTAGTTCTTGCGACATTCATACGATCAGCACATTCTTCCTGCATCATCCCTTCGTAATCTATCAGTCTTACGCATTCATACTCTTCAACTGTCATATAAACCACTTTTTCTGAGCTGTAGTGATTGTTTATCGTTCCAAATTCATTATTCTCCGGTAAACAACAAACCCGTCTTCCTTTTCTTGGTCTTGGCATATTCTAATCCTTTTTAAAGTTATTAATTTTCTTTGTACTTATCAAGTTCCTGGTTTATCCTCTTTAAATCTGTTTCGTATCTTTCTTTTTGTCTTTTCAGCATTTCGATCTGCTGACCTTCATCCATCATCTGATTATCGGTGTAAACACCAATAAAATTTCTCTGCCTGTTTCGTCCAGAAAATCCACCTCTGTTTAAATCTGAACATCTTCTGCCCTGACCTCTTCCACAAGGAAATCCCAAAAAAGATCTCATTCTTCCATAAAATCCAGTATTCTGTTTGTTTGCATCTTCTGTCTGACATCCACCCATTCCCCGTCCGGTGAATGCGCCTTGTCCCATTGGACCTGTACCGTCTCTGCGTGGCATTTCTTCCTCCATTATGATGATTATCCATTTTAGCGCAAGCTGGTAGCTTGCGGTACAACGATACACAAGCTGGTAGCTTGCGGTACGTCATTCTACAAGCAAGATGCTTGTAGTACGGGTAATTTCGCAAGCTGGTAGCTTTTTTCTGCCGTTCACAAGCTGGTAGCTTGCGGTACAACGATACACAAGCTGGTAGCTTACGTTACACCCGTTATGGACATATGTCATTTATTCTAAAGTCGGCTCGTTTGTCAAGTTCTTTTTTGACATATGTTCATAATCAGTCTGAAAAATCAAAAAGGGCAGATATTCTGCCCTTTTAAATGAATGATTGGCTACAGAAGCAAATCAACTGATCTTATGCAACAATCGCTAAGATATCATTTTTAGAAACGATCAGTAATTTTTTGCCTTCTACTTCAATTTCTGTTCCGCTGTATTTAGCGTAAATCACTCTGTCACCGACTTTGATGATTTTTTGTAATTCTTCGTCTGTGCCAACAGCAATTACTTTTCCAAGGTTTGGTTTGTCTTTTGCTGTATCAGGGATGATAATTCCCCCAACGTTCTTTTCTGCAGTTTCGTTTTCGATCTCAATCACAACTCTGTCTTCAATTGGTTTTAAGGTCATTTTCTCCTCCAATACTTTTTTCATTATAATTTAAGCTATTTTTTATTTTTAGCAAACTCCAATATAGATTGCTAAGAAAAAAAGTCAAGTGATTTTTTTAAAAATAGCAGAGACTGCTCACAAGTGCTGAAAAATCTAATCAATAAACCTGCTAATTTTAGAAATAGTTTTCCAATTTACAACAGCAAGATTATAACAAACTCAATAGCTTTGAATTAGAAAGGAAAAGATTTATAGACACGATTTACGCTGATTTTAAGGATTTTATCTTTTGAGTTAGTTCCAAAAAAAGCACTATAACGTTGACTTTTCTTTAAATTGTTTTAACTTCATCTGTTTTTAGTTTTAAATATGACATTAGCGACTAATTCAAAGCTCTCACCCCAATAATAGGATTTCTCAATTTGCATACGAATTTTGTTTAAACCAGATAAGGGAGGTATAAGGATAGAATAAGAAAATGAATAATGTCTCCATACAGTGAAAAAAACATCAACTTGTACTTGACAAAAAATAGCGTTAAACGAATATAGCATCATTAATTATGGAGGAAGTCGAATGAAAACAACTCAGAATAGCAAATAGCCATTCCTGAAAATCATAAGACGCAGTATATGTTTCTGAACTGCTAATAAGCAGGCGTATTATTATTTTTCGGGGTCCACTTACACAATAAAAGAAAATAATACGGAGGAAATATATGTTTACCATAAAAGCAGAAAAAATTAGTTACAAATATGACGACGCAATCGAACCGATTATCAATGAAATCAGCCTTGATATTGGACAGAATGATAAAATTGCCCTGATTGGTCCGAATGGAAAAGGCAAAACCACCTTAATCAAATTGATTTTAAAACAGCTACACCCGACATCCGGAACAATCCATTATCCTAAACAACAGATAAATATCGCTTACATGGAACAGAATTTTGTTTTAGATGAAGAGGTAAGCGTTCAGGAAGCATGCCGTTCAACTGAAATTGAACAGATGGAAAGAGAATTAGTTTTATTGGAAAAACAACTGGAACATGACACATCTCCTTGTCTTATCGAACGGTACGGGCTTTTACAAACCCAATTCATAGAAGCAGACGGATATCATTATGCCAAAAAATGTGAAAAGATACTGGCTGGGCTTGGAATTGATGCATCAATGATAAACCGAAAGCTAAAATCACTTTCAGGCGGAGAGAAAACCCGTGTACAGCTGGCTAAGTTACTGGTGAATGAGCCAGATTTGCTGATTCTCGATGAACCAACCAATCATCTGGATTATGAAATGATCCTATGGCTTGAAAATTATGTAAAAAATTACCCAAAAGGATTACTTTTTGTTTCGCATGATCGTTCTTTTATAGACAATGTGGCAAATAAAGTGATTGTTTTGGAACGCAAGGGCTATACGATATTAAAAAGTAATTATTCTGAATACCTGAAAACCAAAGAGGAAGAATTTAATGACCAAATGAAGAAATACAATGAGAGGCAGGACAAAATCAGCCAGTTAAAGGAAGCGGCAGCTGCCCGAAGGAAATGGGCATCTTCTTTTCAAAGAGAAACAGGCAAAGAAGGCAAATCTTATACATTTGAGATGGTGACCAATCCGGCAAAACAGATGATGAGACAGGCAAAATCACTTGAGGGAAGAATCAGGGTCATGCAGGAGTCTGACCCGATAGAAAAACCATGGATTGAGAAAAAGAGAAAAATCAGTTTTATGGAAGATTCTCGGATTTCCGAAACGGTTTTTACGTTGAAAGACATTTGTAAGTCATTTAATGGAAAAATCATCTTTAACTCTTTGAATTTATTAGTATCAAAACAGGAAAAGATTCATCTGAAAGGTTTGAATGGCAGCGGTAAATCAACCTTGTTAAAAATGCTGTTAGGTGAAATTCTGCCGGATAGCGGTGAAATTCTATATGGCAGTCATGTAAAAACAGTTTACTTTGATCAGGAACTTGGCAATTTAGACCAGAAATCAACTATCATTGACTTTCTGTTACAGTTTAACAATGATCATACCTTTGTCAGAACGATGATGGCTTGTCTAAAGATTGAAAGAGAGCAAGTGTACAGAGTTATTGGAACGATGTCCACCGGTGAACAGGTAAAAGTATCTCTGGCTTCATTACTGGTTCAGAATGCCAATGTTTTACTATTAGACGAACCAACCAATCATCTTGATATTGAAGCCAGAATTGCCCTTGAAAATGCCCTGCAGGAATACCCTGGAACAATCATCTTTGTTTCTCACGACAGAACCTTTATTAAGAATCTGGCAACGCGGGTAATCGATTTAAACAACAGATAATTTTTAAATTCGGAGATGTGATTGTTCACTTTCTTACAAATATGCTTAACTGATAACTGATGATTTTAACTATGGACAGAAAAGTCATGATCATGCACAATTAAGATGATATTGGTCAACATTAAGAACTTATCATTTACCCTTATTTTCATGCCATTTTTTTAAAAACAGACAAAAGTGTTGACAAATTTATCTCCTTTATTATTCTAACTTTATGAATTGTAATAAAAATACTTATCATGATTATCAAAACAAGGTCAGACGTTTGACGTTTCAAAAAAAACTTGAAGAGTGATTTATTATAGGATATATAATGAAGTTCATTGGTTCAATGAGAAAAAAACAAAAAGGAGATTTTGTGAAAAAGATAATTCTTTTTCTATTTGCATTACTTATTATCAATTGCATTTATGCAGAGCCAATAAGTGGGCAGATACTGGTAGGTGGGTTACTCGCACATTATGAGACTTTACAGGAAGCGGTAAATGCTATTACAGAAAATGGCATTTCAGGAGACATTGAAATTTTAACCAACGATCAGATGACTTTCAATCAAGCACTTCATATCGCAGGGCTTAATCAGGAAGGCATCTTTAACATCACAATTAATGCAAAACCTCAAGGGTTAAACCGATCCACATTTGTTAATGATTCAGCTAATTCATGGGAATCAAATTATATTTTTAAAATTGAAAACAGCAAAAACATTAAGATAACAGGAGCCAGATTTGAAGCAATTGCTTCAGGATATGGCAATATGATTGTTATGAACAGCGGTTGTGAAAATATTGAAATTGATGACTGTGTATTTGATGGAGCAGATGTTTATAGTTCTTCATATCATAGTTCTATCAGAATAAACGGAGGGACTACTCCCATTATCAGAAATGTTATCATAAAAAACTCAGTCTTTAATGATAATGCTTACCATATTGATATTAACAGTAGTTCATATATTAACAACATCAATACAGTCAGCATAACAAACAACTCATTTTCAGATGCATATTCAGCAATAAGTATTGTTAGATGTATTAATGCGACTATTAGAGGAAACATAATAAATCAGTCAGGTAGTGGTATTTCTTTAACTGAATGCACCGGTAGTCTTGATATAGGACACAACAGAGTGAATGCTTGGGGAGCAGGGATTAGCTTATCTTCTTATACCTCAGATTACTATTCAAAAAATGTTTACAACAATATCATTTCAGTTAACGGATATAATAATTATTATAACAGTTATACCAGTGAAGCAGTTGGAATCAGTTTTAATGCAAGCAACTTAAATGTAATCCATAATTCAATCATCAACTATTCTAATAATAGTTGGTCAAGAGCTTTAGCATTTTCAGGGACTGATAATGTTATAAAAAACAATTCCATAATTAGTTATAGCAGGGATGCTTATGCTTTAACAGCAACGCATATTGATCCTGAGGCTTCAAATAGAAATATTCTTGAAAATAACAATATCTACTCACGGGCTGTGAATCTAATCAGAGTTTCAAATACTTATTATAAAACACTTGAGGAATTTTATGCAGCGCATTTCCCAAGCACAAATACCAATAATATCAGCATTGATCCGATGTTTGTCAATAACAGTGAAGATCAGATTACAGAATCGCTTCGTATTGATAACAAAGGGATTTATGTAGAAGGTTTTGATCTTGATTTTAATGGTCAGACAAGAGATACAAACAATCCAGATATAGGGGCTATAGAATTTACGGGTAATCCAGCTTATACACCAATGTCTGGTCAATACTGGGTAGGTGATGGTCCTGGTTATCCCTTCTCAACTTTGCAACAGGCATTGGATATGTTAATGATCAGAGGTGTCGATGGTCCCACTTTGATAAAGTTGGATCGTCTCGATGGTGATTTTACTGAACAACTTGAGTTACTGACAGTTCCAGGAACAAGTTCGCAAAACATTGTCAGATTTGAATCTTCTCAAAATCATTATATCGCCAATAGAATCATTGCAACAGGCACTCAGGAAAAGCCTTATCTCTTTAAAATTGGTAAAGTTAAGCATATACAGTTCAAAGATATCGCTTTTAATAATGAGAGTAATGAATATGGTAATGCGTTTTATTTTGACTCCTATGCGACTCATATTTTGATTGAAAACTGTAGAATTACTCAAAGTGTAATTCAATCAACAGGATATAACAACAATAATATCTGTTTTACTGATAAATCAAAAATTGAAGATATCTCCATTTTAAACTCAATGTTTACGCATGGCACCAGTGGAATCGCTTTTCAGAACTCAGTCAGTTCAGATGTCATTATTACTGGATGCGAATTTAACCTGCACAGTACATCTATTAATGCCTATACGGTGAAAAACCTGTTGATTTCAAATAATTCTATTAACTCTTTTACAAATACCGGAATTAATGCTTCTCATTGTTTAAATACAATTATTGAAAAAAACAGGATAATCGGGACAGGAAAAGGTATTGAGTTTGTTGCTGGTACTGCTCAAAGCTGGGAATCAGGCACTTACTATCCCAATTTGATTGCCAATAATATTATCAAAGGGAATAATGGAATTTCTGTTGGCGGGAATTATATTGATATTATTCATAACAGTATTGATGTAAAAGGCGCAAACAGCAGTGGATTTTATCAGTACAATCAGTCTCAGTATCTGAATTTCTTTGCAAATGCAGTAAGAGCTGAGAAGTTTGCTGTAGAAATTGCTCATCCGGTTGATTCTGAAAATTTCAGTATGAGTGGCAATGCCTATTTTGTTGATGGTGCTTATTTTGTAAAAGTTGGAAGCAGTTACTATTATACGATTAATGAATGGACTTATGCAGATTCAGGAATAAATGCTTTCTCAATAGAAGCCGATCCTTTGTTTACAGAAGAGGCCTATACAACATCACCATTAATGTATAGCAGAGGTGTTGGTTCTTCTCGAATAACAGATGATATTGATGGTAATATTCGTGATATGTTTGCTGATATTGGGGCTAATGAACATAGTCCTGGCATTCCACCTGCGTTTTATCAGGCTTTTGATAAAGTATTAAGCGTTGGACCTGGAAAAGAATATGAAACTTTACAGTCTTGCTTTGATGATTTAAAACGCTTTGGATTTTTCAGATGGAACAGTGAACAGAATCATCTCGATACCCTGAAGATTAAGGTTGATGCGGGCATCTATTCAGGCTATACAACGCTTAATCATATTCCCAGAGACTGGAATGAAATAGAACATTTAGGTCAGTCATGGTTAGTGATAGAACCTGCAAATCCAGAGGATGAAGTTATTTTTACCTATGGTGATGAGAATCCAGAAAACAAATCTCTGCTGACAATCAACGGAGCCAGCAGATTTATTATCAGAGGCATTCAATTTAAAAATAACTCAATCCAATATAATAAAATGATAAGCTTTAAAGGCAGAGGAAAAAACTTCGAGTTTAACAGCAATCATTTCGAGATTGCACAAAATCTGACCTATTCCGATGCAATCTATATGGAGAATGCCTTTTATCTAAATTCAAAGTATAAATACAACCAATTTCAAAATGGCCGTTATGGTACATACCTGAGAACAGGCTATTATTTGCCTGAAAGTAAAAGTGTGGAAATGTCATACAATACCTTTGACGGGACTGACTACCCAGTCAATCTTTATAATATTGATCAAAATATTTTCTACAAAAACACTTTTACAAATTTCTATATTGGTATTCAGGCTGATCAGACTGAAGGGTTGTTTAACATTATGAATAATACCTTTAACTCTGATCGTAATTCTTCTTCAGGAACCAGAGCATTACACTTAGGGAGATTGAATGCGAATTCAGAAGACGACAGGCTTTATGTACAGACAAATGTAATAAACATCAATAATACAGGCATTTATACTTCTTATGCTGCTGTTATTGATCAGTGTAATGGGGCAAGTATCTCAAACAACAATTTTATTATGACTCAGTCTTCTGTATTAAATACTTCTGCTCCTCTTTATTTTACAGGATCAGCTTCCGATGTCAGATTTTTCAACAATATTGTTGCTGGTTTTGATAAATCCAGAGCAATAGATTTCAATACTTATTCTGACAATTATTTCTCTCAGATCTCTAATAACTGTTACTATTCTGAAGCAACTGTATTTTCAAAATATAATAATGTCATTTACAGAAGTTTTGACCGATTCAAAGAGGCTTATCCTGATTTAGTATCAAATAGTTTTGTAGCCTATCCTTTCTTTGATGAGTCAAACTATGCACAGAATAATTTTCTAAGATTAAAAGGATTGCCTCCACAAATAGGACAGGGTCATAATGGATTACAGCTGTATTATGATCTTGGCGCAACAGCAGTTATTACTGACCCTGTAGAACCTTTTTCAGGGACTATTCAGCTGGAATCAAATCAGGGGTTTATGTCCGTTTATGAAGATTTGATGAAAAGGGGTATCAACGGGCCTGTTGAGATTGCATTACAGAATACAGAGTTAAATGCTCAATTTACATTACGTCATATTCCTATACTGTCAGAGAATGCTTCAATCAAAATTAAATCAACCGGAAATGTCGGATATGCTGATATTAGATTTAATGCTGATTCAGTTCAAACTAACTTTGTCTTTAAAATCATGGGTGTAAAAAATCTGACTTTATCCGGACTGAGAATGGAAAGCCAGGGTGAGGTTTATAGCAGTGTGATGAATCTTCATGGATACAATGACAATCTAACTATTGATAATTGCATTTTAGCGGGTCAGGATGTTCCCTCTTATTCATCAAATAAAGATTTAGCCCTGATAAATGCGGTGTATCATTTCTCAAATCATCTGACTTTGAAAGACAACACTTTTTATAAAGGGTCATTTGCAATGGTTAATGAGTATCTTAATTCTGAAGTTACGACATCAGACATGATAAGCATACAGAATAATACATTTAATGAAAATTCATATGGTGTTGATTTCCAAAAATTAAATCGCATTGACATTGAAAACAACCGATTCCATCTGATGAAGAATACCGCTATCCGTTTAGGATATACGACAGGTTCTTTGAAGATTATGAACAACTATATTGACTATTTAGCAGGGAATGGAATTTACCTGTATCATTCAAACAGTGACAGTACAAAAGTGATTGCCAATAATTCACTTAGAACCTATGGTACTGGCAGTAATTTACAGGAAAATGTCAGATTAGAAAATATTAATTATTTGAAGGTATATCATAATACTTTCAGACATAATACAGGCATTAACACTTCTACATTTATGGCAAACGGTTCAGTCGCTAACCTTGAATTTGTGAATAATATCGTTTACAAACAAAACAATGGTTATGCTGCAACCTTCCAGAACACAGTTGGGGTTGATGCAACATCCCATAATATCTTTTTCAATGCACAAGGACCCAATGTGATTAATTGGGGAGGTCAGAATATCAACAGTACAGAAGATTTTGCAAATTATGGATTACATCACAATTCTCAAGTTGCAAACCCTCTTTTTGTCGATATTACAAACAATCTGCAGGCAGATTCTCCAGCAATTGATTCTGCTACGCTTATCAACTGGCTCAATACAGATATTGATGGAAATAGCAGAGGTGAAATGCCTGACAGAGGAGCACATGAATATGTAATCCCGGTTTTTAATCCACCTCTTAACCTGACCGCTGTTCCCGGATACAACAAAGTGGTATTAAACTGGACAGATCCTGAGGGATTAATGCCTGCCGGATTTAATATCTTCAGAAATGATATTCAGATCAATAGTGAAATAGTTACGCTTAATACTTTTACGGATAATATTGTTTCTTCAGAAGAACAAAGCTATTACGTAACAGCTGTTTATGTCAATCCTTATCAGGGAGAGTCAGAACCATCAAATACGGTAACTGCTACACCAATAACTCCTGTATTTCCTTCTCCAAACAACTTAAATGCAAATGCATACTATAATAGGATTGCTCTTGTCTGGCTTCCACCAATTATCATCCCTCAAGGCAGTGATTTTTCTGCAAAGAAATTGACAGATAGCCGTTTATCTTCAAATTCCAAGATGAAGCAAAGAAACGAAACGCTTAATCTGGTTAACTATAAAATCTATCGTAATGGAGAATTCCTTGCTGAAACGACTATTCATGAATATGAGGATACGAATATTGTTCCTGGGACATTATACTCCTATTACATTACAGCTGTATATGAAGATCCGGATGGAGAATCAGCACCTTCAGCTTTAGTAAACATTATGTCCTTAACTCCTGATTTCTTAGCGCCAGAAAATCTCATTACTAACCCTGGTATCAATCAAATCACATTGAACTGGCAACACACTCACCATGGCAGTATCAGACAAATCAGAAGTATTGTAAGTAATAAAAAAGAGCGCTTGCAGAGAGATGATAGCATGATCCTCTCAGGCTATAATATCTATCGGAATGATATTCAGATAAATACACAATTAATAACGGCTTTAACTTATACGGACAATAATGTTCAGTTTGGACAAAACTACAATTATTATGTTACCGCTGTTTATTCATATCCTGCAGGAGAATCAGGTTCCTCAAATGTTGTATCTGCAACTCCTCTTCCAGCTTCATTCTCAATATCCTTAAGTGCTAATCCTGAAAATAGTGGTCAGATTTCTGGTGAAGGAATGTACGAACAAGGCAGTCAGGTTTCTGTTACTGCAACTGCAAATCAGGGATATCAGTTTGTTAACTGGTTTGAACAGACTGGCAGAAATACAGAGACACATGAAGTTTTTGTCAAAAACAGACAATCTATAAGACAGGTTAGCAACAGAAATATCGTGTCAACGGATTCAATATATACTTTTGTTATGCCTGGCAATAACAGAGTCCTTGTAGCTAATTTTGAATTAAAAACATACCACCTTCACTTAGTCGTCAATCCTGCTAATGCCGGTTCCGTCTCAGGCCCTGCAACCTTTAATTATCAGACAATCATCAATGAAAATGATTTAACAATAGAAAATATAGGCGGTTGGCTGTTTACAGGCTGGACAACAGATCTGGAAGGTAATAATCCTGTCACATTCCCTGTAACGATGCCAGCAGAAGATGTTACCTGGTACGCACAATTTGAGTTAATCCCTTACAATGTCGTATTGACAGCGGTTCCTGCAAATGGCGGAACACTTAATGGAGCTGATCAGTATGTACTGGGTGATAGCGTAACTGTATCTGCAAGTGTAAACACGGGCTTTGAATTCGTCAACTGGTCTTTAACTGAATCTCGTAATCATCATCAAAAGCTTCGTGAGGTTGTCAGTACAGATTCTGTATTTACATTCTCAATGCCGGCACATGATGTATTTTTAACTGCTAATTTCCAGATGATCAATTACAATCTTAACTTAGTTGCTAATCCTGCTAATGCCGGATCAGTCTCAGGTCCTGCAACCTTTAATTATCAGACAATC
Organism: Candidatus Cloacimonadota bacterium; assembly: GCA_029564175.1. Taxonomy (GTDB): domain Bacteria; phylum Cloacimonadota; class Cloacimonadia; order Cloacimonadales; family WRIO01; genus JAGOCT01. The sequence continues at coordinate 25,736 of JAKQQL010000291.1, forward strand.
ATCAATGAGAATGATTTGACAATAGAAAATGAAGCAGGCTGGCAGTTTACAGGTTGGACAACAGATCTGGAAGGTAATAATCCCGTCGTATTCCCTGTAACGATGCCAGCAGAAGATGTTACCTGGTACGCACAATTTGCTCAAAATGAGTATCAGGTTAATTTAAATATATTGCCATTTAACTCCGGTAGTGTAACAGGCTCAGGAAATTATCTTTACGGTGAAAGTGTAACAATCTCAGCTATTCCAGCTGAAGGATACCGCTTTATTCACTGGGCGACAACTGAGATAGACGGTAGATCTGTTATAAAGAAAAAAGTTCAAAATAACACAGGTAAAACAACACTTCCAGAGAGAGAAATTGTATCAACGGATTCTGTTTATACCTTTACAATGCCATCTGATAATGTTTACTTGACAGCTCATTTTGAGTTTATCCCGGTATATAACTCACCCGTAAATCTTTCTGCTGTTATTGAATCAAACAGTATCATACTGAGCTGGGAGAGTCCACAAGATATTCCTGAGCAGATGACATTATCAGGATATAAGGTTTATCGAAATAATGTGGTTATATCTGAACTTATTCAAAACACAGAATATGAAGATACAGCGCTGGAGTCAGAAAATACATATTCATATTATGTTACAGCAATATATGTGAGCCCTGACGGAGAATCAGCCCCTTCAAATACTATTGTTGTAGAATATAACAATAGTCATGACACAACAGTCTTGCCAGCTATCACAAAACTAAATCATAACTATCCTAATCCATTCAACCCTGAAACAACGATTAGCTTTAGTCTTGCAGAAGACAGTAAGGTGTTAATCGAAGTGTATAATGCCAAAGGAAGAAAAGTCAAGACATTAACAGACAATGCATTTAAACGCGGTAATCATCAGATTATCTGGAATGCAAAAGATGACAATGGCAGAGAATTAAGCAGTGGGATGTATATATATCGCATGAAAACTAATAAAAAAGTAGAAAGCAAGAAAATGATGCTGATCAAATAATGCTTTATACCCTAAACCATTAAATCTTAAAATCGGAGCAGAAATGCTCCGTTTTTTACATTTTAATTTTCATTGAACGTTTCTGACATACATAACGAAACATTCTTGAGTATTGAAGCCAGAATTGCTCTGGAAAATGTTTTGCTTGATTATCCAGGAACAATCGTCTTTTTTCTCACGACTAAACATTTATCAAGAATCTGGCAACGCTGATGATCGTATTGAATGAGTTCTAAATTCATGTTAGAAATTAAGTTAAAGACCTTTTTTATATCATTGTGAGTTGAAATGTACAAACAGAAATGGCAGTCATTGACTTCCTTTCTATATTCAGTTAGAGATAGGACACTATTTATGGTTCAGGATGAGCTGGCTACTAACCATAAAAATTTTCCACCTTTCAAAACCAGTTGTAATAAAGGAGAACAACTATATTAAAATCATTCGTAATCGGGAAAGAAGAAAGGTGTTGCACATAAACCAATAAGTATTTTTTTGGAAAAACCGATTCTCAACTTTTTTATAAAAGGAGTCGGTGTTTTACAAAAAAAATACAACATCTTCAGAAAAGGTGGTTTTGTGTCAGGTAACAGATGTATGGAAGTTAAACGATTGTTCACAAAAGACATTATCATTCAATATAGATTTAATATGGTTGCTTATGCTCTAAAACATAATATAAGTAAAAAAGCTGTTGAATTTAAAACAACTCGTAAAACAGTCAGGAAATGGGTAGACTCATACAAAAAGGATCATGAAAATAGATTAAGGAACAAATCCAGACTTAACCAGAAACACCCAAATAAGTTTCCAGATGTTGTTTTAGAAGGGATCATTCAATATAGGAAAAGAACTCAATTAGGAGCATATTACATTAAAGACAATTTAGATTTAAAGTGTTCTCAGAAAACTATACATAAGAAAATAAAGCAGGCTGGTTTGCTTGTAAAAAATAAGTCAAAATATAAAAAGAAAAGAGATATGAATGCATTCAGAGAAAAATATAAACCTCTGGAAAAGAGACGGATTGATGTTAAATATCTTACTGATATCCCAAAATATCAGATAACAGTCAGAGACTATAGAAATGGTTCTACTTTTATAGGCTTTACTAACCATAAGGACTCAACAAGTATCGGAATATTTACGGAATATCTTATATCAAGTCTCAAAAGCAGAGGTGTAGAAATTTCAAATACTCACTTTCAATCTGATAATGGCAGTGAGTTTAGAAATATATCGAAGAAAGCAGGGAAAAAGTCTATGTTTGAAGAAATTATTGAAAGAAATAATTTGAATAATATCTATAACCCTCCGGTAAGTCCTACTTTAAATAGTGATGTTGAAAGTTTTCATGAAAGAATTGAAAAGGAGTTATACAATATTGAGAATTATGAATCAGAATCTCATTTTTATTATAAGACTAATGCTTACTTGATGTGGTACAATATATTTAGAAAGAATCGTAATAAGGGGCATAAGTCTCCTTTAATGATCTTAAAGGTGCATAACATTGAAAATGCCAAAAAAATTGTTACTATACCTCCCATTTTTGTTGACAATTATGTTAAAGACATTATTTTGATTAAACAAGGGGGATACTTAAAATGGTTATCTCCCAATGATTTTCACATTCCTTCTTGACAAAGTCACTGTATTTTGCAAAATATGTTAAAAAGGAGTGGATGATGGAAAAGATAAAGAGAATCCCCTACGGAAAATCAGACTTTGAATATGTGAATTTTCATAATGATTACTATGTAGATAAAACGATGTATATTCCTGAACTGGAGAAAACCCCTTATATCTTTCTGATTCGTCCGCGTCGTTTTGGTAAATCTTTGTTTCTGACGACACTCCACGGCTATTATGATTTAAAATACAAAAACCGATTTAATGAACTCTTTCATGATACCTGGATACTTGAAAACCCAACTGAGAACAGAGCCAAATATATGGTGCTTTATTTTAATTTTTCGGCTATTTTGAAAGAAAAGGAGAAGGTTCAGGAGGATTTTAACCGGTATTGCCTCTTAGTTATTGATAACTTTCTAGATAAGTATCAGGAACATCTTCCTAAAAGATTAATAGAGAAAGCGTCATTAGTTGAAACTGCTCATGAAAAACTGCTTGCAATCGCAACCGAATTAACGGGTAGTGAATATAAAATATACCTCCTCATAGATGAGTATGACAATTTCACCAATACCTTGTTAACAGATTTCGGTGAAGGAGAATATAAGAAAATCACCAGACAGGCTGGCTATTTCAAACAGTTTTTTACCAATTTGAAAATGCTGACTTCCGGGATAGGCTCAGGACTTGCAAGAATGTTTATTACGGGTGTTTCTCCTGTTACGATGGATGATGTCACCAGTGGTTTCAATATCGGAGATAATATTTCGACTGATCGTGCGTTCAATGAGCTGTTAGGATTTACCGAAAATGAGGTAAGTGATATTTTAGACTATTATATCTCCGTTGGAGAACTCAAAATTGATAAATCTGAAGCGATGACCATTATCAAAAAATGGTATGATAACTATATTTTTTCTAGTGATGCCAATCAAAGTGTTCATAATTCTGATGCAATTTTGTATTTTGTGAATAAATCGATTCGTTCTGGCAAAATCCCTGATAGTCTGATTGATGATAATCTACGGATGGATTATGGAAAACTGCAATACCTCATCATCCAGGATAAAACGCTTAATGGCAATTTTAAACGCCTGACAGAAATTATCAACAACGGTGGAATCCCCTCTGAGATTAAGAAAAGCTTTCCTTTTGACCAAATTACCCAGCAGGATAATTTTATTTCTCTCCTATACTTTTTTGGGTTGCTCAGTTTTTCAGGCACTTATGTCGAGGGTCTGCCATTTCTGCATATTCCCAATGAAACGATTAAACAAATGGTGTTTGAGTATATCAGGCGTTCTTTTGAAAATGCCTATGGCTTTTCTGTTGAAATGTATGAGTTATTGCTTTTAGTCAGAAAAATGGCATATCGTGGGGAATTTAAGGATGCATTTGAATTTATAGAAAACCAAATCAAAAAACAAAGTTCGCTCAGGGACTTTATCGATGGAGAATCCTTTGTAAAAGCTTTTTATCTGTCTTTCTTAAATATCTATGATTTTTATATTTCAGCCTCAGAAGAAGAGATGAATAAAGGCTATGCAGACCTCATCATGAAGCCTTTTTATATTAAATACAGAGATATTAAGTTTGCTTATCTAATTGAGCTGAAATATATTAAACGAAGTGCCACAGATAAAGAGTTTGATAATCTTTTACAACAGAAAATACAGGAAGGCTCAAATCAGCTCAATCAATACGCTGAAGACGAATATGCCCGTCAGATGCTTGGACTGCCTCCCTATGGGATGGTTAGCCTGAAAAAAGTCATTGTCGTCTTTCATGGCTGGGAACTGGCTTACTGTGAGGAATTCTAACCAGCAATTTTACAAGCCTGCAAAGATGTCCCTGTCATTCAGTTATGAAACAGTCACATAGTGTTCAAATTCCTATGTGAGATTTTTTTTGTGTAAGGACTCCAGTAGTCTTTTGTACTTTGCTTGACTGCGTTCCGCTTAGATTGTCGTTACCCATAAGCAATTACAATATTTTCTACTTTAACAAAATCACTTTTTTTACCTGTTGATGCTTATTCCCGGAAAATTTGATAAAATTTATGCTTGAAGCCAGATTATGACCTTATTCAGTACTGTTATAAACAAAATGATGTTGCCCTTTGTCAAGCTCACCTTTAAAAATTCTCTTTACTTTTTGGACTTATAATGCTTGTTTATATGATCAGCTAATGATTACGGGATACGCCTGAGAATACGGAAGCCAACATCGCTGTTACGGTTGCTTGGTTTGTTCCTGTCACGATAAGCTACCTGACAGTAGTAGTTGTAGTGGTACCAACTGCCACCACGTTTCACACGGTATAACCCACTTGTTGCACCTTCCGGATTCGTCTGATCCGATGAAGAGTATAAGCTATACCTGTCCCAACACCATTCCCATACATTCCCGCTCATATCATAGATACCCAACTCATTGGGCGCTTTGGTACCTATCAGATGAATTGCAGATCCTGAATTACCTTCACACCAAGCCACATCCCCTACGATATTAGATCCGGCAAAAGTATAACCCTGAGACAGATTCCCGCCCCTTGCTGCAAACTCCCACTCCGCCTCTGTAGGAAGACGGTAGCCATTGGCATTTATATTCATAGTGATCGCATTCCAACTATCATCTCCGCCGTTTGGCACTGTCCCCCAGTTTTCAGGATTCGTATCATCGCCTTTGACATAACAGGGAGTCAAGCCTTCCTGAATACTCTTACGATTACAGTAAACCATGATATCATACCAGGAAACCTGTTCTACCGGACGAGTCTGATTATTTGAAAAATAAGAAGGTGTCGC
>JAKQQL010000298.1:0-49915 GCA_029564175.1 Candidatus Cloacimonadota bacterium
TGGTATCGTCATACAACGCATCAAATCACACATAAAGAGAGTTGCTCCCTTTAAAATGCATACTAAAATCGGATTTTTATCTTTGTATTCATCAGACAACTGAGAGCCAATTTCTTTTATTCGGTTTCTGATAACCGCTTCGTCAAACAAAACGGCAGAAAGATTTACATTCATGGTATCCATATTCTATCCTTTTTTACTTTTCTTCTTTGCTAATGCCAGTTTACTTTCTTTTAAATCTTCAATCGTAAACATGACAAATTTCTTTGTCTCTTCTTCAACAGCCACTCTCTGATCTATTCGATGTTCAGCAATCCAGATTATCTTTTCTGTATCGCAAAAAATCACCACTTTATCTCTTTGATTTTTTTCTATCTTTTCGTCAATAAAAAAATCTTTTAGTTTTTTAAAACCCTTCATTCCAAATGGAATAAACCGGTCTCCAGGCTGACGATAACGAAGAATCAAAGGGAACTGAATCTTGTCTAAATCCATTACAACACAGTTTTTTTCTTTCGGAAAGCCTTTATCAGGCATTGATTTAAGCTTTTGCATCAAAACGCGTTTATCATTAAAAACAAAAATTGTTCTTAAACTGCTAATTTCTCTGAAAGCAAATTCCGGATTGGGATTATAAGTTTTTTTATTGTAAAGCCTAAGGGTATAATAATCTTTTTGCAAGATGATATCAGCCGGCAGACTAACTTCTTTTGAGCCCTCCATCGTCAGTATGTTTTGTATTTCTTTGAAATGATAATAGTAAAAATCTCTATCCAACATGCTTAATTTTTCCCATGCACTTTTAAATATATAAAACTGCAAAACAGGGTTAATTGTTACAATTTCATTTAAATCAAATACAATTTCTGATTCTTCTGCGACTATCATTGCTTTTTTATAGAGTTTTTGAGCAACAGATTTAAAATAATTATCTGCTTCGCTGAATATACAAGCATAATCGATGAGTTTTTCTCTGAAATTCGGATTAAATTCCTGTTCTATCAACGGCAGCATTTTATTTCTGATTTTATTACGGTTGTAATCTGATTCATAATTTGTGAGATCATCTCTCCAGTTGCATTTAAGCTCATTAAGGTAGCTCTCCAGATCTTCTCGCGAAAAAATCAGAAAAGGGTGAATAATATCGCCGGCTTTCGCTTTGATACCAGCCAGCCCATTAAACGCAGAACCCCTGAAAAAACGAAATAAAACTGTCTCTGCCTGATCATTTTTATGATGAGCCAAGGCAATGACATCTATTTTATTCATTTTTTTGATTTTATAAAAGAAATCCAGTCTGATTTCTCTGGCTTTATTCTCCATTCCGCTTTGACCTTTCAAATCTGCCCGATGGATCAAAACAGGTACATTATTATCAAAACAGAACTCCTTCACAAAACGCTCATCAGCATGAGAATCATCACCCCTCAGCTGATAATTGATATGAGCAGCCATGATTGTCAGACGATATTCTTTTCTAAAATGTAGTAAAGTATTCATTAATGCAGTAGAATCTGCACCTCCGGAAAATCCCACTAAAATCTTGCTGTTTTGTTTGAACAAGGAATTTTCCAGCACATATTGAATAAATTTCTTATGAAACTTTTCTACATTCATGAATGACTCTCTTTTCATATTGACTATCAATATATCTCTTATTTTTTATATGGCTTAGAATGTCAACAGAAATTTAAAAAGCATTTGCAAAACGTCCATCCTGATTGATAACTTTATCTCTACTTTTTGGTAAAATCTATTGCAAACCGCTTTCCAACTCTCATATCTTAACTATGATGCATTTTTTTAAATTGACAATAATCATCCCTTTTTTCCAGTAAACTTAAATCAGTCACTATAAGAGGATAAAATGAATCAAAGAGAATCAAGAATAATCAATTTAGGCTTTATACATATTAAGGAATCCTATCACTTTGGCATATTTGTCATGATATTATCAGCTGTATTGTTTTCAGCCAATACCAGTCTGGTCAGGTATGCGAAAGAGATGGATGTCTATTTTATCACTTTTATGCGTTTCTTTACTGGTCTTGTGTATTTATTGATTTTAAGAGGACTTCATAAAATTGAGTTTAACTTTAAAAACTACACACTTTTGTCATTAAGAGGAATTTTTGGTGCATTAGCTGTTTTATTAATGAATATCGGAATCACGAAAATTTCTTTGGGTAAAGGGACCATGTTGAATTATACCTACCCTGTTTTTGCCACTTTATTAGCTCCTTTTTTAAATAAAGAACATAACAAATTGGGAACATGGATTATTCAGTTTATCGCTCTGGGCGGATGCTGGCTGTTAGTTATGCCAAAAAATGGAATAAATTTTTCTCCTTTAGACTTAATCGTTTTAGGTGGGGGAGTTTGTGCAGGAATTGCAGTTAATACAATTAGAAAACTCCAAAAGAATAATAACACCTTTTCAATTTTCTTTGTCTTCTGTTTCTTTAGTTGTCTGATAACAGGGGTGCCTGCTTTTTCAAACTTTCACATGCCTTCATTATTTCAATGGTTTATCTTATTGATGATTGGGTTATTAGGGACTTTTGGACAGCTTGCCATGACATACGGTTACAAAATGGCACCTGTCAACGAAGGCAGTCTAATCGGATTTTTAGTACCTGTTTTAAACTTCCTGATTTCCTGGTTAATCTTCAAAGAGAGCCTGAGTGTCTCAGTCATCTCAGGCTCTGCTTTAGTGATTGTTTGTTGCATTATCACAATGCTTAGAAAAGTCAGTTAAACTTTAAATTTCCCTGTTATCTGCTGAATAGAATCAACTGTTTTCGTTAATTCACTGGCAATCACATTCAAGCTGTTTGCCTGATTGGCTGTCAATTCTGCAGATTTGAAAATCTGGTTAACCTTATCACCCATTAGCATGACATTATGATTAATCTGACTGGATGATCTGTTAATCTCATTAACACCCGAATGCGCTTCTTGAGCATTCCTGCTGACATCATCAGAAATATGAGTGATCTTTCCGGTACTTCCGGCAATAGAATTGATATGGTTTTGTACGATCTCAAAATGTTGTGTTACGTCATGACTGATTTGTTTAATCTGTTTTAAGAAATTATCAATTTGATAGGTATTACGAGCAGATTTTTCAACAGAAGCTGATATTTCATTACTTGCAATTGATTGTTGTTCGACTGTATAGGCGATTGTATGATTAATTTGATACAGATTTTCAATGATTTCGATCGTTCGATTAAACAAGCGAATCACATTTTGGACATTTGTTTGAATCATATCCACTCTTCCTGCGATCTGTTGGGTAGCCTGAGCGGTATGTTGTGCAAGTGTTTTCACTTCATTGGCAACAACTGCAAAACCCTTTCCTGCTTCTCCTGCAGAGGCAGCTTCAATTGTTGCGTTTAATGCCAGCATATTCGTTTGATCTGTAATCTGTTCAATTAAACCAACAATTTTTCTGATTTCACGGGTAGAAACATCCAGCTCATTCATTGCTGACTGAGCATCATTACTGTAAGCTTTAGCTTCTGAGCTGATTTTATCAGCAGATAAGGCATTTTGGGCGACTTCGGAAATACTGCTGTTCATTTCACTGATAGCAGCTGAAGAACTCTTCATTTCATCACTAAGATTATTGACACTCAAAGCAATTTCCTGTATATTCAGCGACACAGTATTTAAATCCTGTCCAGCTTTTTTCACCAGCTGATCTGTACTGACAGAAGCTTCATTAACGGTATTGACATCCTGATTAAGCATTAACATTTCTTCTGCAAGAGAACCAATATTAGATTCAGCCTGTTCAACAGCTGATTTGATGGTAAAGACTTCTGCCATAACAACCTCTGATACATTTGAGAGTTGTTCTACATCAGTATGAATTGAATCAGATTGTTCGGTTAAAAGACCAGCTGATTCATTTAACTGTGTACTCTGATGAGAAATAACCTGGTTTTTATTCATAAACTCTTGCATTATCTTTCTCAGATTCATCACAAACTGATTGAAATAATGTGCCATTTTTCCTAACTCATCATTCGAATTTACATCAATTTGAACGGTTAAATCTCCCTGTCCCTGAGAGATTTCCTCCAATATACCGGTCATTTTTAAAATCGGTTTTGTGATTGATTCAGCGATTCGTTTTGCGATATAGATAAAAACAATCAGCGAGATAAGACCGATAATGCTCATACCAATAATCAGCGCATATACATTCTCCAGAATTTCATTCTTAGGAATAACAGAAATGATTGACCAGCCTGTATTACCAATCTGTTTATAGACAAAAACTGAGGCTTTTTTAGAAAATGGATCTTTCGCTTCGAGAATACCTTCTTTTCCATTTTTAATATCTTCTGCAATAGAAAGCAGTTTTGGTCTGTTATTTTCTTTTGAATAGGCTTCGAGGGTCTGCTTTCCAATCATTTCTTTATTTGGGAAAGAAACAAATGTCCCTTCTTTACTCAATAAAAAAGCATAACCGGATTTTAGAATTTTGATTTGCGAAATCATTTCATCCAGAAATGCCAGAGTAACATCGCCACCGACAATTCCGATGAATTGACCATTTTTATTCAATGGATAGGTAAAGGATGCCATCAAAAGCTTTATATCTTCATCAATGTATGGTTCAATCAGCAAATTTTTATTTTCTTGTTTTGTTAAAGCATAGTATTCTTCATCAAAATAATCAGATGTACTTTCTCCAAAAATTATCTGACCATTATCAAAATACCACCAGGGATTGTAATGCCCTGATTCATTGGAAGCCATATTTATCTGACCTTTAAATGATTCATCTTTGCCATCAAAGGTATCAGGATCGTACAACATGTAAATTCCCTGAAATTCTTTATTACTCTGAGCAAGCTGCTTAATGTACGAGATACCCTGAGCCCTGTCTTTTATCACTCCGGATTCAATACTATACTTCATTGATTCAAGAAATGAAAAACGTTTGCTAAAATCTAGTTCTATTTGCTTAGCATGTCTTTGAGACAGCTCTTCTACATTTTGATATGCCTGGTTCACCTGAAATTTGTAAACCTGTAATATGACATAAGAGACAAAAACTATAAAAATACAAAAGACTGCCAATGAAAAGTAACGAATCATTTTGTTTCTGATACTGGTATTTTTCATTTTTCCTCCTTGAATAACAATTATCTTTTTTTTTATTAGATTGTCAAGTTTTTTTATACTTTTATACACAAAAGCTTTCAAAACTGAAAGATATTAACAAATTAAACAGTCAAATCAGAAAGCAATAATGTAGAAAATGAACTGTTTTTAACAAGATAGATCAGAGAATTATATGATATTGCTCTTATATACTTTCAGTATTTAATCATTCAATAGATTATTTTCAAATAATTTTACTTACACTTAATCTACGAAATTTTTCTTTAATCTAATAATAGAGATAAAAAAAACTTGACTTTTTAATATGCTGAATTACATTTTATATATGAAGAGAAACAGGTATTATGTTAATTTTATTTTAACTCAAACAACCTGTTATTAGATTCTGCAAGTTTACTTGCAGTACAGAAGTAATAGAAGGAGAATTTCTATGGATATTGGAACAATTCTTGGGGTACTGGCAGGATTAGGGTTAATTTTGACAGCAATCATGATGGGAAGCAGATTACAGGTATTTATTGATTACCCTTCTATGATGGTTGTTGGAGGAGGAACGATTGCAGCTCTGTTTATCGCCTATCCGATGAAATCTGTTTTTTTAATTATAAAAGTAACAAAAAAAGCAATATTTCATAAGCCCATGGAAATCCATACGATCATAGCAGACGCCAGTCGTTTTTCTCCTCTGGCTAAAACACAAGGAGCCATTGCGCTGGAAAAAGAGCTGGGTTCTGTTAAGGATGAATATTTTAAAAAAGGATTGCAAATGATCGCAGACGGCACATCATTGAGTGTCATCAATGATATCATGGGGGGTGAAATCGGTTTAATGAGAGAAAGGCATGCGCTTGGCAGAAATATCTATAATGATATTGCTAAATTTGCGCCTGCTTTTGGTATGATTGGTACCCTTATTGGTCTCGTCCAGATGCTCTCCAATCTGTCTGATCCCAACAGTATCGGACCCAGTATGGCTGTTGCACTTTTAACGACTTTCTATGGGTCAGTTATTGCCAATTTAGTTGCCACTCCTTTAGCAACAAAACTCAAAGGGCGCTCAGAAGATGAAACGCTTGCCATGCGACTGACACTGGAAGCGATAAAATCTATATCAAAAAACGAATCCAGAAACATCATTGAAGACAAACTGGCAGTATTTTTGTCCGGTGAAATGCGAAAGAAAATGAATGCTGGCAAATAACTTATAATTCGGAGTAATAAAATGGCAAAGATAAAAGAAGAAGAAATTGAAGAAAGTCAGGATCTGACACCAGAAGAAGAAAGCCCTGAAGGTGCACCTGAATGGATGGTAACCTACGGCGACCTTGTGACTTTATTAATGTGCTTTTTTGTCTTACTATTCTCAATGTCTAAGTTAGAGAAGCAAAAATTTGAAGCAATCGCTACCTCTCTAAAATCTGCAATAGGTAAAGATCAGGTGCCTGAAGCAGGAACTCAGCTGGGCTTAGCGATGAAATCAAGCGGAGAAGAATCTAAGCAGAATGCTGTTGATGAACTGGGAGGCATGGTTCAAAAAGAAATTGAAAAAATTGATTCAGAGGTAAAGGAATTTGTTTTTGCTAACAAACTTGGAGGTCAGGTCAACACCAAAGCAGATGAAAAAGGCTATGTTGTTACCATTTCAGATATTATTTTATTCATGCCAGGAAGGGCCGTTATTGAAGATGGCGCTGTACTTCTTCTGGAAAAGATAAAAGATATTCTCAGCCGTTTCCCCTACAATGTGAGAATTGAAGGACATACAGATAATACCCCAATTAAAAATGCAACATTCCCTTCAAACTGGGAGTTATCTTCTAGCAGAGCTTGTGAAGTGGTTCGTTTTTTTATTGATAAAGGGATACCTCCTGAAAGATTATCTGCAGAAGGTTTTGCAGAGTACCGGCCAGTAAAATCGAATGATACAATTGATGGCAGGGCTGCGAACAGAAGAGTTGAAATCGTCTTTGTCAGAGAGGCAATGGAAAAAGAATTACAAAAAATCCAAAAAGAGCAGGAACAACAAAAACCGATTACGAATGAAGAGGATGATGATGAATAACATTCTGATCATTGATGATTTTAATCATGACAAATCAAACATACTCAAGAGTTTAAAAGAAATTAACTGTACATGGACGGTAAAAAATGTTTATGATATAGCTGAAAATCCGGATTTTATCAAGCCTTTTCAAGTGATCCTTCATTTTATTAATTCTACAGATTTTTCTGCTAAATTTATTCAAATCATCAAGTATGAATTTGATTATTTTATTCCTGTTATTGCTATCGATTTCAATAATATCTTCTCAAATGAGCATTACTCAGATTTGCCTTATGATGACATTTATACAGGAGATTTTATCAGTGAAAAATTCAAGCTCAGAATCAGTTCATATTTGAAATTAAAAAGTTATCACGACAGACTTTATAATGAAAAAAACATTTTGGAATCAAAAGTCAGCTTTTCTCTAGAAATCCTAAAAAATATCAGTATTGGAATTCTTCTTTTTGATAATAAAGGAAAGATCATTTTTGAAAACGATTGTTCAGTCAGATTGATAGAATCAGCTTTGGATGAGAATGTTAATCATCTTTTCAAATCTGAACGTTTTCTTATTGGCAAAAGTGCTCAGTTTGATTTTTTAGATGAGCTTTTTAAAGAGACACTTTATCTGACCACAACCTCAGGTAAGGAGGTTGAAGTGAAAAGAATGATCACTGAAAAACAATCCGACCTGTATATGGGCGCATTAATCATCAAAGAGATTAATACAAACAATAAGCTCATTAAAGCAAATCACAAGTCATTAAAATCTTTTTTAAAGGAGTTTTAATAATGTCAGAGGGAAGAAAATTATTCTATGAAAAATCTCTTATTTGGGCAAAAACAGAAGAGCAAAAACTGTATTCATGGATGAGCCCTGTAAAAATTGAAAAACTAATGTCAGATAAAAAAAAAGTTTTCACTATGTCTAATATCCATTCTGACACTTTAATAAATAAATGCGAATTTATTGAACAAACTGATCTGTATGAATTTAAACTATATTCCGGAGCGAAAATCATCTGTTCTGAGTTTGTTGAGTTCAATATTGAAAGAATCTGGGTTCCATTAAAAGAAATAAATCTACATGAAAAGATTGTTGAATTTAATATACTCAATAATCATTACTTTGAATCTTATGCCGTTTCTGTTAAAAAAGTGGAAAATGTGAAAGGCTATATCATAGATTCAGCTGATCATGTTGGAATTGTAAACAGTTTTTTAGTAAAATTGAACTAAAACCCATCCACTAGTTATTAATATCATTATTTTTAAAAAAAACCTTGCATTTCAATCAGATTTATGTTAATAATATCTTAAAATAAGTATACCGTGTAAAATCCGTAAAAAAGTGAGGGTTTATGGAAAAGAATTTAAACCAGAGCGTCCATCATGAAGATGAAAAAGGAATGGAAAGCCAAAGTGAAACGATCAGAGTGAATCTGGGCTTACTGGATGAGCTAATGATCTATGCAGGGGAATTAGTTCTGGCCAGGAATCAACTTTTACGCTTAACGACAGACCTGACAAAGACAATACCAGGTTTGACCAATGTATTACAAGATATTGATATGACCACATCAATCATTCAGGAAAAAATCATGAATACCCGTATGCAACCTATTTCTCTGGTATTCAGCCGTTTTCCAAGGCTCTTACGTGATTTAACCATGAAAAACAACAAAAAGATAAAATTGGAATCAAGCGGTAACGATGTAAATCTTGATAAATCAGTAGTAGAAAATCTTTATGATCCTTTAGCAATCATCATGCATTATTTAATTGAACATGACATGGAAAGTGCTGACGAGCGACGCAAAAATCATAAAGACGAAAGTGGTTTAATCAGCCTGAAAGCATATCAGGAAGGTGGAAAAGTCAATGTTGATATCATTTCAAATGGTATTGGATTAAATACGGAGCATATTGTATTAAAAGCAGTTGAGTTAGGTTTTATAAAGTCTTCTGAAGCCGATCGTTATGGCAAAAAAGACATATTGAATCTATTGTTTCTACACAATTTTCTAACTTTTAATATGAAACTCGATGATGGAGAAGGTCATTACGGTCTCTATGATGCAAGAATTTTACTTGAAAAGATTGGCGGGTCCATCAGTATAGACTCTGACACCAGCAATCATACGATAATCAACATTAAATTACCACTTACTTTAGTTATAATTCCATCAATCATTATTACTGTTGATTCTCTCAACTTTGCTATTCCACAGGTCTCCTTACAGGAAATCGTGAGACTAAGAGCCGATGATAAAGAACACCGAATTGAACAAGTAAACGATGCTCCTGTACTTCGCTTAAGAAATAAATTGCTCCCAATTCTATACCTCTATGAGGTGCTTAATATGCCTAAACCAGAAAATATTGATGATACGATACGTATTCTGGTAATGAAACATGATGAAAATGAATTTGGGTTAGTTGTAGATGAAATTTTTGATCATGAAGAAATCGTTGTTAAGACAATTCCACGTTTCTTTAAGAATTCAATGTGTTATGCAGGTACAACGATAATGGGAGATGGCAGTGTTGCATTGATTCTGGATATCGGAGGAGTAGCTAATAAAGGAAGACTCAACTTTACCGGCATGAAGGAACAACAACAAATACTCTCAGAAGATGAATTGGATAAAAAAATGCATGATGATATGCAAAACCTGCTATTGTTTGAAAATGCAAAAAACCAGTTCTTTGCGCTTAATCTTGACCTGATTAAACGAATAGAAAAAATCAAAAGTGCTGATATTGATCTGGTAGGAGATAAAGAATATATTGAACATGAAGGAAAAAGTCTTCATGTCATCAGACTGGAGCACTTCCTGCCAATTCAAACTCCTTCAGAAGACAGTGAAGAGTTGTATGTCATTATTCCAAAAGCGGTTGAAAATCCAATTGGCGTCATAGTACGCAGAATTGTAGATTCTATTTCAGTTAATACAGAAATTGATTCTGAAAGTATTATTGCCAGAGGACTGATAGGATCAGCTCTGATTAAGAATGAATTAGTTCTCTTCCCTGATATTTATGAGCTGATAGAAATGGCTGAACCAGAGAAAATGCAACAATACAAAGTTAAAGATAAAAAGAAACAGAAGATATTGCTAGTAGAAGATACTCCGTTTTTCAGATCATTGGAAAAGAATTATTTAGAATCAGCTGGTTATGAAGTAGATATTGCGGTAGATGGAATGGATGGTTTCAAAAAAGCAGGGAAGAAAAAGTATGACATGTACATAGTGGACATTATCATGCCACGAATGGATGGTTATCAGTTTGTTGAAGCAATTCGTAAAAATCCAGAATTAAAAGAAATACCCGCTCTGGCCTTAACCACACTAAGTAGTGAAGAAAGTAAAGCGAAAGCCTTTAACGCAGGCTTTAATGCCTATGAAATCAAAATCCATAAAGATAAATTACTTGAGACTATCAAATCTTTATTAAAATCATAAGGGAGGATACATGTTGCAATTAACCACATTTTACGTTGGAGACACACTTTTTGGAGTAAATATCCTTCAGGTGAAAGAAATCAACAATCAGATGAAATACACGCCTGTTCCTGATTCAGCAAACTTTATCAAAGGGCTGTTTAATCTTCGCGGTCAGATTATTACTATATTTGATCTGGCAAAAAGACTAGGAAGACCAGATACTGAAATTCAGGGTAAAACCAGAAATCTCATCCTAAAAACAGATATTGAAACCACTCTTATCAGAGACAAAAATAAGCTCGAAGAGATTGGGTCAGATGCAGTTGGTTTTATCATTGATAAAATTGGTGATGTAATTGAAATAGATGAAAATGATATTCAACAAGCACCAGCAAATGTAGGAGATATTTCTAAAGAATTTATCAAAGGTGTAGTGGAATTAAAAAGTGATTTATTGATTTTACTAAATGTTCAGGAAATTATAAAATTATAACTCATCAGATTTTTAAATGCTTCGCTTATTTTAACCAAGCGAAGCATTTTCTTTATAGTTTAACTTAAGCACACAATTAGTGTCAGAAAGAGGTTAAAATGTTGGATTTTATAGATAACGAATTAAAAGAAGAATTCTTTGACGAGTTTAAAGAGTTGGGTAGAGATGTTGAAGAATATCTGTTAAAATTAGAAAAAGAACCTGATAATAAAGAATACATTAGAGAATTATTCCGGCCATTTCATACAATTAAAGGAAATGCTGGCTTAATTGGTGAAAAAGAAATACAGTCTGTCAGTCAGCTGGCAGAATCTATACTTGATGAAGTCCGACAAGGCAGACAAAAATTAAGTCAGGAAATGCTGGATGTATGCCTACACGCTATTGATGTAATTAAAGAGATCTCAGTCTTGAGAGACCCAAAAGCTTTGAGTAATGAGATTGAAAAGGTCATGAAGGAATTACAGAATGTATTAAACAACCTTAATAAAAATAAAGAGAGAACAACAGATACTCAAAAAGTGAAACAAAAGTCATATACACAAATTTTGAATTTAAATCAAGACAAAGTAAAAAGAATAATCAAAGCGTTAAAAAAACTAGATACTTATATTGAACAAATGAAATTGAAAAGAGATTTTGCATGGTTTTTGCCTGATACTTTTGATGCTGTACTTGACATCTCTTCTGATACACCTAAAACTCGTACAATACAACAAATAAACGGCATTTTGGATTATCTTGAAATTTATTTAACAGCTCTTAATCTGGAAGATGTTATTCTTTATACTCCCGAGAAATGGGAGCTTCTCAATAAAATGAGAAATGATCTTCTGTTTCAGTTTTTTCCTCTCTGCCTTGAAAGTCTAAATGTTAAAATATTATACTTTAATGAAGATGATCCTGTCCAAGAAATGCTTCAGGAGACAGAAATGATGTTTTCTAAAGAAGTTAATTTCGTTATTATCAATCTAAACATCCACAGAACACCTGGACAAGAAGATATTCAAATGCTTTTTTCTCTCTCAGAAAAATATAAAACAAAAATACTATTTGTTCAGAGATATTTAGGACAAAAAGAATTATGGCATTCACTCAGTTTGCTAATGGACAATACACCTGTAATTTATAAAAACTTTTGGATGGCATTGTACCAAATAGCTGAAAATGACTAATGTTTTAATTTCTCAGTTCGATAATGATTATAAGGAGGATCGAATGAAAAAGATTTTACTATTAATTCTGCTGATTCAAATCAGTTGTTTAATGGCAAATAGAAGTGCAAGTGCAGTGGTTCATTTCAATGTACCCGATATTCAACAGATTATTTTGGGAGAAGCTAATTTGTCCATGAACCTGGCTTACTCTGGAAATACTCAAAGTCTTTATGATCCTGTTATCTTAAATAGCACTTACAGCATTGTCTCCACTGGAAATTTTAAACAGCTGGTAGCCCAAATCAATCAGAATATGCCTGCTAACACTAGTCTGGAAGTGAAAGCTGAAGCTCCTGTTAATGCAGTCAGTTTGGGTTATGTGCCATTGTCGGTTGCACCCAATCCTGTAGTAACCAATATCAGCAATGTGAACCAACAAAATTTATTGATTTATTACAGATTAAAAGCCAATCTGGGAGCTCCTGTATCTGTAAACGAAAACAGAATTGTAACTTTTACCATTATGGATTGATGAATGAGAGTTTTTCTAACTGTTCTTCTGCTGATATTAACAATCCCCATTTTTGCAAACTGGTCAGTAACAGGAGATTTGACTCATTATGATGTTGTTAATCCAGGTCAGAAATTAAGTAAATCCATAACCATATCCAACCACTCTGAAGAGAATCTGACTTTAATCATCAAACAGGCAGATTATGCCTTTAACTCAGAAGGCAATATCTGGTTTGTAGAAGCGGGGAAACTTACCCGCTCTAATGCATCATGGATTAGTTTTTCATCTCAGGAAATCAATATTCTTCCCAATAGCCAGATCATTTTTTCCTACAATGTAAAAATACCAGACAATGATGATTTAAACGGATCATACTGGTCATTGATTCTCATTCAGGAAGGTAAGATTGAAAATTTAAATCCCTCTCAAAAAGATTTAAATCTACAGATTAATCAAAGATATGCTATCCAATCTATTCAGCAAATTGGTAATACAGGTCATTTTGATATTCAGTTTTTAGATGCAGAATATCAGAAAAAAAACAATGAACTCCATTTAACCGTTAAAAACAATGGAGAAAGATGGACAAATCCAGGTGTTTGGGTAGAATTATACGATTCTGAAGGAAATAAAACTGGTAAATTCTACGCAAAAAGCCACAAATTATACCCTCAGACATCATTTACCTATAAGATTCCCCTAATCCCCTTAACTCAAAAAAAATACTACGTGATTACGGTCGTTGATTGTGGAGAAAATAAAGTTTTTGGTTCGCAATATACCATTGAAAACTAACCTGATATTACTATTCATCATTTGTCTTGTTTATCAGTTGTTTTCTTCAGATTTTCAGATTACTGCACAAAAAAACATTTATTTCAGCATTAAAGAAATCAATAATTTGCAGTTAAAAGTAAAAAACATCAGCGACAATCAGATAACTGTCCTGCCTGATTTTATCCCTAACCAATCCTTTTCAGTGATAACCCCCCTTGAACCATTGATTTTTTCACCTGGTGAAGAGAAATTTCTTTATTACAGTTTTTTGGTAGAAAACACTCAGAATTCACAAAATTTTTCACTTCCTTTTATTCTAAGAAACAGTTTTGGAAAAGAAATCCACAGAGAATTTATCCAGATAAAAATAAATCCTTATACCAGTTTTAAAGCCAGACTCATTAAGCCTCAAGAACCGATAGCCGATAATAAGGAAAAGTTTATTGATCTTGTTATCGAAAATGAGAGTAATATCCCCTGTATTGGAGAAATCAGAAGCAATCAATCTGAATCAAAACGTGGAATTAATCCATCATCTCAAACGGATATATTGAGATACAATAAAACGTTTAATCTACAGCCTGGCCAAACAGATACGCTAAGTATTAGCAGTTATTCATTTACACCCTTTAATTCTTATTTAAATGCTGATATTTCGATTCATTATTCTCTTATTTACTCGGATTCTGTAGTAACTGCCACTCATCATATAGTTGAATTTATTCCGTATTATCGGATTTATCAACCAGATTTAAAACGTTTTCATGATTTACCTGCATTTATATCTAGCAAAATTCAGAAAGAAGATTTTAATAATCATACAGAATGGAAACACTGGCTCTCTTTTTGGGGATACGGATATCTAAAGCATATTGAGACTGAGTGTGATACACAAAATTATTCTCAAACAGGTAACACTCCTCCAAAAAACTATGTAAGCTGGTATTTAAAAAAGCAGAATGGCCGTTTACTCAATCAATGGGCAGATCATGATGAATATCAAATCAGTATCAGAAATGAAAAAGTAAGTACTGTTTTTGGCAAAACAGTATATGAGCAGAGTAAACTCTTGGGAAATCATTATGGTGATGGTTTTGAAAGTCAATATTTCTTTGATAAAAAAGCCATCTCTTATCTTTTTGTTAAAGACTACTACAGAGATCAAAACACATATTCAACTTTTTCTTTTTCTCTTTTAAAAAAT
The DNA here is from genome assembly GCA_029564175.1 of Candidatus Cloacimonadota bacterium. Taxonomy (GTDB): domain Bacteria; phylum Cloacimonadota; class Cloacimonadia; order Cloacimonadales; family WRIO01; genus JAGOCT01. The sequence continues at coordinate 14,784 of JAKQQL010000298.1, forward strand.
CAATACCTGGCTGATAATGAAGACAGAAAATTCCTCAGCCTGTCTATTCAAACAAAACGGTCTGATTTCTCCTGGTCTGGTTTAGCTGGTAAAAATACAGTTAAAACAACAGATAATGATAAACTCCTTACTCAGCTATCATTTTATTTACTTCCTAATCTCCATTACAAAAATGAATTGTTGTGGTTTAGAAATAATGATAAAATCAATATTCAAAGTCCTCTGATGTACAATGAGTTAAGCTTTACAATACCAAATACCCACATGGATATAAAAAGTCTGTATCAATCTGAAAAAGTAACCGGTGAATACGATCACCAAAAGTCATACGAAGTTAATTTATCCCATCGTTCTTTGAATTCTGTGTCTGTCTCTGCAGGATTTAGATTCAGTGATGAAAAGTCTGACTACTCCTGGTCATTTCCATTCAGACAAATGTATCAGTCTCATTATTTGAAACCTAAAGTTCGATTATGGAAGAAATTATATGCAATAAGCGATATTAACTATTATAGATTTGAAAGCAGTAATCGAAACTACAATTCTCAAGATGAGACTATCTTAGGTGGATTAGCATTAGATTTTAATCATATTTATATCGAATCTCAAGCTGGAAAAAGAGAGTATAACTACAGCCAGATAAAAAAAAATGAGAATATAATCCGATTTAATCTAAGATATTTATATTCTAATAAACTAATGATACTGTTTGATACCAAAAGCACAAATTATCAAAACAAGTATGATTTTAATCAATTTTTAACTATGGAAATCATTCCACTAAATCAGATAAAGACAAGTATTTCTTTACAAAATTACCAGTATCAGAGCAAACACTGGCAAGATCTTTTTATTGGAGAAGGCAATATCAGCTATACACTCAATAATCATCACCAAATACTATTAACAGGCAAGTATTTCGATTTTGTAAACAATAGAAAACAAAACAGATATTCTCTTTCTTTTGAATATATCATCCCATTCAGAATGCCAGTTTATCCAAAGCAAAAATTATCAGATTTAAGAATTAGTGTTAGAGACCCATATCTTAATAAACCTTTAAAAAATTTACTTATCAAATCAAATCATCTTTATGCGATTACTGATGATTTTGGACGTGCAGAATTTTTAAATATCCCTCAGGGTGAATACCTGATATCTGCTGTTAATCAGGGTAAAGATTACATTTTCAGTCCAGCGATGCCAGAAAAGATAACACTTCACAAAAAAGAAGTCTTAGAAAAATCATATCAGTTAAACAAACCAGCTGAAATTCATGTCCAGATTATTCTCAAAGAAAATATTCCTCTTCAGATGAATAACAAAGTATTAAATCAAAATGTTCTGTTCTCTGAGAATGATCTAATCATCCAACAAATTGATAAAAGTAGTGATAAATCCAAAGGCATTTTATTTGTTCTTCAAAATGAGGACACTAAAATTGTCAAAGAAACTGACAGAAATGGGCAGTTAATATTTGATCATGTTGCTGAAGGTTTGTGGAAAATATATCCCTTAAAACAGAGTATTCCGACTGATTATCATTTCATCAGTGAAGAAATAGAAATTGAAGTTTTAGCAGATAAAAAATACAATTATAAGTTTGAGTTAGTACCCTCATCCATTTCTTTTGAATCCTTTTCAAATGGTGGTAAAGTCAAAATAAAAGACTAAATCAGTTTTTTCTTGACGAATAGCTTATATTGAAAAAAAAATGGATTATCAGATTGTAATGCAAGCATTTTGCTTGTAGAACTGTTTAAATAAAGAAGGTAATATGAAAGCAATTATACTTGCAGCAGGCAGAGGAATGAGACTTAATCAGGGTAGATCAAGCATTCCAAAATCAATGGAACTGATTGGCAATCAGAGCATAATTCATTATCAGATAGAACAGTGTTTAAACTTGGGTATCAAAAAATTTGTGGTTGTTGTCGGTTTTGAAAAAGTAACATTAACCCAGCATGTGTTAAAAATGGTTAACAGCTCACAAGTGCATTTTGTGGAAAACCCACTTTATGAAAATACAAATACACTTTATTCTTTGTATCTCGCAGGCAAGTATTTTTCTGAAGATTTCATCTATTTTAATGCAGATGTATTGTTTCATCCTGAATTATTAAAAAAAATAGTGAATGATAATCAACAGACCGAACTGTTGATTGAGAAAAAAAAGTGTGGTGAAGAAGAAGTTAAAGTAGCCATAGAAGATGATCGTATTATAGAAATAAACAAACAGGTCTCACTTGACAAAGCAGCAGGTGAATTTATAGGTATTGGTAAATTTGCAAAACATGATCTGCCTGCTTTTTTTGAAGCATTAGAATTAGGCGCTTTAACCGGTCAGCATAATAATTATTTTGAATATGCTGTAAATATGATAAGCTCATTTTGTTTTTTACACCCAGTATATACAGATGGCTTACCTTGTATTGAAATAGACTTCCAGGAAGACTTAAAAAAAGCCAGAGATGTCATATATCCTCAGATTCAGTCATATCTGAACAATAAATAATTTGGATTTTCATTGAAAAAAGTACTTTTTTTAGCAGTCAACTCACGTTATACACATTCATGTTTATCCATGTATTATTTGAGGACGATGATCAAAGACTTAAATTATCATTGTCATATATCCGAAAAAAGCATTAACGATCAATATTCCGATATTTGCCATGAAATTTTTGAATTTCAACCAGAGATACTGGCGCTGGCAATATATATCTGGAATAAGGAAATCATTGAATATATACTGGCTGATATAAAAAAAATTTTACCTCATCTGATTATCGTAGCAGGAGGACCTGAAATATCATATAATGCGCAGCATTATACACAAAATTATCAAATTGATTATCTGATTAAAGGCAGTGGCGAAAAGGCTTTTTACATGCTTGCAGAAAAAGGTTTTTCACATCATGAACAAATCATCAATATTCCCAATTATCCTTTTACAGAAATTCCTTTTCCATACCAGCCTGAAGATTGTAATCAGTTAAAAAACAAATATATATATTATGAAAGCTCGCGGGGATGTCCGTTTAAATGTGCTTATTGTCTCTCATCAAGATCAGATCAAACATTGGAGTATAAATCTGCAGAACAGGTAAAATCAGAACTACTCTCCTTAATAAAATTCTCACCAGATATTATCAAGTTTGTTGACCGATCTTTCAATGTTAATAAAGAATTTGCCAAAGAAATCTGGCAATATCTGATTGATTTGAGTCCAAAAATCACATTTCATTTTGAAATCCATCCTTCTTTTATCGATGATTCCTTGATAAATATTCTAAAAAATGCGCCGAATGCTTTATTCCAGTTTGAAATCGGAGTTCAATCGACTCATCCCGACACATTAAATGCGATAAATCGCTATTCAGAATGGGAATACTTTTCTACCCAGCTTAAGAAATTGTTTGAATTAAACAATATTCACTTTCATCTTGATCAGATAGCAGGACTTCCTTTTGAGACATACAGTATCCTTCAAAAGAGTTTCAATCAAATTATCAGTCTGAAACCGCAGCATTATCAAACAGGTATATTAAAAATCCTCTACGGCACAGAAATGTTTGAGAAAAAGGAACATTATGAGATTCAATCTTCAGCTAAACCACCGTATCAGATATTCTCCACAAAATGGCTCAGTTACGAAGAATTAAGAGAATACACAGGCATTGATCATATTGTGGACAGCATATATAATTCTGGTAATTTTACACATTTTTTAAAAGTTTTATTTAATGAAACTGTAGAAATTTATCAGGAATTTTTATTTATAAGTCAGCTCTTTCAAAAATATCATATTCAAAAAAATGAAAAAAACAATCAAAAACTGTTTGCAATTGTTGCTGAGTCGATTGAGAGAAGTGAAATCAATTCACAAGCAAAAGAGCGTAGATTAGATGCACTTCGCTATGACTGGGCATTGATCAGTCCGGCTCATTTTTATCCTGAAATCCTTAAAGGAGATATTTGCGAACATTTCAGACAAAAAGCCTGGGCTCAGATAAAAGAAAAAAGACATCATGATCACCTCATTATTAATAATACAATTTTCTCTTTGTCTGAGTTAAGAAAGGCGCGATTCTTTGTAGCATTAAATCAAAATTTCTACCAGGAAGTGTTACTGCAAAATAAGCCATTAGCAGATTATTCGACTTTATCTGATGTAAAAAGTACTTTTATCTTTCAACGTAATGAGCAGGATTTTTCCAGTCAAATTCAGGGATTAATCGTCATTAATCCTCAAACAGTCATTGCCTGGCAAGAAAAATTGTAACAAAACATCATTTTTAGAATTATTTTAATAGTAGGTCTGTTTCAGACATCATATACAAGTGAAAAATCAGGGAGACAGACTCAGTCTGGAAATAAATGAATCAAATCAAATATATCGGCATTATTAGTATCATCCTCATCATACTAATTGGATCAGGTTGTACAAAAAAAACAATTATTAAAACAGAACAAACGGAAAAGCAAAGCAACAAAAAAACAATACTTATCCCTGCAGGAAGCAGTCTTTACAGCGAATTACAGAAAACAGACATGTCTGCATCTTTGATATCAGAACTGATAACCGCTCTTTCAAATGAAGTTGATATCGAAACAATTCAACCAGGGAGCCAGTTTGAGCTCATTTTTGACTCACAAACCAATGAGTTTAAAGAAATTGCTTATCTTGAGAGTGTCATCAGCAGTCATATTATAAGATATCAAGAAGGTCAGTTTAATTATGAATATGTTGAAAAAGAAACAGAAAAAAGGCTCAGAATAGTAGAAGGATACTTAGATGGCACTCTTAATCAGGCGTTAAATGAAAAAAAAATAGAATCCTCTGTTAAAAATGAAATTTCACAAACATTAAGTAGCAAGATCAATTTTAGAACCTCTGCCAGAAAAGGGGATTACTTTAAAGTGCTGTTGGAAGAAAACTATTATCTGAATCAAAAACTACCAGGAACAAAGCTTTTATATGTTGCCTACGAAGGTAAGACATCCGGAAAAGCAGAAGCTTACCGTTATGAAGAGTCTGATAAAAAGTCTGCATTTAACGGGATGTATATGGAAAATGGTTTAGCAATGCTTTCTGCTGCTTTAAGATTGCCACTCGACCGAATTCAAATTACTTCACGCTTTGGTTATCGCATTCACCCGATTTCACGAAGAAAAAAAATGCATAACGGCATTGACTATCGGGCTTCAACTGGAACTCCTGTCTATTCAATAGCAGCAGGGACAGTTATCAGGGCAAACTGGTATGGTGGATATGGTAAAACGGTAGAAATCAGACATCAGGATGGTCATATCTCACAATATGCCCACTTACATCGCATCAATGTAAAACATGGCCAGTCAGTCAAAGCCGGATCAATCATCGGATCAGTGGGTTCTACAGGTTATTCAACAGGCCCGCACTTACATTTTGGAATTCGAAATAAAAAAAGCTGGATCAATCCTCAAAGTTTCAAAATGACCTCAGCAACAAAGTTGAACAGTGCTCGTTTACAAGCATTTAAGACACAAATTCAAATCATAAAAGAAAAAATAAACAACAGATTAAACGAACATGCTAACCCGTTAGAAATGACGGTTTTGGAAAGATACCGAAGAGATAATAATTACCGATTCTGAGAGAGGTAAAGTATGAAAATAGTTAAAGCTGATCAAAGCTTCCGGCAGATATGTGCTGAGTTGCTGTTTAAAACTGAATTAGGGAAAAGATATTTTATCAATCATCAAAATGAATATATCGGATTTGAACTATTAAAAGAAGGTTTCGATAAAGATACGATCTATTTAGCTGAATCTGAGAAAGGACAGATTATCGGATTTTCCTGGTTTCAAGAAAGAGGTATTTTTAACTGGTTTCCCTATCTTCATGTTTTGGTGGTAGATCCTGCCTATCAGAATACAGGTTATGGTACAGCTCTTCTAAATCATTTTGAGACCTTATGTTATCAGGAAAATAATGCAGTTGATTATTTTTTAGCTGTCGGTGATTATAACATCAAAGCCAAATCTCTTTATGAAAAATCAGGTTATCAGGTCGTCGGACCAATTAAAGATTTATATATTAAGGGCGTTTCAGAAATATTAATTCATAAAATCCGAAGTTATTAAAAATGATATCTGATAAATCAAATCATTCAAATGGCAATCAGACACATTTTAATGTGGATCTTCTAAATTCTATTTTATATTAGATCCACATTATTTATAGATTTCATGAAGTTAGAGAATTTATGCAAACTCAAACTCAGCAATATAAAGCCATTTTATAAATTTTTCAAGAAAAAGCTTGACGAATTATGCTATAAAATGCTTTTTAAACAAAAAGACTATTATACAGGAGCATAAAATGAGATTAAATCAAAATGGATTCAGTGTTTATCGTATCTTAAGTATCGTATTTTTTGCCATTTTCGTTCTGGTTTTGACCCTTCCAAACATGTTTGACTTGAACAAAGGAAAGAAAACAGAAGATTGTCTTAAAAATATGAAGAAGATTACTGAAGCTGTCAAAGATTACATCAGCGATCGTGGTCCAGTAACAAAAATCACTGTAAATGATCTGGTAAACGGCAAATACCTCGATAATTCACCTGAATGTCCGGAAGAAAACATTGGCGATAAATATAATATCATCATTGACACTGTAAAAAATACTGTTGAAGTTCGCTGTGCTAACGAAGCAAAACATCCAAATCATAAATTACCGCCAACTCCACTTTACTAATAATTAAAACCAAAATCTGCATGAAAGTATATGCAGAATGTAACCTTTTTGTCAGGCAGACTTTTCGAAGTTTGCCTCTTCTTTTACAGGTTAATATATTGAGAATAAGCATACGCATTAGATTGCATTAATGGCAAATCATTCTGCTTACCAAAGTTGCAAGCGAGTAGCAATCGTTATTACTCTTACAAAGCGCTTAGCTTGCATCTCACAATAAAGGAGATTATAATGGATTATCAGAGTTTTCTTACACATATATATGAACGATATTCAGGGAATGTCAAACTGGGTTTAGACAGAATGTATGGTATTCTTGAAAAAATGGGCAACCCAGAAAAAAAGATTAAAGGGATTCATATTGCAGGCACAAATGGGAAAGGATCGGTATCAGCAATGTCTGAAGCGCTTTCTATTGGACAGGGATACTCAACTGGGATGAATACTTCTCCTCATCTGATCGATTACTGTGAACGCTTTAGATTTAACGGAAAGAACATTGATTATACAGAAATCATGAATATCCATTCTCAATATCAGACCATTTTTGATGAGTTTGAGGCTTCATTTTTCGAAATAACAACAGCTATAGCCTTTGAGCTGATGTACCAAAAACAGGTAGATACTTCAATTATTGAAGTGGGGCTTGGAGGAAGACTTGACGGAACAAACCCTTTTAACTCAACTGTCTGTGTTATAACAACGATTTCTCTGGATCATCCAAAAAGTCTCGGATCTTCAATAGAAGAAATCGCTTATGAGAAGGCAGGCATTATCAAAGAGTTTACACCTGTAGTTCTTGGTAATATAGTCGATGAAGCAAAAAAAGTAATTCAAAAAGTAGCTCAAGAAAAAAAAGCACCTGTTTATCTGTTTAACAAAGATTATTTAATTTCTAATGTATGCGTAAGTGAAGAAGGCACTACCTTTAACTATGAAATGCCTGACAAAAAAATCAAGCTGGACCAAATTAAAATTAATATGCTGGGAGAACATCAGGCTATCAATGCAGCAAGTGCTTTAACAGCCTTTATCCTTTACAATGAGGCGATTCAAAGAGTGATTGACTTTACAAAAGTGAGAGAGTCTCTTCAAAAAATAAACTGGTTTGGGCGTATGCAAGTTTTACATACCAATCCTTTGGTAATCATTGACGGTGCACATAACGAAGAAGGAATAACAACCCTCATTTCTAATCTGAAAAAAATGTTTCCAAATAAATATATTCGCTTTGTAGTAGCGATTTTGAGAGATAAAAAGCTGGATAATATGATCGCAGATATTTGTCGGTTTGGTCAGGAAATATACATCAGTAAAAACAAATCTGAACGTGCAGCTGATTTAGAAGAACAGATTGAAGTTGCTAAGCAGTTCGATATCCCCTACTTTGGTTTTGATGATGTACTCTCTGCCACAAGCGAAGCATGGAAAAAAACACAAGCACACGAAATCCTGGTGATTACCGGATCACTTTATACAATCGCAGAAATTTTAAAAATTAAAGAAGACTTGTTTAAATGAAACATCGATTCAAAAACTATCTGGAATACTATAGTTTCAGAGCTGTAATAGGTCTTTTTAAAACCATCCCTTATGGTATTAGTATTCGATTTCTGGCTTATCTCTTGCTTTTTGGCGGAAAAGTACTCAGAATTAGAAGAGCCTTAGTTATCAAACAACTAAAAGCAGTATTTCCTGAAAAATCAAGCAAAGAAATCAATCAGCTAACTGACAAAATTTATTTTGAGTTGGGTAAATCAGTATGTGAAATCTTTATTGCTGAAGATCAGCAGATTTTTGATCAGATAGAATGTGAAGGACTGGAAGGATTACAAAACTGTCTGTCAAAAAACAAAGGGATTATCTTTGTATCAGCCCATTTTGGAAATTGGGAAATCGGCGCTAAATATCTGGCTCATCTAACCGGAAAAGTATATGCAGTAGTTAAAAGCCAGCGGAATGTACTCTTTGATGAATATATCAATCATTCCCGACTGGAATCAGGTGTACATACCTTACCCATGAAAAGCGCATTAAAAACAATCATAAATGCACTGATCAAGAAAGAGACCGTTGGTTTTCTGGTGGATCAGTATGCAGGGAAACATGGATCTGATTTACCATTTTTAGGAATCCAGACCAAAGTTTTTACCAGTGTCGCAAAATTATCTTTAAAAACAAAATCCCCTATAGTTCTGGCTTTTGATGTCAGAAAAGGCTTCTATAAACATCAGTGTTTCATCTGTGAACCCATCTATACGGATAATATTGAGTTAAATGAAGAAAATATACTTGACTTAACTCAAAAAATCAATTATCATATAGAGGATTATATAAGAAGATTTCCTGAAATGTGGTTCTGGCTACACAGAAGATGGAGAAATCTATAGGAGGACTCAATGAAAGTAATCCAAATCGTTCCTGAACTTAGCCCTTTCACAGGGCAATCCAGACAAGCGCTTCTACTTGAACAGTTTATACTCAATTTAAACAACACACATGCTTTTACGATTTTACCCTGGTATGATACATTGAAAATCAATGATGACAAAGTGAAAGCTCATACCCATTTTCGTGAAAGTGCTGTTTTTGAGACGTTCTTACCAGCAACTGATTCAATTGTTTATCTGATTAAACCACTAAATGGTTTTTTCTCCAGAGAAGAATTAAAAAACGATAATGAAACGCTTCTCCTGTTTAACAAAAGTGTTGTAGAATTTATCCAGTCACTTGATCAATCTTTTATCATTCAATGTCATTCAGCACTTAGTGCAATTCTACCCCTTCTTCGCAAAAATAATCCTGTCACTGAACACTATCCTGTTTTACTTACATTGCACGATTTATCTGAGGATTTTGTAATTTTTAAAGAAAGCATATATAAATATATGCCCAATGAATTTCACAAAAATGAGATAGAAATCAATGGAGCAGACTCAGCCTTAAAGATTGGGTTATTATTTAGTAATATGATTAATCTGTGTAGTAAAAACTATGCAATAGAAGTACAAAAAGAAGAATCAGAATACAGACAATTTTTCCAAAATCGTGCAGATAAACTTTATGGGATCATGAATGGTATTCGCTATGGAATCTGGAATCCGTCTATAGATACTTTTATTCCCTGCAAATATTCATCTGATAATCTATTTGGGCGTTTTTACAATAAAGTCATATTACAGGAAAAGCTAAATCTGGCTGACAGAGAAGAAATCCCTATTCTATTCTTTGGTACAAGGTTATCCAATGAAAAAGGTTTTGATCTGATTTTAGATTCTCTTAACGAGTTAAAAGAGATGCCTGTTCAGTTATTAATTTATGGAACAGGCGAAGACTATCCTGAACCGGAAACTGAGAAGCTGATAAACAGTCTGGAGAATGTTCGTTACATCAGAGATTACGATGAAGAATTTATACACCTGATACTTGCAGGATCGGACTTTATCCTTTTACCCACCCGATCAGAACCCGATGGTGTCTCATTTTTATATGCGTTAAAATATGGTATCATCCCTATTGCGTATCATACGGGTGGACTTGCTGATGCGATTTTTGATCAAACCTGTCAGGATTCATCCAAAGTGAATGGTTTTTTATTCTCCAGTTATGACAGTAACAGCTTTATTTCCATCATCAATGAAGCACTTGATGTCTGGCAGGATAAAACTCTTTTTGATAAATATATTAAGAATGCAATGAATGCTGACTGGTCATGGAAAACTTGTATCCGTCAGTATGAAGTGTTGTACGAAAAACTAAAACAATCAAACAATCATAATCAATAAATAGAAAATACGAGGTTTTAATGAAATTCAATGTAGCAATGTGTCAGTTTAGACCTGTTTTACTCAATCGGGACGCAAACCTCCAAAAAATGTTAGACATGGCAGATACAGTAGATGCCGATTTGTTGGTGTTTCCAGAACTTTGTACTTCTGGATATGTTTTCGATCAACAGGAAGAAGTCAGATCAGTCGCGGAAGATTATCTTCAAGGACCTACCGCAACAGCTTTTAAAAAACTTGCTAAGCAAAAAAATTGCGCCTACGTCATCGGGTTTCCTGAAATAGATAATGGTCAGTTTTACAATTCTTCCATGATGGTTTGCCCTGATGGCAATATTCATCTATATCGAAAAATTCATCTGTTTAATGAAGAGAAAAGATGGTTTTCTGAAGGTAATCTGGGATTCAATGTCTTTACACTAAAAAACAATGTAAAAGTAGGTATGATGATCTGTTTCGACTGGTATTTCCCTGAATCTGCTCGAACACTCATGCTTAAGGGAGCTCAGATCATTGCACATCCATCCAATTTAGTAATGCCCTGGTGTCAGCAGGCAATGTTAACCAGATGTCTGGAAAACAGAGTGTTTGGAATCACTTGCAATCGTATTGGTAATGAAGTCAATAAAAGCAGAGATTTTTATTTTACTGGGAAAAGTCAGGTAGTTTCCACAATGGGAGAAAGAATACTCAGTTTTTCAGAAGATAAAGAAGAAATTGCTGTTATCGAAATTGACCCTAATCAGGCAGATAACAAACAGGTTAATCAATGGAATCATATTATCAGAGACAGAAAAGAGAAATTTTACAAATAAATTTCTACACTTCTCAGAAGTTAGATGATAATAATTCGTTTCATTTCGCATATCCATTGTAAGTTCAACTATCCCATGTAAGTTCAACTATCCCTAGTTGAACTATAAAAGCGTAACTGAGGACAGTTACGCTTACAAATAATTAGTTAGAAACCGAGCTTGCGAAGTGCCATATTTCCGGAAAACTACAACCTAGAGAGATAAATGTTATCTTTAAGAATAAAGACTACTTTTCTATTCTGACCTTTAGTTTTTTAACTCCACTCGATATCAAATCAATCTTTTTGGCAGCAGCCCATGAAATATCAAGGTCTCTACCCTCTACAAAAGGACCTCTGTCGTTGATTCTGACTTCCACTTTCTTATCATTATCTTCATCCCATATTAGAAGCTTCGTTCCAAAATCAAGTGTTTTATGGGCTGCTGTCATTGCATACATATCAAAAATCTCGCCATTTGCAGTCATTCTGCCATGGTAATCCTCACCATAAAAGCAGACTGTCATTTCTTGCCAGCCTTCTTTTAAAGGTGTTTTTTTTGCATACTTTGTTTCTTCAGCATGACGGGAATAAACAACTGTTGAGCTACAGGCATTTAACATAATTGCTAAGCCCACAACAAGCATTTTCGCACAGATAAAGCAAAATGCCTTTATTTTCATAAACGATATCCAATCGAAATCTGGTTATTCCAACCCAAATCACCCATAGAAGCGACACCATAGTCTAAAGAATAACGTTTGTAATGAATACCAAATCCAGCTGAAATCCCTGACATCGCTTCATAAGTATCTCCGGCTTTATAATCTGAAGATCTGCTGTCAAATCCGGCTCTTAACGACATGAGTGGTACCAGATCGTATTCAAAACCTAATTTTCCATAGAAGTCATTATCTATCGGTTTTACTAAATCCAGATTTCCCCTGAATTTTTCTGTAAATGAATAATTTCCGCCTACAGAAAATACCGTTGGCATTTTTTCTTTGATTTCATCTTCTGTGTAATATGATAACTGAACACCTAGATTGCGTACACAAGCACCAATTACCAAATTTTTATTGTTTGTCTGGTGAGTAAGTCCAAGATCTATAACGACTGCTGAAGCAGAGGCATCATCAAGATTTTCGCTGATAAACTTAGCATTGACTCCTAAATCAAGATTATCTTTAAACTTTCTGGCTAATGAGATTCCTGCGATCAGATCAGATGCTGAAAATTCACCATCAATACTGTATGAACCATCATTTAAAACCGATGTTCTCTTCATTGTACCTGAATTCAGATATTGAGCAAAAAAGCCAACTTTTACCTCTCTCTGATAAGGCATAACAAATGCAAAAGATCCGCCATTCATCCCATCAACATAATTAATGTAGTTTGATTTTAATGATTTCTCATTTTGCTGAGCAAGTCCGGCTGGATTAAAATAAACAACATCTACATCATCTTTCATACCTGTAAAAGCATTGGCCATTCCTAAAGCTCTCGCTGAATAATGCATTTTTAAAAATTGAAAACCTGATGTTCCGGCATTCTTATCAATGGCAGATAAGGGTAAAATCAGTGCTGTCAACAAAAAAATACTGAGTTTTTTATTAAAAATCATCTTCTATTCCCTTTAAAATCTGATAAGCTTCTTCGAAAGTGGAAACGGCAATCAGGGCATCCCGTTGCTCATTTTCACGCATATTTTTAGAAATTTGTCCTAAAATCTTCATATATTCGTTGTTTGCATTATCTGGGATTGCCAGCATGAAGACAATTTTAACAGGATCGCCATCAATTGAATCAAAGTCGATATCCTTTTTTAAAGTCATAAAAACACAGGAAAGTTTTTTTACACATTTACTTCTGCCATGAGGGATTGCGATACCTCTGCCAATACCAGTTGACATGATTTCTTCTCTGTCAAAAACAGCTTTTGTAAAATCCTCTTTACTGTCAATCAGATTATTATCAAATAAATAGTCAATCATTTGACTGATACAATGTCCTTTGCTGACAATATCCTGTTTCAGGTAGATTAGGTTTTTTGCAAAGATTTCCATTATTACCTCTTTATTTCAATTTCATTTTATATTCTTTTGCTTTTTCAATAATTTCAGATTCGTTTATTGTCAAGAGTTCTTTGTTTCTCATGACAATTTTCCCATTAATGATGACATCTGAGACCGCTGAATGATTTAAACAATACACAATCAAAGATGAGGGATGATAAAAGGGCTGACTCTCTACATTCTCTGTATTCAAGATAACTAAATCAGCTTTCTTGCCTGGTTCAATTGAGCCAAGTATATCTTTTTGTCCGAGTGCCTTAGCTGCATTTACAGTTACCATTCTGAGCATCTGAGTAGCCGAAAGCAAAGTGGGGTCCATATTGAGTGCTTTATGCACTTTAGAAGTAACACTCATTTCATCAAAAAGACTCAGATTGTTGTTGCTTGCAACCCCATCTGTACCTAAACAGAGATTAACACCATAATCCAGATAAAGCTTAATAGGAGCAAATCCGGAAGCCAGCTTTAAATTACTTTCTGTGTTAATGCAAACTGAAACATTATATTTCTTTAACAATTCAACTTCTTTTTCATTCAGATGAACACCGTGGGCGATTAACAGGTTTTCATTTAAAAGGTTTAATTTTTCGAGATATTCGACTGGTCTAAGTCCATTCTTTTCAAGACATTGTTCCACTTCAAAAGCAGTTTCAGATAAATGCATATGAATCAGCACATTTTCTTTTTGAGAGATGTCACGGCATTTTTTTAAGGTTTCCTCACTACAGGTATAAATTGCATGAGGACCTAATGAAAAACGAACATGATCTTCATTTTGATATGACTCTTTCAGATTTCGGATTTTCTCAAAGCATTGGTCAGGTTGGTGAAAATCACCCATCGGAAAATCAAGACCAATATCAGAAATAACAGCTCTGATACCTGCTTTCACGCATGCATTGGCTGTCTGTGTGGGGATAAAATACATATCGTTAAACTGAGTAATACCATTTTTAATCAACTCAGCAATTCCATGAATCGATGCATCATAAATAAATGAATCCGAAATATATTTTGCTTCATTTGGCCAAATATATTTTTCAAGCCATACATTCAATGGCAAATCATCAGCCAGACCACGAAAATAAGTCATCGGAATATGTGTATGCATATTGATCATACCAGGCATTAATATCTGATTCTTTGCATCAATGTATGTTTTAGCCAGATATTTTCCATTTACATGCTCAGAACTTAGAATCTCAACAATCAAACCATCTGTTATGATAACTGCATGATTTTCTAGTATATTGTTCTGATCATCTACTGTTACCACACAGGCATTATCAATAATTAAATCGCAATTTTTCATTTTAACCCTCTTTTAGTGTAACTATTCTGATTCAATTTTATTTCGTCAATATTTTTTTTACTTTTTTGAAAAAAAGTACGATATTATCAGTAGAGTGTGTTTTTAGTAATCTTTGAAGGAGGCAAAATGAAAATCAACAGTACTTCACACCAAATGATTTCCTATGAAGATTTGAAACAAAAATGGAATCAGAAAGATAAAACGAATAGCCTTGACTTGAGTGAAGAAGAAAAAAAGCAAGTCAATGACCTTGAAAAAAGAGATCAGGAAGTAAAAACCCACGAGCAAGCCCATATTGCAGCTGGTGGGACTTATGTGCAAGGAGGAGCTGATTACGAAACCACAAAAGGACCTGATAATAAAGATTATGCGATAAGCGGAGAAGTACAAATTGATACATCTCCTATTTCTGGTGATCCGGAAGCGACTATCGATAAAATGCGTACTGTTAGTGCAGCTGCACTTGCGCCAGCTCAACCTTCTGCAACTGATCAGGCTGTAGCTGCTGAAGCTGCCCAACAAGAAGAATCAGCTAAGAAAGAAAAGCAGGAAAAGGAAATCAGCCCTGAACAAATCAATGAAAATTCAGCTTTACTTAGCCCTGCTATTATGCAACAAAACCCTGAGTTTTACGATCAAAATGGAAAACCAGTCTTTCAAAATCAAAATCAGGTAGATGAGATGATAGAATAACATCAATTCTCATCATATTTTTATAAATTGCTTTTTTCATTCAGATTCGTTTGATTCATTGATCAATTCCTTTGTTACTCAAATTGTAAACCTCACACTGATATCTCACTGTAATCCGCTTTGATTCCCACTTAAACGATTATCATGCCTTTATATGTTTTAAATGTGACTTGACCGTTTTTAACAGGATAGATATGTTTTTCATTTGATTTTCTTTTTGCTTTTATTCGTTTTTTATTTATTTTTTTAAGTAGGGAGATAACAGATGAGAGTATATTTTAGTGAGAAGCATCAGCATGATTATCCCAAAAAAGTTGGCGATATGAATCTTGCTTGGTATAATAAGGGGAAAATCTGTCTGTACAGAGCTAAAACTGAGCATCAAATGCAAACTCAAAATTTCTATATCAAAGAGATCAATACCATTGTTCATGAGATTTGGTTAGATTTGAGTCATCAAGTAAAAAAAGAATTTCAAACATACGCAAACGCTTATAAGAAAAGATATCCCTCATTAAGAAAAAGAGGAGCTAACTCATATGCGATGTTTCTAATGGCTGTTCATACGCTAATTAAAAAGTATCAACTTCATAATCGTTCTCAGGCGGAATTGACAGATCTACTGAAAAATCTATTATCCAGACTTAGTATATACCAACTGGTTTTATGTGGTGCACTCAAAGTAGTCAAGTATGCATACCGTATGAATCTCAAATTGTTAAGTTCTTTAAAATCAGATCATAACAGCATTCATTCAAATTCATCACCAAAAACATCAACACTGTTAAACGCATTTGTTATTCAAGAAACCATTATGTTATCTGAGTTTTTGTATTTCTCTGAAAACAGGTATAATACATCATAAAAGCAGAAAAAAGGCAGGGACAAGCCCTGCCTTCAATCTTCAATACGATTAATCAATCTCTTTGGATGGTAACGCCTTTTCCATAATAAAAAATAAAGCATAACCACCAACAGCTCCGGTAATAGCCTGAATCACATTAAAGTTTAAGTCTGCTAATGCAGCTGGTAAACCCATTCCTGGCAAGAAGAGTTCTGCCAGGAAATATACAGTCATCATAGCAAGACCGCCCAGAATCAGAAACAGTGGATTCTTTTTTGCCAGAGAGCCGGCAATAAAGGCCTCAAGACCTTTGGCGACCAGAGTTACCGGTATAAAAATAAAGTAACCGCCAATCAAGTCAGCAATGGCTGAACCGACACCCCCTGCGATTGCACCACGCGTTTTCCCTAAGTACAATCCGCAGAATACAACAGCGATATCCCCGAAGTTAAAATAACCTCCGGATACCGGCACCGGTACTCTCACCAGGTACGTACTGGCAGCGACAATCCCTGCCAGAATGAGTACTAAGTAGTTTTTCATTTTTCCCCCTTATTGTTTTTTGGTATTTAAACATTTCGTACTGCAAACATCTTGTTTGCAGATTCTCTACAAGCAGGATGCTTGTAGTACGCGTATCTTCCAGCTTTTCAATCTTTCGTACTGCGAACATCTTGTTTTCAGATTCTCTACAAGCAGGATGCTTGTAGTACGCGTATCTTCCAGCTTTTCAATCTTTCGTACTGCGAACATCTTGTTTGCAGATTCTCTACAAGCAGGATGCTTGTAGTACGGGCAGCTTGCAGAAAGCGCTTTTGGTAGTAAATGAATCGTTCTTTTCATTTTTTAGAAGACTCTTTTTGTTTATTCTTAAACTTTTCAAAGATATGAGATGACCAAAACAGCCATATCATGAGGTTTCTAATCGTTAAAGCGATGATTAATGGACTTTTTCTGATAAATTGTTTATAATCTCCTGCTTTTGTAAACGTGTCTGGTATCACTCCCATCATTTCCATTGCCCGTTTATTTTGAATCATCTGCTCTTTCGACACCTGAAACGAACGCAATAAATAACATAAATGATAACCCAAACGACCATATTTTAAAAACTCAACCGGAGAGATGACCTCAATAAAGCTCAAGCCTGTAAAAAAGACTGCCAATACCCTTACCGGATAAATTAACAGATAAAGTACCTGATTCTTAGTTTCTGTAATCTGAATCGTTGGACTGATATTCCAGTCATTTAAGATAAAAACCAATGAAAACAAGGCATAAAAGACAAGCCCAATCAGCCATAATTTCATTACAATAACCAGACTTCTCCATGAACTCAGCCGATAGTACAGAAAAGCCAGTATAAAAGTAATTGCTATTAAAAACAATGAATAGGCTGGTATCAGGCTCTCTGAACTCATATAGGGGAAAAGCATGAAACTGACCACAATCAGAAAGCTCACTTTCCAAAACAGACTTAGGTTTTTCAGATACTGCTTTATCATTGGCTTATAATCCTGCAATCTTTGATTTTTAGATTAACGGCATTGATTAACGGCATAATACTGTGGGCATGACTGATAATGAGAAGACTGATATTCATATTCTCCAGTATGGTGCTGATGATACCAAGCCATTTCTCAATACCAGGAAGATCTAAACTCCAGGTAGGCTCATCTAAGATCAAGAGACGGGTTTCTTTGGTCAACAGCATGATGGTAAGCAGAAATTTGAGTTCTGCAAAATTCAGATATACCAGGGGATAAGCATCCGACTGAGTGAAAAAAGTATCGAAAAGCACTTTGCAAAAATCCAGTTGATGAGACTGAATCAGCTGACGGCATTCTCCCATTGTATTCCAGATCATCTGATTTTCTGGAAACTGACCAACATAAGCGATAAAGCGGTTTATTTCCAGTCGGGTATAATCTTCTATAAATCGGTCAAAAAGCCTTATCTTGCGAGGCTCAGTCTTTTCCATTTTAAAAAGGATGTTTGCCAAGGTGGATTTACCAGTACCATTGTCTCCGTTCAGATAATAAATGGTGTTTTCAAAAAGTTTTAATGACAGATTTTTATAAATACGATGAGAACCATAAGAAAAACTAAACTGGTCAATCTCCAGGATCATCTGTTCTTTTTTCTTCTGTTGAACACATTCATTTAATCTGGATACTAAATCTAACATTGTTTGACTAAATGGATGATTAAATAACTGACTACGGTCTGTATGGCTTAAATGTTTGTCTTTTAGTAGATAAGATTCATCAATGACACTCTCCAGACAATGAAATTCCTGTTCAAGTATAACCACAATCTTTTTATCTGCTTTGGCTTGATTGATTGCCTTTAACAGATCGTTTCTGCCCTCTTTATCCAGCCAGGGAACCACCCCATGCAGGATGATAACCTCATGTGGAAAAGCAAATGCCAAACTAAGGGCAACCTTCATCTTTTCACCACCCGAAAGACTGTCAATCTTACGATCTAAAAATGATACAGGCAAAGAAAACTGACCCAAAATGTCCTGAAAAGCAGATTTTGATAACGGCAATTTGAGTTGAGCGCTTAACTCCTCCCATACCTCTGAAAAAAGAAGATGCCTGTCCGGATCACAACCGATATAAGAAACTTCATCAGGGTAATTGTGTTTGATAAATGTCAAAGCACCGTTATAATCGCGGTAGAGTAGTTTAAGAGAATCGATGTCAGGCAAATCCATACACGGAAGGATTTTTCCTAATATCGCCCCTAAAATAGTAAATGCCTTGTCCTCAATCCCATTGATTAGCAGACATGAGCCTTCCGGCAGACTCAATTGAATCTGATTCAGTAAAATTTCATTTTTGATTGTATAATTAAAGCTTATTTCTTTCATTTCTCTCTCAATCCGCATATTTTTAAAGTGAATTCAATCTGTCAAGATAAAAGAGAGCGAAGACCTAGAAACTACTTAGCAGTCTTTTAAAATGAGTGCTAAAAAATATATTGACAAAAAAACTCACTTTGAAAAGATTGAAACAAAATAAATCATTATGGAGGTAAAAATGGCAAGTGAAATGAAAAAAGGATCTTTGAGCATTCATACCGAAAATATATTTCCCATTATTAAGAAATGGCTCTATTCCGAGCATGATATCTTTATCCGTGAACTGGTTTCGAATGCTATCGATGCGATGAATAAGAGAAAAATACTTGATTCATCTGTTAAAGAAGAAGAATTAAGAATTGAAATTGAAATCAACAAAAAAAAGAAAACAATTACCATTAGCGATGCTGGTATCGGTATGACCAAAGAAGAAATTGAAAAGTACATCAATCAAATTGCGTTCTCAGGTGCCGAAGATTTCGTTGAAAAGTTTAAAGACCAGCAAAACAACATTATTGGTCACTTTGGACTTGGGTTCTACTCATCATTTATGGTATCTGAAAAAGTTAGTATCGATTCTTTATCCATGACAGAAAATAGCGAGCCTGCTTACTGGGAATGTGACGGATCAACTGAATACAGCATTGACAAAGGTAAAAGAAAAAAAACAGGTACCACCATTACCTTATATCTGAATGCTGATTCTGAAGATTATCTTGAAGATCACAAAATGAAAGAACTGCTGGAAAAATATTGTAATTTCATGCCTTTCCCTATTTTACTGGGAAAAGATGTCGTTAACCAGAAACAGGCATTATGGAACAGAAAACCAAACGATGTTACCGATGAAGAATACAAAGAATTCTATAAAAACGTATTCCATGACTGGAATGACCCACTGTTCCAGATTCACTTAAATCTGGATTATCCATTCAACCTGAAAGGTATTTTATACTTCCCTAAACTCAAAAATGATATTGAGTTATCCAGAGGAACCATTAAATTATACTGTAACAATGTATTTGTGGCAGATAACCTCAAAGAATTTATCCCTGAATTTCTGATGATGTTACGAGGTGGTATTGATGTACCGGATATCCCGTTAAATGTTTCCAGAAGTTTCCTGCAAAATGACAAAGAAGTCCAGAAGATAAAAAAATACATTATCCGAAAAGTAGCTGACCACTTCAAAAATACATTTACTGAAAACAGAGCTAAATACGAAGAATACTGGGCAGATATAAATCAATTCGTTAAATATGGTGTACTCACTGAAGAAGATTTTGCTGAAGCAGTTCATGAGATTCTAATCTTTAAGTCTTCAAAAGGTGACTTCATTACGGTAGATGAATACCTTGAAAGAAATCCTCAGACAGAAGAATCCAAAAAGATTTACTATGGTATCAGCGAAAACACTCAGGTATCTCTGCTGAATCTGATCAAAGAACAAGGCATTGAAGTCGTATTCTGTGACTCTATTCTGGATACCCATTTATTACAACATATTGAAAGCAAGAAAAACAATGTCCGTTTTGTTCGTATAGATTCCGAAATCAATGAGACACTGGTTGATAAAGAAAAATCCGAAGCTGTTGATCAGGATAACAAAAACGAAGCAGAAAGAATTAAAGAAGAATTTGCCAAAGCCCTTAATGATGAAGCCGTTACCATTGAGCCTAAACACCTAAAGACAAACAGTATCCCAGGCATGATTATCTATGATGAATTTATGCGCCGTTTTACAGAAATGAATGCCTTGAGTCAGGGTATGGGTAATGCAGATATGCTGAAAAATCATACGCTGGTCATTAATGTTGAAAATCCAACAGTAAAAAAAGTGGCAGAACTCAACCAGGCAGGTAAAACAGAAGACGCTTCCACAATTGCCGGTTATATTCACGATCTGGCAAAGCTTGAACAAAAACGCTTCTCAGGTGAAGAACTTCAGGCATTTATTCAGAAAGCCAATAAAATCTTACAAATGATCTGATACGCAGATCAGTTAAATTGATACACATGAGGCATACTTTGGTATGCCTCTTTTTTTATGATTGACAATCAGAAAATGAATTAAATAATGGTCAGGCAGAGGAGTCATCATGATTGAAAATGTAATTTCTGTTGAGAATATCAGCAAAAGATATGGAGAAAAACTGCTGTTTGAACCGGTAACCTTTGGTATCAACAAAGGCGAAAAAATCGGTATTTTAGGTATCAATGGCAGTGGTAAATCAAGCCTGTTAAAAGTACTTGCCGGAGTGGAATCTCCGGACAGTGGCAGAATCGTCATGCAGTCCGGTTTACATTTGGATTATTTACCCCAGACGCCTGATTTGAACGAAGAACTCAGTATCCTGCAACAGATTTACTCAACTGATCATCCTCATTTTAAACTGCTCAATGAATATTATCAATATTCAGTACTTCTGGAAAACCATTATGATGCCGATCTCTATCAAAAACAAACCAGGCTTCAGGCAGAGATTGAACGTTGTGATGCCTGGACGATTGATCATAAAGCAAAATCAACCTTAACAAAATTCGGTCTAAGCTTCTGGGATAAAAAGATCTCACAGTTATCAGGCGGTCAGAAAAGAAAAGTTGATATGGTAAGAGTACTTCTGGATGAACCGGATATTATCCTGATGGATGAGCCTACCAACCATCTGGATACAGACATTATTGAATACCTTCAGGAATGGATGATCTCTTATAAGGGCACCATTCTTTTTGTGACCCATGATCGTTATTTTCTGGATGCAGTCAGTAACCGTATATTAGAGATTGACCAGCTGAAGCTTCGCTTCTATCCAGGCTCTTATTCTGATTATGTTGAACGAAAACAACTGGAAGTTCAAGACTTGGAAAGAAAAGAAACAAGACGCCAGGCACAGTTGAAAAAAGAACTCAAATGGCTCAGACGCGGTGCAAAAGCCAGAGCAACCAAGCCAAAAGACCATGTGGAACGTGTGAAAGAGCTGATGGATAAATCTTATTTGAGCAACAATAAAGACCTCAGTATGTCATTTCAAACTACCCGGCTCGGAAAAACCATTCTCGAAATCAATCAATTGTCTTTTGGTTATGAAAAACTACTATTAGACCATTTTACCTATCATTTTCAGAAGAATGACCGTATCGGTATTATCGGACCCAATGGTTGTGGTAAATCATCCCTGATTAAAGCAATAACCGGTGAAATCTCCATTTCAAGCGGTACAATTAAGTTTGGACAAAACACAAAGGTAGCCCTCCTGGAACAGGAAGAACCTTATATTGACCCCAAAATAAAAGTGATTGATTATATCAGACAGAGTGCTGAAAACATACGTACTGAAGATGGTGTATTGCACACAGCCGAGCAGATTCTGGAGAAGTTTCTCTTTGACAGAAAGATGCAGCAATCGCTGGTCAGCTCTTTGTCTGGCGGTGAGAAAAAAAGACTGTTTTTACTGAATTCCCTCATATTTGGTTCTAATTTTCTGATACTTGACGAGCCGACCAATGATCTGGACATCCGAACCCTTGAGATTTTGGAAGATTTTCTCGATACCTACAACGGTTGTATTGTTCTGGTATCTCATGACCGTTTTATATTAGACAGAATTGTGGACTATCTTTTTGTTTTCCAGGAAGATCAGACCGTCAGAATGTTTCCTGGCAATTATTCAGACTACCTGATGGTCAAAAAATTTGAGACTGAAGCGGAGCAGGAGATTAAGAAAGCCGGTGAAATTCAAAGTAAAGAACCCCAGAAACCAAAAAATATTAAAAAACTCTCCTATAAAGAAGAAAAAGAATTGGAAGAAATTGAGATTAAAATCGATAAACTGGAAAAATCAAAGACTGCCATCAATGAAAAAATGCAAAACGAAGCGGGCTCTCTGACATTTGAAGATTTCAACCGCTTATCCAAAGAGATCGAAAACATCGATGAAGAAACCATGTGCCTTATGGAACGCTGGGAAGAACTGGAAACCAAAAAGAATCAATAGGATGAAACAGATGAGAGTTTATATCATTTTACTAATCATCAGCCTGCCCTGTTTGTTGTTTTCCTTTATGGAAGACGATCTGGCGCTCTATTTTAATCTCAACAACGGCAAAAGAACAGGCTTAACCGGAGCACCCTATCTGGCATACAGTTCCGACAGCGGCGTCGGAGCAGGCGTGCAAATCGTTTATTTTGATGCATGCCTGGATTCCATAAAAATTGATCCATTTGAAATCCAGTTGGACGCCTCTTTTACAAGCGAGGGAGAGAGAAAGCTGGAACTTGACTATACAAAAGAGCTCACTTTAAAAAAATGGTCAATTCTGGCACATCTGGAGTATAAGAAAAAACCATCTGATTTTTGGGGAATTGGCTCTGATACGCCTGAAGAACGACAGGAGTCTTACACCCAAAGTCAATTGATTACCAAAATCCAGTTAAAAAAAGTATTTAGCCCTGATTTTTCAGCAGGTCCGATATTACAATACTTCCGCTATCAGATGCAGGAAACAGAAGATTCACTTCTATTAGCATCCGGCATGATCAGAGGTAGTGAAAACCGTTATTCACTTGCCGGAGCTGGTTTTGTTTGTGACTGGAATCATACCGATTTTAAACCCTATCCCCGTAAAGGATACCGCTTTATTTTTGATAATGTATTCTATCTGTCAGATAAAAGTTACAAGTATCATTTTTATTCAGCCAATTTTGATTTAAGAGTTTACAGACCAGTCTTGAAACAGCATATTCTTTGTGCCCAGATTCTCAGTCAAAATACAAGTGATAATCCGCCATTTCAGCTTCTGCCTGGTCAGGGAGGGTCTGCCATGATGAGGGGTTATCCCAACAGACGATTTCTCGAGAAGCAGTTCATCTCCGCACAGATAGAATACAGAAGTCCTTTTTGGATGAAGATGGGTCTTGCTGCCTATACTGCTGTAGGTAATTCCTATCGTAAATTTTCAGATTTTGAGGTAAATAATACACATTTATCTTATGGCTTAGGATTTCGTTTGAATATATCAAAAAGCAATATGCTCAATATGAGAGGAGATATCGCTTTTTCTAAAGAAGGTCGTGAAATTTATTTTAAAGTAGGAGAAGCATTTTAAACTTCACTGTCTGTTAAATTACAGAAACTGACACAATTGATCATGGGTACAGTTAATAAAATGCTTGACTTTTCATGACTTAAGAGAATTCTGACATTATCAGAGTGTGTTTTAAAATTATTCCTGAAGTCTTTTTGACTTTACGGGCTTTTGTACAACAAACATCCTGTTTGCAGAGCAATTCTACAAACAAGAAAATTGTAGAATATAGATAGAGTGAATTTTTAGGAAGTATATGTTTACAGAATTAATCGTGAATGTCCACCCGTTGGAAAACAGAATCGCTGTATTGGAAGACAATCAGCTGGTAGAATTATTTGTAGAAAAAGAAAAAAGTAATAATATCGTTGGCAATATATATAAAGGACTCGTAAAAGATGTGTTACCCGGAATGGGGGCTGCATTTATTGATATCGGACTGGAAAGAACGGCTTTTCTGCATTATTCAGATATTGTTACCGACTTTCTGGATGATTTTGAAGGAGAAGCACCTAAGCGGATTCTTCCGGAGGAATCACACCGTATCTCTGAAATTCTCAGTCCGGGTCAGGAAATTCTGGTACAGATACATAAGGGACCAATAGGTTCTAAAGGTGCACGCCTTACAGGTCAGATCTCCATACCCGGTAAGTTTCTTGTATTCTTCCCCAATAAGGATAAAATTGCCATCTCCAGAAAAATCAATTCTCCGATAGAAAAACAAAGAATCCGCAGTATTCTGAGCAGTATCAAAGAACCGAATACCGGCATTATTGTTAGAACAGATGGTGAAAATTGCTCGGAAGAAGAATTTACAGATGAATACAGAGGATTGGCAAAAACATGGCGCTATCTTGAAAAAAAGATCAATAAAAGCAAGGCACCCTGTTGTATTTTTGAAGAATCAGATTCAGGCAGCATTCTTATCAGGGATTTATTTAGTTCGAGTGTTGACCGATTGGTCATTGATGATAAATTATTTTATCAGCGAATCATCCAAAAAGTCAAAGAATACAACCCTGAGTTATGCCAACGCATTGAATTATACAATGAAGATACCCCGATATTTGATGCCTACGGTATTGAAAAAGAGATTGAAAAGATCTTTTATTCAAGAATCTATCTGCCATCAGGCGGTAACATCGTCATAGAAACCACAGAGGCATTAACAGCAATTGATATAAATACCGGTTCCTATACAGGGTCAAAGAATTATGAATCGACCATTAAACATACCAATATTGAAGCAGCCATTGAGATAGCCCGTCAGATTAGATTAAGAAACCTGTCAGGCATTGTCATTGTAGATTTTATTGATATGCAGGATGATTACAATCGTCAGGATGTACTCGATGCACTGAGAAGAGCATTCCGCAGAGATCGTGCAAAAAACAAGGTTTATCCTTTCGGGCCATTGGGTTTAGTGGAAATTACCCGAAAAAGAACCAGAACTTCTCTGATGAATACCTATTTCGAACATTGCCCTCATTGCAACGGAACAGGTAAGATTCTCTCTCGTGAATCCGTTTTGATCAAAGTGGACAGATGGCTGGCAAGAGCAGAGTATTTTATCTCCGGAAGGCCTCTCGATATACTGGTTCACCCTATTGTAAAGCAGACTTATGAGTCCCATCCTGAGCTCATTCGTAAATGGAGTAATCAGATCAGAGTGGTAGAACAGGCAGACATAGACCAGGATATGTTCAGGATTATACTGGCAGATGAAAAAAAAGACATTACAAACAAATATAATCCTTGACATAAATGACTTATGAAAATTTATTGAGAACTGAATTATAAAGTGTGTAATAAAAAGGAGAATAAATTATGTACGCGATAGTTGACTTTAAAGGTTTTCAATATCGTGTTGAGAAAGATGCCACATTAAAGGTATCATATATGGCAGATGCTGAAATCGGTTCAAGCATCGAAATGTCTGACATCTTACTCATCCACGATGATAATAACATTGTAAAAGTTGGTCAACCAACCATTAATGCTGCAAAAGTAACTGCAGAAGTTTTAGGACACGGTCGTGATAAAAAAATCATAGTCTTTAAGAAGAAAAAAAGAAAAGGCTATCGTAAAACTCAGGGTCACCGTGAATACTTTACTCAAGTAAAAATCACTAACATTCAATTTTAATCAGAAGAGAGGATAATTATGGCTCATAAGAAAGGTGTCGGAAGCAGTAGAAACGGACGCGATAGTAATCCTAAGTATTTAGGTGTAAAAAAATACGGTGGCGAAGTGGTTATTCCTGGAAATATCATTATTCGTCAGCGCGGAACTAAATTCCGTCCTGGTAAAAATGTAGGTATCGGCAGAGATTACACAATCTTCAGTCTTATTGAAGGTACAGTATCTTTTGAAACAAAAAAAGAAGGAAAGAAATACGTTTCTGTAATCCCTTGCTAAGATATATGCCAAAAGCTTTAAGCCACTCTGATGAGTGGCTTTTTTATTATATAAAAATTGCAACTACTCAGGTTCTCTTTTCAAACAAACCCCAACGGGGTGATATGATTGTAGCACAATGTTTCATTCCAAACTTTTTTAACAGACAATAGTTCTAACAGATACTTTAACACATCAGCGCAAGATCCTGGATCATCTGTTTTCAGAGAAAAGCGTTTAATCAGCGCATGGATTAGTATCAGAAACACAGCATAAGATGAAACACCCCGTTTTCTTAGGGTAGGGTATTCTTTTTTATATTTCAGGGCATATTGAGCCAAATCCTTTTTAAAACCAGGTGTCAAATCAATCCAAACCATTTTGCAAATCGCATTGATCTGAATAATAGACATATTCTGTTTCTGCAAAATTCGTTCTGTTTTTCGCCTGCTGATACAAATACTTCCGCCAGCATACCAGGCAAGACTTAAATCACCGGCTTTCTTGGGATAGTCATGTTTGTTTTGCTTAAATTTAACTTTCATACACTCCTCTTTACAATAATATACTCATTTCCTCTTAAAAAGCAATATCTTTCTTATATTATTCTCTTTTCTATCTTGTAGAAAAGTCATATATCGAATCAAATCCTCTTCCGGCACAATTCTTAATCCTCTGTTATTTTCTCGTCATTGTGAAGAGAAATTGAAGGGAAATGAAAGAGGAGTGAAAGGAACTCCTGTACTACAAGCATCTTGCTTGTAGAAAAAAAAAGCTCCGTACTACGAGCATCTTGCTTGTAGTTGCGGACGTACGGCGCTTTACTTTGTATGACCCTTCAAACCAATTTTTATGATTACTTATTATGTATAAACCATCAATTTAATGACATTGGGGTGAAGCTCCAGGTATATTGTAAGTTACACATCCAGTGCCTTAGGTGCGACCGAATAAAACCTGCCTTTAGAACAAACTCCCAAATCCTGGCCTACTGATATTAAACTCCTCCGGAGTATCTGTTTTCATTTTTCATTGTTCATTATACATTCTGCAAAGCTGATTATCAGTGGATAAGCAAAAAAGCTGGTGCTTGGGTATCAGCGATGAATATTTAATAATTTATAGTGAGTTTATATAGACGAAATCTCTAAAGTTGTTTCTGTCTATTATAAATGTTTTTGCCTGATAAGCGTCCGTAAAAGAAAGAGGAATTTTACTTTTTTTATGATTCCATTTAAACTCATAAGCATACAGTTCGCCCGCTTTTTCTTCTATTAAATCTATTTCCTGCTGTTGTTTTGTCCTCCAAAAATACATACGGGTAAATGTATTTTTGTATTTATTCTGTTTTAAGCGCTCAGAAATCAGAAAATTTTCCCACAATGCACCTTTATCCTGACGTAAATCCAATTGATTAAAGTTACCAAGTATCATATTGCGAACACCATTGTCATAAAAATAAATTTTTCTGTTTTGCTTAATCTCATTTCTGAGATTTCTACTAAAACTGTTTAAACGAAAAACAACATAAGCCTTCTCTAATATATCAATATATTTTTGAACCGTAATTTTATTAATACCTATTAATTGAGACAATTCATTATAATTAACTTCACTTCCCATTTGTAAAGCTAATGCTTGCAATAGTTTATCAAGAACTTCATGCTTTCTGATATCAGTAAATGCCAGAACATCCCTATATAAATAACTATTTACCAGATTTTTGAGAATATCTCTCTCATTTCCCTGATTATTTACTACTTCAGGATAAAAGCCATATATCAGCCGATTCTCTAATTGCTGCTCTGCTTTAATATAGCCATGATGATTTTCATACTCTTCCCAGCAAATGGGAAAAAGCTCATATTCCCATTTCCTACCGGTTAATGGTTCATTTAATTCATTACCTAGATCAAAAGAAGACGATCCGCTTACCAATAATTGAACATCTTTAAATTGATCAGTAATAATTTTCAGAGTTAGTCCAATTCCTTTAATCCTTTGTGCTTCATCCAGAAATATTATTTTTTTGGATCCAATAATAGTTCTGAGTTGCTCAGTAGAAGGCTTTGTTAATATGTCTCTTACGACTGGATCATCACCATCTAAAAAGATAAATTCCTGATCTTTTAAGAGCTTATTAATCAATGTGGTTTTGCCAACCTGCCTTGCACCAATTAGCACAATCGCTTTGCCACTATGGAGTTTGTCATTGATTATTTTTTCGATACATCTGACATACATTCAAAACCCCTTTTTATACGATGATTTTTTCAAATAATCTAAAATGCTACTTTAGTCAATCTTTATTTAAGGAATAATTGTATAATATATCTAATCTTCTGATATTATGCAAGTTATAAGAATATTTTGTCTAGTCTTCTCTTTTATAATATCTACTACAGGTCATTATAATGACTAATAGTTATTACTTTTGGTCATTATAATGTCTTTTGGTCATATTTTTTCTTTAAACGAGTTGATTTCCTACAAAGGTATAAAAAGTTGGTATATATTTGCGAAATGAAGCAAAGTACTCCCATCCTTTAGAAGGGTGGCATAACCGTAAATCCGAAAAACAATACCCTGATCTATGTTTCAAAATGAAAATTTTTTCTCGCAAAGGGCGCAACGTACGCAAAGATAAGGTTGTACCTACAGAAGATAAAACAACTGGTCCGTGATAAAATCACCCTCCTGTGTCTGTAAAAATACCAATATTCCTTTGGAATTGACGAGTGGTAGCCAGATGCGGAAGTGTCTGGTATAGTGTGTATTACAAATCAAGCCCCATAGGTACGACCGAATAAATTCTGCCTTTTGTACAAACTCCCAAACCCTGGCCTACTGATATTAAACTCCTCCGGAGTATCTGTTTTCATTTTTCATTGTTCATTATACATTCTGCAAAGCTGATTATCCGTATTCATCCGTTAAATCAGTGGTTAGATCATCATTTTCCGTATTTTTCCGTGTTTCAGTGCTTGTTAAAAATGATTGTATTGTTTATGAAAAGACTATATCAAATCAAATGAATGATATGCCAATATATTGAAAAGATATGTTAAGCGCTCATTACAATTTCTATACTTCCTTATTTTTCAAGATGTTACATATTCTAGCAGAATTGGCATCTGAATTGCGTATATCAATAATCAAGAAAACAAATGGAGGTGCAAAATGAAGGCGGTATTAAGAAAGAAAGCCAAACACATCATCACTGGATTACTGGTTGTTATGAGTATTTCTATGCTATCAGCACAGGAATTAAGAAGAGTTGAAACTTTAGTCGTAAGTAATGAAGGTTCTGCAAAAAACATTCAAATTACAGAAATCAAACCGATTGAAGCGATTGATGATTCCACTGAAGGCAAAGAAACTAAAAAGAAAAGAATCATTATTGATTTAAACAATGAAGAGAGCGATGATGAAAGCTCTGTTCAAAAAGCATTCATGGGCGTCTTTACAGAAAATCTCAGTTTAAAAAAAGCAAGAGAACTCAGTTATCCAAACAATTTCGGTGTTTTGATAACTGGTGTTTCCAGCAATACCCCTGCAGAAAAGCATGGTTTAGCTAAAAATGATATTTTGATGAAATTTGATGATACAGAATTAGTTGATAAAGAGACTTTTGAAAGTGTCATTACCCGATATAAAGCCGGAGATAAGATTAAACTGACTTATTTCCGTGATGGAAAAGAAAACCAAATAGATTTTGAATTTGGCAAAAGAGTCAATAATGTAAAAGTAAACATTGGAACGAATCGTTTTGATATCGATGAAGACATGGAAGACATTATCTTTTCAAATAAAACAGGCAAAAAATCTGTTGGATACGGTGGCGGTACATGGATGCCAATCTGGGTAGCTCTTAATATGGATGATGTCAATGACCTGGTTACCCGTGTTGGCTTTAGCAAAATTGCAGATGATGGTATGTTATTCAATGGTGGTGGCGGTAAAATAGGTATTGGCAAAGGTCTTTTCCTCGGTGGTATGGGTGCTGGTTACTCACTGACCAAAAAAACAAATGCGACTGTTAGTTCTGAAAATGTCATCAGAAGATTGCAGTATCAAACATCATTCGGTGGTGTTACACTTGATAAACGTTTTGCTATCACTAAAAACTTCATCGGTTCTTTTGGCGTCATGATTGGTGGAGCTAGTCAGACAATCGAAATCAGTCAGTCAAAAGGTGACTACAACTGGGGTACTTACCACACTCAAATCCAAAACTCAGCAAACAACTATGTTAAATTTAAAAAATCATATATC
This sequence comes from Candidatus Cloacimonadota bacterium, assembly GCA_029564175.1. Taxonomy (GTDB): domain Bacteria; phylum Cloacimonadota; class Cloacimonadia; order Cloacimonadales; family WRIO01; genus JAGOCT01. Next base: position 45,657 of record JAKQQL010000298.1, read on the forward strand.
ATCGCACAACCTAAAGCAGAATTACTCTATCGCTTAACCAGCTGGTTAGGCATCAGAGCTGAAGGAGGCTATATTGCTTCTTATGGCTGGACAACCGGCTGGGATGCAAAACTGACAGGCGACACATTTGAAGTTACCCACTCACCAAACACTAAGTTTGATGCTTATACTGTAAGTGTCGGACCTTGGTTTGGCTTTTAAACATAGAATCCTCAAAAAGGCACAGGGAACTGTGCCTTTTTTTATTTCAGAATTTTCCTCTTGACAAAAATATTACTTAAATTATTGTATTCAAAAAATATGGAGGTATCAAAAATGATGACTGTAATGATCCGTTTACGCAACATCTGAACTGCAATACCAAAGCATTAAATTTCTAAAAATTTAGTCTGGTATTGCTCTCAATTTGTGCAATCCCGGGCTAATACTATATAAATTTTTAACTCAGGGACAAACTCTCTGAGTTTTTTTGTAGCATAGGATTGCAGCACAAGTCACATTTAAAAGAAAGGAAGGACTTATGTTACAGGAAACGACCCTAGAAGAAAACAAAAGAGCACTTTTAGTTAGCATTTGTTTATCAAATAAAGAAATAGAAAAGACAGTCATTTCTCTGAAAGAGCTTAAAAGACTGGCTGATACTGCTGGTTACGAGTCAGTAGACAGCGTTTATCAAAACAGAAAAAATCATGATCGTGCCTATTTCTTAGGAAAAGGCTATATTGAATCTCTGAGAGACAGAATGAAAGCTGAAAACATAGAGTATCTCATCTTTGATGATGAACTGTCACCCTCCCAGCATGCCAATATAGAAAAGGATTTTAATATCAGAGTTTTGGACAGAACAGAGATTATTTTAAAGATTTTCTATCTGCATGCTAAAACCGGTGAAGCCAGACTCCAAATTCGCTTAGCGGAATTAAAGTATGAATTACCCCGTTTAAAACAGAATCAGATCACTTTTGACCGGATTGCAGGGTCATCAGCAGGTGGTGTCGGATTTGCATCCAGAGGATCAGGCGAAAAACAAATTGATTTGGATAGAACGAAAATCAGAGCTGAAATTCATCAAATCTCTGAAAAACTAAATAAGATCTTGATTCAAAAAAAGACGCAATCCAAACAAAGAGAAAAAATTCATCGAATATGCCTGGTAGGTTATACCAATGCAGGTAAATCAACCCTCTTTAATAATCTGACTCAATCTGATGTATTGGTAGAAGATAAACTTTTTGCAACGCTTGACTCAACAGTCAGACCTTTTACCCGTTCTATCCATGACGATTTTGTGATCGCTGATACTGTTGGTTTTATTGCCAAATTGCCTCATACCCTCGTAGCTTCTTTCCGTGCAACTTTAAAAGAGGCAAAAGAAGCTAATTTGCTATTACATGTGGTTGATGTATCAGACCCCAACTTTGAAAGTCAGATCAGTGAAGTTAATACGGTGCTGAAAGATATAGAAACAGATCATATCCCTGAATTTCTTGTATTTAATAAGATTGATTGCCTGACTCCTGATCAGGTTTTGACTTTGAGTCATCGTTTTCAAAATGCAATCTTCATTTCAGCAAAAAAAGATCTGAATGTAGATCTTCTCATAAAAAAGATAGAAGATTTCTTCATTCTCAAAATAGATTATCATTTACTAATCCCCTATCGTGAACAAAAGCTGATTGCTCAATTACACAAGACTGCAGTAATCAAGGAAATGGAACATCTTGAAAATGGGATCAGAATGTTAGTAACACTTGATTCAAATTATAAATCACAAATTGAAAACTATATTATTAACCAGGAATCAACCGTCATAGAATAGTATATTTTTTGGCAAAAAATCCTGATGTATTAGCCTATAATGCGGATTATAGGCTTTTTTAAATCCTTCAGAATGATGACAAATAAATTTGTTACGATCCATCAATTCATTGATGAAGATGATATCTTCTTCAAAATTGGGTATCGGCATATTTTCAATTTTAATGACCTGCAAAATACCTTCCCATTCTTCTCTAAAAATACTTTCAGATATCGGTTCTATACTACTGGCACTTTCAATGAAAGCACTAAACAATAGATCAAAGTCCAAATGTTTATCTTTTACCAGCTTTAAATTAACTCGATAGAAAGGAAGAAAGTAATCACAGGATTGCAATATAACATGATCAAAAGAGAGTGAATGCTCAATTTCATAAAGCAGATATTGTCTTGCAGATTCATAATCAGATATAATATGACCTGGTCCAAAAGCACTTTGGGCAAAATACTTAAAGTAATCGGTTAATCTACTCTCCGGATGGAGTGCAAACTCGTTAAAAACTGCGTCTCTAATCCGTTTTACTTTAGCAAGAAAAGGCATGAATCCCTTTTTTATATACGGATATGACTTTTATCTGATCTATCTTCTGACTTTTAAAAATATCCTGATCTAAACAGACAAAATCAGCCTGTTTACCAATAGAGAGAGTGCCTATCTGATTGTCATCAAAAGATAACTTTGCTGCATTTGATGTATAAAGAGAGATGGCTTCAAATACTTCAAGCCGTTCATCCGGATTATGAATATTTACAGCTGAATCAATTCCCAGCAACGCATCCACTGGTGTGATATACCAGTCAGAACCACCAGTAACCAACACTCCCTGACTGATTAATGATTTAAAACGATTGCAGGAATAGGCTCTGTCCAAACCAAGTACCTTCTGATAAAAACCTGTTTTACCACCCCAATATCGGTCAAATGCAGGCTGCATAACAGCACTCATCTGATTTTCAGCCATTCTTTGAATCATATCATCTCTGAGAAGTTCACAATGAATAATCTGATGTCTTAGGTCTTTTTCATGATGTTTCTGCGCTTTTTCAACGGCATTGATTATCTGATTGATAGCAAAATCTCCAATACAATGTACTCCTACCTGTAAATTGTTTTGATGACATTCCATGATGAATTGATCCCAAAATTCCTGGTTCTGATATGGATTTCCATAATGTTCCGGCATATCTGCATAAGGTACAGATAAAGCAGCGGTATGTGAGCCAAAAGAGCCATCAGCCAAAATACAGCCTCCAATTCGGGTAGCACCGTTATCAAGCGCTTTTCTGATATTAAAAGACTGTGGATAGAGTTTATAATCAATTATAAAATGACTTAAATTTTGATTCATCACCGGATAATGAAGAATATCCTGTTTTGCATCTCCAATCATGGTATGAATCGTTGTATGCCCTGTTGATAACGCTATTTTTTGTGCCGCTTCATAGGCTTCCAGTACAGCCGTTTCAGAGAGGTTTTTATGAAACCAGTGAGCAGCATTATCATTCAAGTCGCCTTTTAAAAGCCCATTAAAATGATCAGGTAAGCGATAATTCCACTGGATTGATTTTAGAGCTTTCGTATTGATAATACAAGAGTGTCCGTCAACCCTTCTAAGCAATAATGGCAGGTCTGGAACAACCGCATCCAGCTCCTCAATTGTTGGAAATCTCTTTTCGGTGATAGCATTTTCATCCAGATTCCAGGCAAAAATCATCTGGCTGATCGGATTTGCTTCTTTTAGCCTGTTGAATAAATCAGACAGATCTTTCACATGAGAGCAATCGACCCCTTTACTGTATAATCCGCCTTCAAATGAATGCGTATGAGTATCAATAAAACCAGGTAAAACACAGGCACCTTTCAGATCAATCTGTTTACCCTGAAAACTGGGAAGCTGATCTTTAAAAACAGCCTGAATGATACCATTATCAACAAGACAAGCAGTAAAAAATTCATCTCTTTGATTCATTGTATAAAAACGGGTATTATAAAATAAGGTTTGCATAATTTATCCTTTAAACATCTTTTCCAACAAGCAATAAAACTGATGAACAGGAAAACCCATTACATTAAAGTAGCATCCATTTACTTTTTCAATAAATTGTGCGCCATATCCCTGAATTCCGTACGCGCCGGCTTTGTCCATAGGTTCTCCGGTGGCTATGTAGTCTTTAATCTCCTGCTCAGACATTTTTTTAAAACTGACACTTGTCTTTTCAACAGAAGTATAGTTTTTCATCTTATATCGGACACAAATTCCTGTATAAACCGCATGAGTATGCTCTGACAAGGCGTTTAAATAGTCAAAAGCCATCGCTTCATTCTCCGGTTTTCCTAATATGTGCTTTTTATGATAGACAATCGTATCAGCAGCGACAATCAGACAGTCCTGATCCATTTCCTCTGCTATGGTCTGACATTTCTTTATAGCCAGACGACA
>JAKQQL010000299.1:0-1426 GCA_029564175.1 Candidatus Cloacimonadota bacterium
TATTCACTGTTATTACGGATTACATCTTTAGCATTATTCTCATCAATATAAACTCCGTTCATCTTAACTAAAACAGAATCATATAGATCTGATTTTCCAAGGACAATATAACTGTACTTAAAAGTATTACCGTATAAGACTCTGTCAAATGGATACTTTGAAGAAAAATCAGCAAGTGACACTATTGAAAAGAAATCTGCAGCAAAAAGAATTACAAAGCAAATGCCGATAAAAATATTGCTTCTAAAAAATTTTTTTAAATGCATTTTACAACCGCCACCAGTTTGTTCCGTGAACCGTAAGGCCCATTTGCTAATTCAAGAATATTTTCAGCAATAATATATGCTCTTCTATCCCGGATAAAAGATATCTCTGAATGTCCTTTCAACATCTTCTCATCGATGATATCCTTCATTTCTTTTTCAACAAAAACAATAAGGTCTCCTGTTCCGACTTTAATGCTTCCGTTTATTTCTTCTATCGAGTTCCTGCTGATTCTGCAGGGATTCGGCATATTCTCTGCGTAATAATCCAGAATATCAGAATTTATCAGTCCGGCACATATAGAAAAATTATCATCAATCAGATCTTTTGAAATAAGTATATTCTTTGCCATCAAAACCGAATCTTTAACATTATAACCCATCCGGATATAGGTCTGAATAAGAACTTTTACAGCCGGCATAAAAATAAGAGAATCATATGTTTCTTTTCCAGTGGTATAATATGAAAAAAGAACTGAATCATCTTTTTTATAAATATCATAAAACAAATCGGTCAAAAGAGACCGGGTATTAGCAAATAATCCCACTTCACATACAGAATTCGAAGCTTCATTAACAGGAAAAAAAGACTTTCGAACTTTAAGTGCGATAGCTTTCTCTTTCTCAAATTCGCGTTTCTTAATCATTTCTTTTGTAAGAAAATAATGTGCCTGAATCGAACCTGCTTTTGAAGTAAATATTTTTATCGTGGCGCAATCGTCAGATGATACGTTACGTGTAATCCCTCCTAAACATACAATACCTATAAAAATATCATGATAATAAATCGGAGCCGCAATATCCGCCCCGATTTTGTCCATTTCAGCAACAATGCTTTTTTCAAAACTGAGATTTCTGTCCATATCACGCCTAATTATAATATCATCGGGATGATTCATAATTTTTACAAGAGGTGACTCAGAATCAAATTCAAACACCTCTTCTTTGCGGATCTTTCCTGCAGAGAATCTGTAGTATTCAAAATCTTCATTATCCTGATTAATAAAAAAAATAGCACCCGAAGAAGAATGAGTAAGCTGAACAAGCATAGGGAAAGCTTTATACAGAAAATCATCAATAGTTTTTATAGACAAAAGGGAATCAACAGTTTTAATGTAATACTGATAATCAATTTTCTTTTCAAATAATGAATCAAATAGATC
>JAKQQL010000311.1:0-6990 GCA_029564175.1 Candidatus Cloacimonadota bacterium
ATTGTTAACCGTAGGCATTCTGTAAATCAACGCTCCTGAGTAGTTTCTTATCATTTAATACTGTGTAATAACATTAAACCCCCTTTTCTCAAAGTCATTAAACACAGCTGTTAGCTTCTAAGTCTCAAAAATTGAACAGTCGAGACTGTTCAACACAAATCCCTTGTTTATGCATATTCCAGATACTGACTTTTATAGAAAGGGGTTATTTGGCTCTATTTTGTGAGAATTTGCTAAATTGACAAATACAGAATTTCTGATCGTTATTCTAAAACCAAAACCAATGACTATTTTTAAAAGATCTTTCAATTACAAGCGTTATTTGTGTTCAATTGTCGTAAAAATTGACAAAAATTATAAGAAAAAATATGTAAAATAGTACTTTACAAATAAATTGAGTTACCTATTATGGCATCAATTACATTGGAAAAAAGGCGAGGTATTTATGAAAAAAAACACTCCAAAAACTTGAAGTAAGCAGTTCTTTAAGGATTGAAGCCAGTGACTCTTCATTAAAACTTATTATCAATGAACTCTTTATTATCGAGTTAGTTAATAATAGCGATAACTTAAAGGTATTCAATATGTTACTTAGTTTAATCAAGGTTGTTAAAACAGGTAAGAGCTATTTTACACATCAGGAGATAGCCGATTCAACAGGATATAGTAACAGGCAAAATGTGCATAATTATGTTATGCAGTTCAATCAATGTGGGAAAGACTTTAAAACTTTTTTAACCAGGAAGTCTTTTCTCAAAGAAGAAAGTGATAAAATCCAACAACAAGTCATCAATAACCTTTTATTACCTATCGATAAGCATTATGAATCATACTGTAATGATAAATCTAATTCTAAAATCAGCAAACAGACTTTTCTTAAAAAGATTGAAGAGATAAGTTCTGTGACAATTATTAAAAAAATGCAGGCTCTGTTATCAAAAAAAAGTATCAATCAATGTTTAGATGTAAATCACCATCTTGAATTGTTAATGCAAACGAATAAAATTGATAAAAAGGTTGACCCTGATATAAAAAGAACCCATAAAGTCTATAAAGAGAATAACCCGTATATTGAATCAGAATATTTAAATAAAATGGAGAAGTCTGACAAGAGTGTACTGGTAAATTTTCTGTCTGCAAGCGGTTTAAACTTTGAAACAATAGCCATGCTATTAGGAGTTTCCAAAGGGACTGTTTCAAATCTATTCCATCAGATAAAAGACATGCAGGCGTTATTGATTAATTCAATTAAATACTGGAGTGGAAAAATAAGTATCGATGAAAAATATATTAAACTCAATCGAGTTCCCTATTATGTTATAACGATAGTGGATTTTGATTTAGGCATTCCTTTGTATCAGGACATATACTATAATACTACGACAGAAGCTTATCAGCATTGTTTTCAGATGTTTAAACTGCATTATGGTATACCGCGATTGATTGTAAGTGATGGAAGCAAACCTTTGTTTAAAGCAAGAATGAAAGTATTTCCGGAGACTCCGCATCAACTATGTAAATTTCATAAATTACGAAACTTAATCAAAGATATTTATAAATTAAAAATACCTGACAATTTAAAGCAATTATACAAGGAAAAAATACTGAATGTATTTAGAAGAGAATCTTCTAAAAGCATCAAAAAGGGACTGAAAAATCTCACAAAAATACTGCCTGATACTCTGGCAAAACATATTTCAGAAAGAATACTCAAAAATTGGTCGTTTAGAAGAAAAGGACTTACATCAAATGTTTCTGAAAGATATAACCGGAAAATTAATAAAGCAGTATCAGGCCGATATGGTCTAAAGAACCTTGATACTGCCAGACAAATAGTTTTTTCACTTTGGATGAAAGAACTAATCCTGCATGGCAGACAGCAACTGCATACAGAATCTATGCTGTATAATCTGAATATAAGCAAAATTTGTCAAGCAACAATTCAGTGGGAAAAGGTAGGCACCCTTTTCTCAAAGTCATTAGATACAGCTGTTAGCTTCTAAGGATCAAAAATTGAACAGTCTCGAACAGTCTCATTGAAGAGAATTAAAAAATCATTTGACAAAAATCTATAATTGTATGTTACTAATAGAAAATAGGGAGGAATGATTGAAAATGATTATAATTACAATATTAATTTTCTCAATGATACCAATGCTTTACTGTTTGAATGACAAAGAAACAATTCAGAGAGAAATTCAAAATTTGAAAGCCTTTGCTAAAATGTATGGTTATGTTCGCTTTTTTTATCCGGGTGATGAAGCTCAGGAAATAGACTGGGATCAGTTTGCAATCTACGGTTGTGATCATGTTTTAAATGCTGAAAATGATGTAGAACTAATCAGGATTCTCCATGAATTGTTTTTGCCGGTAGCACCTGGTATCCTTGTTTATCAAAAAAACAATCATATCGATAACTCTTTCAAGCACATCATTCCTTTTGATCCTGAAAACTATATGATAACACATTGGCAGTATAATGGTATCTATATGAATAGCCAGATATATGATTCTAAAAGAACAAATCGTTATTTTAAAATTATGAAAGATGATACTTTTAAAAAAAGATATGCTGTCATCAAACTAAAATCAGAATATTACAAAGAACCTTATGATACTATCAGAGTGAAAGCTTATGCTTATAGCGACAATTCCGATTCTCTAGATCCGCATATATCTGTTTATTATGGCTATGCAGATCAAAAAGCATGTGTGAAGAAAGAAATGATTGTCAATGATTGGCAGGATTATCAGTTTGAGTTTGCCTTTAATGAACGTCAGGATAAAGAGCTTCAGGTCTTTATCGAAGATTTTAAAACGATTTATATTGAGAACATCACTGTTGAAGTAAAATGTCAAAATCAATGGCATATTGTTGAGCAAATCGATTTTACTAATGAAATTCCTGGTCAGAATCCAACAAATCTGATTTTTGGTGCTTTTTATGCTAAAAATATCGATTATCTGATTAAGGATATAATGGATAATAGAGTGCTTGAGATCAGTCAATCGAATACAGCTAATGTTTATACCATCGGATTCTCTGATCAGATTTTTAATCATCACCTGAGTTTTCCTGAATTAGTTGATAAACAATTAAATGATGAACTAAATCTGCTGATGCCATTAACCCTCTATTGTAAAAGAGATTTCACCTATCCTCAAAGTGATCAGAAAAAACTGAATCAACTGCAAAGTCAATTGGCATCAATTGATAAAAATGCTGCGTTTAATACTTCCTCAGCACTCGGAGCGGTCGTCATTTACTGGAATTTTCTACAACATTTCTATCCATATTGGGAATATACTGAGAATATATGGGATGAACAGTTAACGATCGGATTATCTGAAGCACTTCAATGTCAAAATGACAAAGAAATACTTTTTGTTATCAAAAAAATGGCTTCTTTTACAAAGGATGCACACAGTTATATTGATAATTACAAGATTATCAAAAGGCAGGCGCTCCCTTTCAGAGTAGATTGGATTGAAAATAAATGGATTGTGATATCTAGTTTGATTGAATCAGTGAAACCCGGTTTTGAGGTCTTAAGAATAGATAATAATGATTTTTATCAGTTTATGAAAGAGAATCGGATATATCATGAAAAAGCGACTGAACATGGTACACTTGCGAATTTGTTAGGTAATATTATCTCTTATTATGACAATGCTGAACCGGAATTTGTTTTTTTAACATCAGACTCAAATCAAATCAATCTTAAAGTCTCATTAAATCAAATTCTACCTTATGATCAACTCTATAATAAACAGGATAAACTAATCGAATACTCTGATGGGATAATCTATCTTAATGTTAATCGTGGCCGAATTAATGACACTGATTTAGATGGAATGTATGAAAAACTTGCCGATGCAAAGGGCCTCATCTTTGATCTTAGATATTATCCGGGAATCAGTTTAAACCTCTTATCTCATCTAATGGAAAAGGGAAGTGATATCAAAGACTATTTCAGGCAATATGTTTTGTATCCGGACAGAGACAAAGTGATCAATGGGGAAGCAATGATTGGATGGCCAATTAAGCCGGAATCACCATTGATTAAAGCGAAGAGTGTTATTTTATCGGGCAATAGATCTCAGAGTTATTGTGAATCTTATATTGATTTTATGAAATCGTATCAGCTTGCTATAGTTATTGGGCAACAAACAACGGGCTCAACCGGAAATGTATTACAATACACTTTACCAGGGAATATTAATGTGATATGGAGCGGGATGCTGGTAACAAATCATGATGGCAGTCAGTTCCATGGAATCGGTGTTATTCCTGATATCGAAGTCAAGGAGACGATCAAGGGGCTTAGTGAAGGCAGGGATGAGATATTGGATGAAGCACTGGAATATCTGAGAGGATTATAAAGATATTATCATTAAAAGGAGTGAATATGAAGAAGAAGACAATTGTTTTTATAAGTATTGCATTTATTTTGTTAGTTTCAGGATATGCTATGTATTTAGTACAACAAAAACAGACATTAGAGAAAAAAAGAATATCTGATGCTACGAAAAGTTATTCAAGGGAAAGCGATAACCTGCAAGAGAATTCATACGACCCATACATCCGTGAAATACCGGTTGTTTGTAATGATAGTTTGAATTTTGACAAAATTGATTCAGATTTTATTGATATTGCAAAGTTTTCTTATCATGTTAGAAAACTATTATCACCAGAGCATTTAGACGAAGATAAATTTAACTCACAGTATGAACATTATATTCAATTGCTTGGATATGATAAGGATTTGTTTGATTATTTACTAGAAAACTATAGTTGTGACTTTTATTTCAGTGAATATTTTTCGATTGAATCAAAAGGGATGCTTGATTTATTCAGATTAAAGTTTGCAGTTGAAGAGAATAACCAAAGAGAATATGAAAAATATTTAAAAGAATTACTTTCTTCTGATTATTTGATGTCTGAAGGTTTGTACCGTTCATCAGAAGGATTGAATATCTCTTTTAATAAAACTCAGGCAAGGATATACCAATTGCAAATGTTGGTTAAACAAAAAAATACAAACAATGTCATGAAATATTAGCATCTCACTATGTAGAATTTGGAGAAATGTTTGACCAATTTACATCACTACTGAGTGAATACGTTAATGCTTTAAGAATGAATGATTTGAAAAGTGAAGAACTTTTTAAAGAGCGGTTAGTATTTATTAATAAGTTTAACAATCATGTAAAGAATAAGTATTTATCAGAAGATAGATTTGCATTAATAAACTCTGAACATTTTCATAATAATATGGATTTAAAGATTAAATGGTTTAAAAATATATCAGAGACAATGAATCCTGATCTATTTTATGAATGGCAGGAAGAGTACGAAAACGGACCTTTAGTTCCAATTCAAATGCTTTTTATAAAAGAATTGATAAAAAATCCAATGACTCCGGTACAGAAAAAAGAGATTGATATTTTATATAGTAAAGCATACAATACATGTCAGTTACTGGCCAAACATAATGAAAGATACGCTACTGCTCTTAAGAATTTTAATCTTCCGCTCTCTAAAACGGCATCTAAGGATTATATAAATCCAAATCAAACAATGAATTATGCTAATGTTGCTGAACAACAAAAAGGATTACTAACAGCAATTAAAAATAATGATCGCCAGAAAATCTCTTATTATTCAGAGATCCTTAGAAAACAGGATAAAAACCTTTATTTTAATGATTACAATGTTTATTATAACACCCTCTGGCAACTTGCAAATTATGAGCTTAAAGAAAAGCATTATAATGAAGCTTTGGATTTATTCAAAGAAGTCAAAGAAAACAGCTCTTTTAAAATGCTTTTAGATAATAACAAAGTAGAATATAAAAATCCTTTTGAGGGATTTCATAGTTTCATAAATATATCATCTTTTTATAGTCGATTTCATATTTATCTGTACGATTTAAAAAACTATGAATCTGCAGAAAATGAAATATTTGATTTTTTAAAACGGTTTAATAAATTTAGTATTAATGCATACAACAGAGATTTTCATCTTCGGACTGTCTTTAGTCAATATTTAGACAGTGTAAAAAATGTGTATTCTCCTGATAAGTATCAAAGATCAATTGAAAATTTAATCAAAAGAACAGATAATAAAATTTTGCAGGCATTTCTTTTAAGCAAATTAGCCCATTATTGCCAAGAAACTAATCAGCTTAAAAAAGAAATAGAGACTTTAAATGTTATCATAAAAGAATACAGGTATGTTTATCATGATAATACCGGTAATGAAGAAGGAAAAGGGAATTACACATATTTTTGTCTGAATGCGATAAAAAGATTGGAAGAAATCTATAAGAATGATTCAGTAAAATATAAAAAGTATTCAGAAATGGAAGCAAATTATCAAAAATCATTTGAGATGATTTTTAACTATTTTTATCCTTATGATTGATGGTGAAATTACCACTTTTTGTGGATATTCAGGTGAATTGAAAATATATCATGAATCGAAAAAGACACTTTAAAGAGATAAATTAGAAAAAATATTGAGATTTAAAACTGCCGAAATTACAGTGAATTAAAAACAGAAAGAGTCTTTAAAAAATAAAAAAGATGAAAAAACTTATTGACAAAAAAAGTGAGGTTTGTAGATTGTGTTTTATCAGTTGGAGCTGATGTGAAAGAGTCGTGGCTAAAGAATGAACGAAAGTCGTTCGAAGCAAAGATCTAACAAAGACGAATAGATGTGGAGTGACAAACAGTCGAAGATAAATTTTTACGTGATTACGGAGAGTTTGATCCTGGCTCAGGACGAACGCTGGCGGAATGGATTAGGCATGCAAGTCGAACGAGAATTTCCCTTTCGGGGGAGAGGACAGTGGCGAACGGGTGAGTAACGCGTGGGGATCTACCTCTAAGCGGGGGACAACTCAGGGAAACTTGAGCTAATACCGCATGTGGCAGCAATGCTAAAGATGGCCTCTATTTATAAGCTATCGCTTAGAGATGAACCTG
>JAKQQL010000312.1:0-3643 GCA_029564175.1 Candidatus Cloacimonadota bacterium
ACGCCTTTATCTCTGCTTCCATTCACCAGTGTTTTGACTAACTGACCTTTAATGTTATAAACCTTCAAAGAAACATGAGATGTTTCAGGCAAACTGTATGATATAGTTGTTGAAGGATTAAATGGATTTGGATAATTAGCAAACAGTTCAACAGGTTTTATAGGAAGGTCATTTGTACTGTTTTCAAAGCTTAGATTTTCTCTTGTTAAATCAGCAAATATCTTATTCTTGAACTCATTGATTTGTTTAATATTTTTTGGCAGATATTTTTTAAACAAAGCCTTATATTCAGATTTTGTCCCATTTTCTTCCATATACTGATTTAAATTGATAAAATCAACAATAGCACATAAAGAATCCTGAACAGATGGAGGGTTGTTGATAATATTCTCGAAATAGCCTAATGATTCATTAAAATTGCTAAGCTGAATATTACAGTAATTAGATAAATAAGACGCCTCTAAAGAGTCAGAAACAGGGTTTGTCTGATAATAAGATTTTAAATCCTGATAATCATTATCTGAATACCGTTCTATATTCAGTAAAGTATTCAGTACGTTTTTTGATAATGCAGACTGAGGATATGTATTAATCAGTGATCGATATTCTGCTTCAGCATTGTTAAACTCACCTTCTGATTCATAAGTCAGAGCTGAGCTGTACAATGTTTCATCCTGTGTCATGGTTAATGTAGTTGGAATCTGAGGAGTCCAGACTGGAAGATAATTGAATGAAGATGCAGGATATAAATCAATACTTGCATTGAATCCTGTGCCCCAGTAATTGTATCTGATATCTACTGTTGAGGCAGGAGTTCCGATGGATTTGACATAATCATAAGTATGATTAGTATCAAATATCTCACAATATCTGATATAGCCTGGAAGACTGTTGCTAGAGAATAATATCTCTTCGTTTGTATTATATTTGATTTCCTGATGCGGATAACTTAACATATTGCCGGTCATACTCCATACGCTGTATCGGGTGGCATATACACCATATTTGTTATACTTAATAGAATTATATCCATTTATCGTGGTTATCGTATGATAAAGATAAACTCCGGCATTCTGACAATTGGAAATGCTGTTATTTTCAATCATTCCGTCCACACATTCTTCAGCAATCAAACCATTAAAATAGTTGCTGATTACATTGTTACTAACGAGAAACTCATTAAATCCAATTAAATAAATGGCATTATTTGATGAATTATTGATTTGAATTGTGTTTGAAAAAGTTGAATTTGTAACATTGGCAATTTTATCACCGCTCCACAGCTGAGGCATATATGCTTTTATTGTTGAATTTACAAATGCAGAAGTATTTACTGTCAGATTGCCATTCATTGTTTCAATCTTAACATTGTTAAACTGACAAGACATAAACTGGGTAATTCCTCCATTAAAAATCACTTTACCAGGATTATCAGGAGTTGAGCAGGTAAAGGAAATATCATTTAAAGAGAGGGTATTACTGTTTAATCTGACTTCTAAGACTGCACCATCATCAAGGATTATGCTGGATCCGGCGTAAAGATTTAAACTATTACTTTGATCAAGTACGACGTTTGTTTGAGGCTGGATTCTAAGCGCTCCCCGAATATGGATTGTAGAATTCGTTAAATTAAGCTCTTTACCTAAGAGGATTTCATCTTTGGGATAATCACTGGAATCAAGATTTAATGCATTATGACTGCCATGGAGATATAATGCTCCCATCATATCAAGTGCACCTGCACCAAAGAAACTTGCAGGCGTATTTGGTACAAAACTTTGGCTTGCAGCTACGATTCTGTCAAGATATCTACCTGACAGCATAATCTGGGTTTTTAATTCAGATGCTGACATCCATGGATAAACAGATCCAACTAAAGCAACAGCACCTGCTATCTGCGGAGCCGCAATTGAAGTGTTTGTCCCTAATCCTAAAATCGGATCACCAACGGCAATAGGTACTCCTGGATTAGGCATTACAGGGAAAAATGAAGTTGTCCATATCATTCCAGGGGCACTAATATGAGTGCTATAGAATCTTTCGTAAGTGTTAAGCGTATCAATAGGATTGGTAAACCGTGTGGAGACTCTGTAATCTGGATTATAATCTCCGGCAATAATATGGGCATGGCTATTAAGATAATAGTAATTGTCAAGTATTCCCGCAGGAGAGTATCCACGAGTTGTTACAGGCACTATTCCTTGATCAATATATTCTTCAAAAACGTCTCTATATAGAAAACCATTGATAGGTCAATAACTTAACGACAAAGATTTTGTATACTGTACCAGATTATTTACAATCAAATATTCTAGTGCTTGTGATAGACTATGAGAAGAGTCAAATGCTCTAAAAAGTTTTACTTCAGGTGCGACACCAACAGAGCTTAAAATATTAAAATTGTTTCCTTGTGAAGCATTTTCAGCTTTAGCACAAATTGCACCTGCAATATTGGTGCCATGTACTTGAATAGGTTGCATTGATGAATGATTAATCTGAGTTGAGGGTCTTAAATAGGGAGGAAGTAAATTCATAGAAGTATTTGGATCATAAAAAGAAGGAAGAAACTGACCTTCAAGATCAGGATGATCAACTTTAAATCCATAAGGGTCAGCAACCACAACTATCATAGGATTATTATCAATATTCTTCCCTTTTGAATATTCCCATGCTTTTAAAGTGTTGTTATATTCTTTAGTCAAATGATATGTACCAAATTTCCCATACATCTTATAAGAATATCCATATATATAATTATTTGGATTTCCTACTGCCCATCCTCCAATAACAGGGTTGGGTAACAATGATATTGGATTATCAGTCTCCCATGTATCTCGAAAAAGAGGATAATTAACTACATTTAATGCTCCATTTGTTGAATCACTATGGCTAACCCAGCTAAAAAAGTTATTAGCAAACCAGTATTTTTTATCTGCATCTTCAGATACACGATAAAAAACATCCTGATCATGCTGTAAACCAGGAGAAATTAAATAATCTCCAGGAATACTTGTAAGATATTGATTTTTATCAGATTCAGCTTCGATGTAAACACAAAGAGAAGAAAGCTTTTCCTGATAGTTCGTTAGTATTTTAAATACATCATACTCCTCAGAAAATCCTAATACAAGAATATTTCTTAATCGTTTTGACCAGGCATAATCAATTAAAGCGTATTCCTGACAATTATAAACAGTGTTCAATGAATCTAATTCGAAAAACCCTGTTGTTACAATACCTTGATTATTTTTGCTGACATTTACAGGGCTGTGGAATTTTAGAATTATATTGTTAGTTAACATATTGCCATTATCAGCTGTGAGATGATTAATTATTAAAATCAACATCATTATAATTATATATCTTTTTTTCATTTAAGCTCCTTTTTCATTTTAGTTTTAGTATTTTTTTAACAAACAAGCCCTGTTCTGTCTCCACTTTGACAAAGTAAATCCCTGATGCGACTGTTTGATTTGAATGGTCTCTGGCATCCCAGATGATTTGATCATGTTCGTTTTTCAGGTTTCCATTGGAGAGATCCCGTATCTTTTGCCCCTTGATGTTGTAAATACTTACATTCAAAATCTTTGCATTGGTCTGTTTCATACTGATCTTACACTCATTGGCAAATGGGTTAGGATAT
>JAKQQL010000318.1:0-3791 GCA_029564175.1 Candidatus Cloacimonadota bacterium
GCTGGTAGCTTGCACTACAATTCACAAGATGGTAGCTTGCGCTACAATTCACAAGCAGGTTGCTTGTTCTACTTCTACAAGCAGGTTGCTTGCACTACAACTTACAAGCTGGTAGCTTGCACTACAGATGACTTCAAGATACAGCTTCGCCCTGTGACTTCATGAAAATTGATGTTGATCAATCTCCAGTCACTCTTTCAAGTAAAAAAGCTTTGAGTATCACACCATATAATTATATACAAGTATTCATGTCAAGCAGAAAATGACTTGTAACATGTCGTGTATGACAAAAGAGAAACGTAATATCATGAAAAAAAAGCGGAAGAAACAATCTGGTAGTTATCGTACTGCGAACTTCCAGTTTGCAGAAAATGTTTTTTTTGCAAGCAGGATGCTTGTAGTACGGGTTGATTCTGGTTTTTGCAGACTTTGCTGTGAAAAAACTTGGAATTTTCTGCTGATGAAAAAAAGCGGGGGGATTTCCCTCCGCTATGTTGTGCTTTATAAGAAACGCTATGATTATTTGATGATCATGAGTTTTTTGATTGATTGGTAATTTTTACTATTCATTTTGTAGAGATATACGCCGGTAGTACAATTTTTACCGTGTTGATCTTTCGCATTCCATATCAGATTAAATTTCCCTTTTGGATATTTCTGATCTGTTAATTTAGTGATGAACTGACCTTTTATGTTGTAAATTGAGATATTTACATGACTTTCTTCAGACAAATCAAAAGAAATCATACTTGAAGGGTTCGCCGGATTTGGATAAGCTTGGTGAAGGCAGGTCTCACTGACTAGAACAGGAGGTATTATCTCTTCCTGAAATGAGTTAACCATAACGGGACCATGATAGTTGATGGTACCATCTAACTCATAGGATGCAAGCCAATAATAATAGGATTGATTCAATGACAGATTTACATCTTTAAATTGATAATGAGTCTCAGTTGACTGGTTACAAGCTTGTATATAATGATCACTGATTCTGACAGCCTGACCTAATTGATTATTTTCTGACCTGAAAACATGATAGCCTAACAGGTTTGTCTCTGATTGAGTTGTCCATTTTAACATGACAGAGCCTGAACTAACATTAAGTGCAGTAAAGGATGATAGTGTGACAGGAAGGGTTAAGTTACCTGTTTTTTCATCTGCTCCGATATAAGGGTATTGTGAATGTCTTGTCTCATTATCTATATCAGTGTTTATTTCAGTTATCGGTGTTCCTCTGTAATCCTGATTCACATTATTTAGATTGAGATGTAAATCATTTACCGAGGTAAAATCAGGTGTGAAACTTTTCGAGTTTATATCTTGACCAACAGCTTCCTGCCATTGTGCAATTGTTGGGTATACTGTATTAAAATATCCTGTATTCTGAGCAGAATATATATTGTAGTCAAGAGTTAAAAGATTTGTTGAAGTTAAGCTTATCGCATAATGATATCCAGATCCGCCTGTCCTGCTGTTTGAAAGTATGTTGTTTTTTAGAATTCTTGTTCTGTTTGTGTCCCCATTCATATCACTAAAGAATGCATAAGTACTATTGGATCCGCTTGCAGAAGTCCCTGAAATATGGATAGAATTGAAATAGTACTCTGCATTAGTTTGCACTTCATAAATGCCATAGATTTTTATATTATAAGTAAAATTATTTCCAATAGCAATCATATTATTGTATATTTTACAGGAATTTGGTGTTTCATAATAGAATACTCTGTAGATCCCTATTATTTTACTATCAGGATCGATGGAATTCTTTATCTTTATGTCAGATATACGGTTGTTTTTTATTTCTACATTTTTACAACGGTTATTATAAATAGCTGTTGCTGTAAATTCTTTTGTAGATTCATCTCCACCTGCTGTTATATTTGATATGGAATTATTTTCAATCAGGCATTTAACAACTGACTCATCATTAAAATTTAGATAAATGGCTTTAATGTCATAAGCATTTGTATTTGTATTGGAAACCTGACTTATATTTGATATTGTATTGTTACGAACGCATGTTTCTCCATAAGCAGTAGTTACGTCTATACCTACCACTCTATTAGATAATGTGGTCTGATTGTATGACACCTGAATATTATCAATCAGACAATTTTCTATAGTATTTTTAGTGTTTGAAACACCATACAATATTTCAATGCCTTTAAAAGTGATGGTACTGGATTCTGAACTTTTAAGAATTATGTTTTTAATAGTGTTGTTTTGAATCATGTTTTCAGATGAAGCTGATGGGGCTTGTAAAGGATTCGTTATTGATATGCCTTTTACAATGTATTTTGAATGTGATAGGTATTTCCATGATCCACCATTTTCAAGATTTTCCCCCCCAATTACATTGTTAGTAATTGTTGAGTTAAAGTTGTTTTGACCATGGATATAAATACCACAATGAAACAAAAGAGCACTTGCATTTGGTAAAGTAGTACTTTGGTAGATAGTATTGCTGTTTATAATCCAGGATGAATTGTTTGAATGTAAGAAAACAGAAGCAGAATAATCGCTATTTGCATTATCTGTTTTAGTATAATCAAATAGTTTGTTATGCTGAATGATGTTGCCCGTATTGGGAGAATTTAGTGTTCCTGCTGAATAAATCAGATTACAGGGATACTTAACAGGATCAGTAATCTCTCTACTGATGTTGCAATACTCAACGGTATTATTATTGTTGCCAGTGCCAGCTCCTGCTGTAGAAAAAAGAACCAGACCGGAACTTGTTGAGCTGTTTATTCCTTTGATATTTAGATTACGAAGTGTGTTGTTATTAGCAGAATTCTTTAGTTGAATAACATTGCCAGAGACATTTGTATTACTCAGAGTGATATTTTGACCTGAACCATCTATCCTTCCATCAAAAACAACATTTTTACAGCCGTCCAGAATTAGGACAGGTTCTGTGGTAGTGCTTTGTAAACTTATGCTGGCAAGTGTTTTGAAAGTAACTGAATAAATCGAAGTGTTGAAGTTTGAAGAGATCGTTATAGGAAAAGTTTCATTGCTTACAGAATAAGTAGATTGAATTATAATATCGATATTGTTAGTTAAAACATTGGCTGCTATGTGATTGATTGCTGCCTGGATTGACTGAAAATTACCTGTAGAACCAATTGTAATGTTTTGATTAATATCTTCTGCATAACATATTGAAAAGAATAACATTACAATAAAGAAAATCCCTTTTGCTTTTTTCATTTTTCCTCCGTTTTTTATGATTCTTTTATTTTGCAGGATTTCTCCTGTCATTTCAGGTATCTGTCATCGACTATACATAAAAAAATGAGTTTGTCAATAGAAAAAATCAAAAATTTTAATTTTTTTTGTGTACGACCACTAAAGGCACTGAAAATGATTTGCATAATGAAGAAATTCAATACACCAGTACTACAAACACCACTTGATGCTCACGCGGAGTCGCGGAGTCGCGGAGAGATGGGCTTAAGGTGATTATTCCATGAAGGTTCATAAACAATTCATCAGTCAGAATTCATAAAGCCTCGCTCAGGATGACACGTTGTTTCGCTTTTGCATTTTTCATTATACATTATTCTTCAGAGGCAGTCTGTTTGCTTACCACCCCGTCACTTCGTGCCACCCCTCCATAGTCTGTGCATAAATGTAGAATTTATACGGTCGCACCTACGGAGCTTGATTTGTAACACACTATATACCAGACGCTTCCACGTCTGGCTACCACTCGGCAATTCCTACGGAATTTAGGTTTTTGCATAGACTCTAGACTGGATGAGAATTTAACTCATTCATAATTCATC
>JAKQQL010000319.1:0-4913 GCA_029564175.1 Candidatus Cloacimonadota bacterium
CCTGGTACTACTCAGGAAATCATTGTACCTCCAATCGAAGAAAAGAATTTTATCATCGGCAAGGATATCTTTGTTGCCTTCTCACCAGAGCGTGTTGACCCGGGTAATGAAACCTATAAAACTCATAATACCCCTAAGGTAGTTGGCGGTGTTACTGAAAACTGTAATAAAGTTGCAAAAGTATTCTATGAAAGTGTTCTTGATGCCAGTGTATATCTGGTTTCATCTCCGGCAGTAGCCGAGATGGAAAAGATCTATGAAAATACTTTCAGAAATATCAATATCGCTTTAGCGAACGAAATGACAATTCTGTGTGAACGTATGGGGATCAGTTTCTGGGAAGTAATTGATGCAGCAAAAACCAAACCTTACGGTTTTATGGCTTTTTATCCAGGACCTGGCGTCGGTGGGCACTGTATTCCAATTGACCCTTTTTATTTAACATGGAAAGCACGTGAATACAGTTATCATACCAGATTGATTGAATTAGCAGGTGAGATTAACATGGAAATGCCTCAGTTTGTTCTTTCCAAAGCGGTTAAGATATTGAATAAAACAGGTAAAGCAATCTCTCAATCTAAGATACTGCTTCTTGGAGCGGCTTATAAAAAAGATATCAGAGACGTCAGAGAATCTCCAATTCATAATCTTATTTTGCAGTTGGAAGAATGGAATGTCAAATTTGATTACCATGATCCATGGGTATCCAGCTTCCATAATGAGTTAAATGATAAAGTTTATAAAGGCGTTGATTTAGATAATCTGTCCAGTTATGATATTGTAATTATTATGACAGATCATAGTGTCTTTAATTATGAAGACATTATCAATCAGTCAAATCATGTATTAGACACCAGAAATGCGACTAAACTGATTAAATCAGATAAAGTAACATTACTATAAGATCATGTAATCAGGGTGCAGCCTGCTGTACCCTGAATTTTATTGTTAAAATAATGAGTTTTCAGGCTGTTTTAAGATAAAACTTGTTTTTAAAGGGAGATCATTCCTTATGGGGATGATTTATTCTAAAGCGATTTAGTGGGGGGAGAATATGGCAAGTCATAAACCAGTTTATGTGGATGAACTATTCGGAGAATTGAAAGCCGGAAATAATGGGAAGAAATGGTTTGTGATTTATACAAAACATCAACATGAGAAACAACTGGCAAAATGGTCAAGAGAACACAATATAGAATATTATTTGCCACAGATTGAAACTGAAAGAATCTATCATTATAAAAAGGTAAAATTTACCAAACCCCTGTTTCCAGGTTATTTTTTTTCCAGATGTACTTTAAAAGAAAAAGATACACTGGTTATTTCAGGGCATTGTGTTAATTTTCTAAGAGTGCAGGTAGAAGAGGAGTTGGTCAGAGATTTAAAACGGATTTATCATGCCCGCGAAGCAAAAGTGGAAATAGAAACTCATGATTATCTGGAAAAAGGGATGCGCGTACGTTTTAAATCAGGACCTTTAGCCGGTGAAGAAGGTATTGTTGAAAATGCCAACAATCTGGAAAAAGTGATACTGCAGGTAAAAGCCATGCGAAATGCTGTGTCTGTAACAGCCAATGCTGCAGATGTAGAAGTGTTGGGGCCTTATGATGATGAGGATGATTACGAAGAATATGATGAATAGAAATTTCTAATAATGAATACACATGAATATTGGATGGGAATTGCCCTTGAAGAAGCAAAAAAAGCGGTTCTGGAAGATGAAATACCTGTTGGGGCAATCCTTGTTCAGAAGCAATCATTGATTGCTTTTTCTCATAATTTAACAAGACAAAGGCAAAATCCGCTGGCGCATGCAGAAAAAAATGTGATTGAGGCAGTTCTTTCTAAAGATAAGTATTTCTATGATTATACCTTGTACGTAACACTGGAACCTTGTATGATGTGTGCCGGACTAATTATATTATCAAGGATCGGTACTGTTGTGTATGGTGCAAAAGATAAAAAAGCGGGTGCCTGCGGTTCAATATATAATGTTCTGAAAGATCAGCGTTTCAATCATGAACCTGTTTTGATTTCTGGTGTACTGGAATCTGAATGTTCTGATATTCTTAAAACATTTTTCAGAAATAAACGGAATGAAAATTTTAAAAAGTAAGTACTGCTGTTCTCATTTGAATTAATGATTTGTATAAAATCTGTTGAAAAATATTATTATGAGATAACTGAAACTTATTCCTGTTCAATATCAAAAATGGTTGTCTGGTAATTTGTATTGTTTGATATTGTAAACTTTAGAGGTCTTTTATTTGTGATGCTAACACCTCGATAAGTCTTCAGAAACTGGCTAATCGTTTCTTCATCCCAGGATAAATCTAAAATATTCTTAATTTGTACTGCAGTGAATTCACCTGTCTTTAACAAGTCAATAATTCTATTTTGAATTGAGGTGATATCAATTTTTATTGTTTCACTGGTATTATCCTTGTATTCGTAATCAGCAGATAACGATTTAGATAAAACTGGAATCCCTTCTGTACTAACAGGGATTGCCCCTTTTTGAATCAGTAACTCATTAGCATTCGTTTCATCATCTGCCGGTTTACGGACATAGATAGTTCTGTTTTTTCTAAGGCCGTCAATTACACCTGACCAGGTACCTCCTTTATCGGAAGACTCTGCGACAAATACATCCTTTGCCAGCCCGTAAATAATAGGATTCCTCGCCATAGCGAGCTCAACTCTCCAAGGGGCTTTAGGGAAAAAAGTGCTTAATAAAAGAACGGAACCCTCAACGATCTGTTTGTAATATGTTTTATAACCTGAAATAAATGTCATGATTCCCTGAGGTAAGACGATGATGCTATTCGCATTGTACTTAATAGCGGAATCTAAAGCCTGCTTGTCAACACCTTTTGCAAAACCGCTGACCACAACCGTATTTTCAAGAGCTGCTTTCATGGCAATCTGATCTGTAAAAAACAGAGAAGTCTCCGTTGCATTTCTTGAGCCGACAATAGCCAGTGACTTTTCCTGAAGCAATTGACTGTTACCCTTAATGTAGAGGAGCGGGGGAGAATAGCTAAAAAACTGAAATATAAAAAGATAAGAATACGATAAATATTCAGGGCAACAATCTGGCAACAGTAAAATCAAAAGCCTAGGAATAGTATCTGACAATAAATATCAGTAGAAAAATATAAAGAATAGAACTGTTAACTAAATTGTAAGATAAAAGAGTAGGGCTTTTCTCCAAAGATTTCATATCAAAATCACGAATGTTTGAGAAAAAGCTTGACGGTTTTTGTAAAATAATCTAATTTTGTACTGATTAGTTAAAAAGGTTATGAGTATTTTGGTTTTCTGATATTGTATAATGTCAAAATGAACTGAAACAATGATTTAGGTATTTGGAAAGTATGAAGTTAGAGAGAAAAGAGAATGGTGTGTTTCGAAATAATCAATGTATAGATACCAGAAGAATGGGAATCCGGGTCAAAGTGATTCCCGCCATGCGTTCTTTTAATCATTCAGAACCGGTTTTTGAGGTGACTGATGATTATTTGAAGACAATACTTTATCCGGTAAAAGACTCAATAATTAAGAATGACCTTAAAAACACTCTGGATGACCCTAAAAATGACCCTAGGAAGACAGACCTTAAGATAAAAATCATTGATATTATAAAAAATGACCCTAATGCATCGTACGAAAAATTAGCAGAACAAATTCAGGTTAGCAAGGCTACAATCAAGAGAATTTTGCAGAAAATGAAAAACGTTAATCTGATTGTCAGACAAGGTGCCAAAAAAGGCGGGTATTGGAGTGTTAACGCTTTGAAAGAAACCTAGGTAAAAGGAATATGCCAAAATTAGAAATACGGAAAGCAATCAATACAATATAATGAAAAAAAAGATTTACAAAACATTTCACATTTTCTACATTGGACACCAGAAGTTTTATTGTTGTTCTTTGTTGATAATTTTAAGGTTGTGGTATGGATGATTTAAAGAAAATATTTGATTATCTTATAAGCCTGCCTCGTAAAGAATACGGGTGGTTAGAGTTAAAAGAAGCAAAAAATAACTTTGATTTTGATGATCTGGGAAGATATTTTTCAGCCTTATCGAATGAGGCAAATCTCAGTAACAAAGATTTCGCATGGTTGATTTTTGGTTACTCCGAAAAAATGAAAGAAATTGTAGGTACGAATTTCCGAAATAACTCTGAAAACCTCCATCAATTAAAATATGAAATTGCTGAATATACCTCCAATAAAATGACTTTTACCGAAATACATGAGATCTCTGTTCATAATAAAAGAATTATCTTATTCCAAATACCACCAGCACCTCAAGGCATTCCGGTTGCCTGGAAAGGGCATTATTATGGCCGTGACGGGGAAAGCTTAGTCGGATTAAAAATAGATGAAATAGAAAGAATCCGTTCTCAGCACTTTAATTCAGATTGGAGCTCTCTCATTTGCGAAAAGGCAACTATTGATGATCTTGATGAGGAAGCTGTTAAACTGGCAAGGGAACGATATCTTACGAAACATAAATCAATGGAAAAAGAGATTAAAGAATGGGATGTGATTACTTTTTTGAATAAAGCCCGAATTACAATCAACGGCAAAATGACAAATACTGCAATTATCCTTCTTGGTAAACCGGAAGCAGAAATACATATCAAGCCGGCAATTGCTCAAATTTCTTGGATTCTTAAGGATCATAACAATGAAATGCTGGATTATGAGCATTTCCATCCTCCTTTTATCATAAATACCTCAAAAGTGTTTAAAAAAATCAGAAATCGAGGGCTTTGAATTAGTCATTATAAAAAAAACAAAGGTGGTATAATATCATTACCTACTCATATTCGGCGTTTTTTGGCCAGTTTTTGAACTTTTTTGATGCTTTTTACTCTCTTTTTGGAGGTCTATCCAAAATTTAGAC
>JAKQQL010000328.1:0-3850 GCA_029564175.1 Candidatus Cloacimonadota bacterium
ACAAGTGATTGCGGCAGGGAAACAAAACTGACCACAGATAGCAGTGTGATTTTATAGGATTTTTGAAGAAGTTTTTAAGATTTTATTGTTATAACTTTGGGCAACCGGGAGATCTGCTTTTCATAGCACCGTCCGTGTTAGCGTTTCGTTGACTTTTATTTTAAAAACCATCTTGCTATGAAATCTTCTGGATTAGTGTCTGAGCGCCTATTAAAGTGTGTCCTACATTAAGTCTTTCAATCTTTTTTTTGAATTTATAAATCAATGTTTAATTATCAATGGTATACTCTCAAACTTTTTGTCAAATGTTATTATGACAATATAGTTTCCATCTTTTAAATTAGTAACAGGTATAGTAAAACTATCACCTGATTTGGTTGTCGAAAAATAAGTTATTCCGGCATTGTCTATAATTTGAATTCTGAATTCTGATGGTATTTCATAATCTTTATCTTTATCACGTACATTAAAGGTGAATGTTACGTAGTCTGATGCAGGATTAGGGTACATAGAGAAATAATAACAATCCATCATTTCAACATATCCATAATCGTTTAAAGTAGATACCCAATTTGATGGTCCGCAGGTGTTAATAGCTCTTGCAATAACTTGATAGTAATCATAAGGGTCATTAAAAACAATAGTAACCCAATCGTAATATTGATACTGGAAATACCAATTATAGTAATCTGGGGCTACCATCCACTCATATGAGGATTGAGAATCAGGGTCTCTTGCAGGATAAGCCCAGAAAGTGTATTGTTCACCAGTACAGCCTTTATCTACAGGATATGGACTTGGTCCAGAAATAGAAGTAAATACAGGTTTCCCTGCATAAAAATCATTATCTGCTGACCATGTAAAACCAGTATTTGTTGTAAGCTCAAGATTGACATGTGTATCTCCATTTCCAGCACCTTTAACCTTGATGAAATAATCATCAATTCCCCCTCCATCAATTGTGGTAATATAGTCTCCAGTATCCCATGTAAATTCAGCCCCTGGCATATCTGTAATATCAGTACTAAAAGTCCTTTGAACATTGTTGCATAAAATGCTTATACTTTCTTCTGTCATTTTAGGATTTAATATATAATAGCGATATTCAGCATAGTATGTGGTATCAGGAGATACATCATCCGAAGAATAATAATATTCACATTCATGTTTATAATGTTTGTATAAACCATATTTTGCCCATTTTGATATTACATAAGCAGTATCATTGGTAGAAATGGCTGAATGTTCATAATCGTTGTACGGGAATTGATATACTATTTTTACTCCAAATTGGTTGTAATCCTCAATCTCCGTAACTCTTTTATAGGAACTGTCAGAGATCATTTTTTCAAGATTTGGATTTGTACTTACTCCAGAAGGGCCTTCACTTTCAGTTTTTGGATTTATCCATACATCGTTGCCTCCTTCTGAAACATACCATGCGAAGGCATGACAATTATATTCAGTTGTTCCGCTATCTAACCTTGTACAACTGGTCCAGTTATGTAAATCAACTATAGAATCTCCATATTCAGTCCAATATGCTTTCCATTCAGGTGGTTCACCATACCATACGGTTGCTTCCAATGAATCTCCTTTTGGAGTTTTTATATAAACCCATTCATAATAATCATATTCAATAGTATCAGGTTCAACAAGTTGTGAAAATATTTTATTCTGAGTTAGAATTAATACAAAGAGTAAACTTATATTTATGATTCTTTTCTTCGTAGGATTTTTCATGATTTCAATTTTTTGTTTTCAAATTAATAAACAAAGTATTCCTTATTTCGAATGAAGTTCTCTGTTTTGTTTGCGATATCTATCATTGGTTTAAAATTTATCTCCTTACAATTATTCAAGAAATCCTTATGTCCAGATATATCATTAAATAAATTTTGAGAACCATTTAAATTATTAACAAATCTTGCCATAATATAAGCGGTAGTTACTAATCCTTCTATGCCATAGCTTCTTATCATAATTTTCTCTTGAAATTTCTTTAATGATTCTTCAATTATCTTTCTCTTTATATCTTCATTAACGTTATTGATGATCTCATGTTGAGCGAGTAATAATTCAATAAATGTAAACCTCGCCATGTATTCTCCTTTTTGAGCAAGGGTTGATCCAGGTTTAAAGTCAGCTGGATCCATTTTTTTATATTCTTGCAGAATAAACTCAGCTGCGTTTGGCCTGTTTTCAAGCTCGCGAAATCCATTGAAATTATTCTTAAGAAAATCATATCCCTCTTGCAATGAGTTTCTTGAAAATACCTGAGGCCAAAATGGATAATGTAAACATACTTTTACTAAATGATCTGTATTAATTGATTTTAGAGTATCAGACGGGATATTCATTATTCTTAATCCAGCCATAAAGTTCCCTCTGTCTTCTCTTTCATCCCATTCTTTTGAACCTGGTTTAATTGGATAATCCCATGAGATTTCCATTTCCTGAGCTTGTAACCTTAAACATATAGATCCAAGAGCGATAATAATCAGAAAATTTAAAAACAGTGTCTTTTTCATAATTGGAAGATTGAATTGATGAATAATGTTTAATTTCTTCTTATACTTGATTTTGTTGTGTTTCAATCTCGAATACATCGAATAGACATACCTGTAGATTTACCAGCATAGTTTTTAGAAGGATTGCTTGTAATAGAATGTAATCCAATGAAAATTGCATCATCCCATGCCCATGTGTGCTCTGTTGAACTCCAAAAATCTGCACATTCCTTAATATGTACAAAATCTCCCCACTCATGGCGATTCCCTCCCCCTCGTGCACTAAATCCTGTTTCGTTCGTTGCTCCCCTATTGGGGCTTAACCAAAAAGCAGTACCAGTTTCTTTTAGCTTACCCCCGATCAAAGTATCACCTCCCAGGTATGTCATTAATGTTGTCCACTCTTCATTGGTAGGTACATGCCAACCAGTGGGACAAAGCTTACCTGTATTTACTGTGTGCCAGTTATATAATGCACCATATATAAGTGCATTTCCCCATGAATTGTCATAATAGCAATATCCTGATGTGGCTAATCCTGCCCAAATACCATCACTTGTTACATAAGGGATACCAGTGCTGTCATTGAGTTTCGTAGTTTTCAAATTTTCTGCCATCCAAACCTGATATCCGATAGTGACTGTTTTATAGACATTACCATCTATATCTGTTACTATCTCAGGTTCTTTCTCACAACTACTTAAACTGAGTACAAATAATATGACTAAAAGAATTTCAAGACTTTTCATACCTCCGTGGTTTAATATTTTTTAACCTACTTTTATAAAAGTGATAGGACCTTGGATTGTCATTAATACCTGAATATTACTTAAATACAAAAGCGTATATATTGACTAAAAAGGCTCTATATCAAGTTATATAATTCAGATATGAGCTCTCAGTTTAGAAAAGAGAGAGATTATTTTTACAAAATTCAGTAACTATCTTGAAAAAGTCAAGTTTTTGTTGAATATTATTTCGGAATCTTGACTACATGGCAAAGATCGGTGTTAATAATAAAAGTTTTACAAAATTTCTATTAGTCTGTAAAATGTTAAGGTCTGAACAATTTTTATCGTTCGTTTTCGAGTCTAACTGCAATGAACGCTAACGGGAGTCTGTCTAATAATCTCTATTATTCCACAGAATCTGACCTTTTCTAGCAGGTTTAAGCCTCAGGTTGATTTTCACAGTCCTGGCCGGACTTACATAACATAATCCCCTGGGAAGCTTTAAAATAACCCACTTGAGGTCAAACAGGCACATAAATAAGGAATAAAGTATCCTCAGATACTCCTTCAGCACATTCATGGTCAAAATATTCCCAATCCGTCTGAGAT
>JAKQQL010000331.1:0-1180 GCA_029564175.1 Candidatus Cloacimonadota bacterium
TTAATAAATCATTCAGGGTTCTGATTGCAAGTTCGAGTTCCTCAGGATCGATATTTCCTAATTTTTCTACGAGCCTGTCTTTTGAAACTGACCGGATTTGAAACACCAGCAGCTCAGATTCCTTGCTTAAGCCATTGGTCCTGGATGGTTTTAAAACAGGGTTTCCTTTGTATTTTTTTATTCTGGTTGTTAAGGGAGCAGTAATAACTACAGGTAAATGACGGTTTAATAGGTTTCCGCTCAGGATAACGACCGGGCGGAATCCACCCTGTTCGCTCCCCTTGTAAGGATTCAGATTAGCCTGCCAGATTTCACCCTGATTCATTGTTCAAGTTGTCTTAAATAATCATTCATCCCTTCTTCTGCCATTTGCAGGATATCCGCATCATCTTCAGCCTGCTTATAAGACTTTATATATTCTGACCTGTCAAGATATTCGAGGTAAAGACGTAAAGCATTCTCGATCAGCTTGTTTTTGGGCAATGATAATGATCTGGCTTTCTCATTCAATTGCCTTGACAGGTCTTCAGGTATCGTACTGGTGAATGTGACCATAATTCTTCAGTTAAAATTTTATGTAAATATAAAGAATATGTTTAATACATAAGTATGAAACATAAATAAAAAATATATTTTTTTGTATTGCAGATAATCAGCTCATTTTATCGGAACTGATTGTACCGGGTGAATACTCATCCTTTAGAATTACAAAGCAAATGTTGAAGGTGTAATTTAGAAATACAAGGCATTTGATTTGAAAATCAGAAAGTCAGATACTACATTTATCACTATTATGCTTTCTGGGGGGTTTGACATGCATTTTTCAGACAAAAGAAAAAAGACAATTCACATTTTATTAATGTTAACCTCATGACGTGTTATATTATTGAAAAATTAGATATTTTAGTCCATATTCTGACAGTAAAAAGGGGGAAGAAAATATTAATAAAAACTATTGGTTGTGAAAAAATCAATTTCGAAAAAAACACAGGATACGTTCACGACCCGACGTGAATTTGTTAAGACAACCGGGACGATAGCAGCCTTTTCGACTCTTGCCGGAGGTGCGGTCCCTTATCTGAACGAAACAGGAAATAAGGAACCGGATGAAAGATTAACCGGAAAATCAGCAAATTCCGTTGCCCCGATCCACCCTGGTGAGGACATCAAAGTTACCAGG
>JAKQQL010000364.1:0-1278 GCA_029564175.1 Candidatus Cloacimonadota bacterium
AAGGTGGTTGCCGTGTACCATCGTTTTGATGACGTGGAAGATAAATGGATTGTATCTCTCAACGGAGAAGATATTTCTGATGATAAAATTTTGGGAGAAATTTCATTTCAGGAGCAGTTTTTTTATGGAAAGATTTGCAGGTAAAATGATTATTTTTGATATGGATTTGTCTGATCTATCGTACGGTGCAGAAATGTTTTCATTGATTTATATGGTAAAGAGTAAAGATGAAATTGTCAAAAATGTATAGTCACAAAACACCTAAATTATTAAATAGGTAGAAAAAAACTAATTTTCAGAAAAATGATTTGGCATACATCATTTTGAAGGAGTTGAAATAATGCTAATAAGTGCAAGCAGAAGAACAGATATACCAAAATATTACAGTGATTGGCTCATCAATCGTATCAAGGAAGGGTATGTAGATGTTCGCAATCCGATGTATACAGCTCAGGTTAGCCGGTACAGTCTTAGCCCTAAAATTGTGGACGGTATTGTTTTTTGGACAAAAGATCCGGCACCGATGTTAAAAAAACTTGATGCATTTTCTGAATACAGTTATTATTTCCAATTCTCTCTTACTCCTTATGGAAAAGACATAGAAAGAAATCTTCCTGATAAAAATGAATTAATAAACACTTTTAAGGAGTTATCGTCGAAAATTGGCAGTGAAAGGGTCAATTGGAGGTATGATCCAATACTTTTGAATGACAAGTATTCTTTGGAATATCAAATCAATGCGTTTTTGGAAATGGCGACTAAGTTAAAAGGCTACACAAAAAAGGTCACAATAAGTTTTATTGATGAGTACAATTTTGGAGGCAGAAGCATATATACCTCGCTTCAAACCAGAGAAATTACTTTGACGCAGCAAAATCTGCTTGCAGAGAAGATCTCAGAAATTGCTCACGAAAATGACATGTCTGTAGATACGTGTGCAGAAAAGATAGATTTGAAGAAATACGGAATAGAGCATTCGCGTTGTGTTGATAGTAGAATATTTGAGAGACTTAACGGATGCAAGCTCTCTAGGCTTAAGACAAGGTATGAAGAGTTGACGAAAGATTCTTCACAAAGAAAAGAGTGTCATTGTGTTGATAGTATCGATATTGGATGGCCGAATACTTGCTTAAATGGATGCAAGTACTGTTATGCTACATCAAGCCAAGTTGAGCTTGAACAAAACGTAAGGAAATACAATCCTAATAGTTCTTTGCTTTGCAGTGAGATAAATCCACAGAACGACCGGTTAACTGACCATAGAGGTCGCGCAGACGA
>JAKQQL010000388.1:0-6391 GCA_029564175.1 Candidatus Cloacimonadota bacterium
GACAATCAAACCTCAGGAGAATGTCGGATTCGCTGTAGCCTTTATCCTTCATCGCCATCTGGTAAACGATCAGCTGAAAATTGCGTTCGATTTCCTCGAAGGAGTAGCTTCTGGCCGATGTCTTGAAGTCGCTGATGATGATTGTTCCGGAGCTGTCTTTTTCCAGCAGGTCTATGGAACCGATTACGGGTAATGGACATCCCTTGATATTGAAACTGAAAGGTTCCTCTATCCCGATGCACTCGAATTCTTTCCAGGGAGCCTTATTGTAATAGGCTGTCAGCAATTCCTGTCCCTTGAGCAGAAGTATTTCAGGATCATTCCCCTCGGCATATTTGATGTCATCCCTTTCATCGGTCTGTTTTCTCCAGTGATCGGCGAAACATTCCTGAAGCTGTTTGACGGAAAGGCAGTTTCCCCTCATCTTTTCCGTGTGAAAATCCGCCAACGCCAGATGAATAGCCGAACCGAATTCGAGAGCATCCGCTTTAAACTCCGCAGGTATCTTGTCGATTCTTCCGAATTTATACAGAAGCCCGCAGTCGATGTAGTCGCTGATGGAACTTGCGGATAGATGTTCCGCGTTTCTTAATTCTTTTAATCCCATGATTAACCTCGTTTCATGAAAAAGCGCAGACCCCTGCGTATTTTGGACATGGGGAAAGACAAAGTTATCCTGTCCCGATCCTTTTAACTTCGGAGTCTGCGCTTTGGTTTAATTGTTATTGATTAAATGACTGAATAATCAGCTGGCCTGTTGAAGGTAACGAATAAACTCACCCGCGTTTTCAGAAGTGAGTTCCTCGACGGGAAGACCGTATTTTTCCTTTGACCTCTTTTCTATTTCGTCAAGGGAGAGTCCTCTCCTCCGGGATAAATTATAAAGAGCGCTTTTCTGCGCTTCGCTCATTAATGGCAATGTTTTGGACTTCCCATTACCGTTACCGTTGCCTTTATTGGATTTTGCGGAAGCTTTTTCAGGTTGATCTGCATTTGCCTCTGTTTCATTGACCGGAGCCGCTTCTTCTTTCTGTCCGTCATCTTTATTTGAATTTAATACAGGTTTTACCACCTGTTTCTGGAATTTGCGGACATTGTTCTTTGTCTGCGGTAATTTCTTGTTATCGTCATCTCTGATTATTTCATTGAAGTCACCAAGCTCTTCCAATGCTGTCATTCCGATATTGTCCATATCCCTGAACGCTCTTGCTTTTGCTCTGGTGCTGGCCATCCGTATGATGTGTTTTTGAATTTTGTGATTACAAGAATTTGGCGAAGCGTCGCCGATGTCCGAAAATATTTTTCCGTCAATCGTTTTCACAGTGGCTTTGCAAATCGCAGTTTGTTTGTTGTCATCTGAAGGGAATTGCAGAAGTTCCACATCCACGCTGACTAAGCTTCGTTGATGTGCGACATCAAGAAGTCCTGCATAGAGCACAAAGTCCTTATCTTCAATCTTCTTGATGAAAGATTCGTCCAACTTTGGTCTGTATCTTTCCAGGTAGCGGACATTTTCCGCATCACCTTCTCTAATTGAATTTATTACAGAGAGTAAATGTTTGCAGAGATGAGAAGGATCTTTTGAACTATTTTTTGCAAAGTCTCCGCAGTTGCAGTGGTATTCCGTTTCACTTTGATAAAAGACCTTATATGCTATCGCATTTTTTTCACTTTCCACATAATAAAGTGGACTGTCGGCAATGCGAAAGACTTTCAGGTTCTGTGCTTTCTCGCTTCGTTTCAAAGCTTCTGAACTTGTCATTACTTTTTACCTCCTTTTGATTTACTTTTTCTGCTCCGTGAGGATAGCAGGATATCAACAATTGTTGATATGATTGTGATGATGATTCGTATAGTTCCTTCCTTCATCTGAACCTCCTTCAATTAAAACGGAGGTTCGTCGTTGATTGCTTCGGGTGCTGTTTCTCCTTCTTTAAAACCTCGGCCATCTGTTTTGACAAATTCAAGGGAATTCCCCAGAATCTGGAAAGTCGTGTGGTTATTGCCATCTTTATCAGTCCACTTTTGCGCATCCAAAACCCCTGCTACAGCAATCCTAGCGCCTTTGTGGAGATATTTTGACGCTAATTCAGCCAATTTTTGAAAGAATACAATCTTTATCCAGCAGGTCTTTTTTTTCGTGGAATTAAAGGCTAAGTCGAACGAAACAATCTGATTTCCTTCCGGTGAAAAATACTCTTTAGGATCTTCTCCAATCCAACCAATAATGACAGTTTGATTTAACATTAATTATTTCCTCCTTTTTCGTGTTTTTTATTGCGGTTGATTTTACAAAAACTTTGATTTATTCTTTATTAAGACGTTGTAATTCCCCCTTTCTTAAAAATAGTTTTAATAAGATTCTTATTTATAATTTATATATGTAGTGATTGGGTTTATCCCTGATTGGCAAGCAGGTAACAAAACGGCATTATTATTTAATGATGAAGAAATAACTATTCGATGGGTGGAGGTAATTATGAAATTTAGAATATCTTACATTATTATACTCATCATCGTCTTTTCATTATCGTCAGTATGTTTTTCTGAACAGTCTGAGAATAAAAATCAAAAGGAAACGTACAAAGAATATTGTAACAACCGTTTCGGCTTTTGTGTCAAATATCCGGGTAATTTTAAAATGAAAAATCCTCCAGCTAACGGTGATGGACAGGGATTTTTTGACGGCAAGGGTTTTTCAATGACTGTAAGCGGAATTAACAACGTAATGGAGGACAATCTTCAAACAGAGATGGATTCACAAAGTAAGGGATTCGATAAAATTACGTTAAAAACAAAAAAAAATGATTGGTTTGTTCTGTCCGGTTTTAAAAAAACAGATATTGTATATTTGAAAACATATGTCGGTAAATCCTCCATTAATCATCTCTATCTTCAGTATCCCACAAACCGGAAGAACGAATATAATGACATGGTTTCAGCAATGTCTAAATCATTCAAACCAGGTGATTTAAACAACTCTCATTAAAGGGGATGCATATGTCAGACATTGATGTCCGGAAAGGAATGACCAATGCAAGATTCAATGAAAAAAACATAAATATTCTGTCCGGCGAAATTATAATTGTAGCGACCATAGCGGGCGTTATGTATAAATCATGGTGGGTTTTTGGCGTTGTATTATTAGCTCTTATCATTGGAATTGTGATTCCTCGAATAGCAATATTTCTGGCAATTGGATTCAGTATAGCATGGGGAATTATAGGTTATTCAGTAGGAAACTGGTTTGGATCGAGCGGAGCATCACTTGTATTAGCTATGATAGGTTTTCTTGCTGGCCTGGGTTTGCATCTTTCGGCTATTGAGTGGGTTAAAGATATTGCAACAGATGGACAATGACTAATTAAGGGAATGTTTGTAACTAAGATTAATACATAAGGAGGATTATAAAATGAGAAGGTATTTATCCATTTTTATTGTTTTAATTTTCATTCTAGCATTATTTTATTGCATCGTTGGTTGTAAAAATAAAGAAGCATCAAGTCCTGACGCAACACAATCGACACAAACAGCTGGTAATACGGGATATAATTTAAAAGTAATAAAAGAGACACCGGCAACAATTTCTGGCAAATTGGGATATGCAAGCATGAAATATTGGATAGAAGAAAAAAAGGATAAAATTGTTGAAATATCCTATGACATGAATGATCCCGAAGTTGAATCTAGGTTACTAGAATTAATTGATAAAAAAGTTTCTCTTTCAGGAACAATGAAAAAATACAGTAATAATTCTGAATATCTTGTAATTTCAAAATCAAGTTTTGACTCTTCGAGTGGGAAAAAAGAAGCCGGATTTACAACAGACCAAGAATATGATGCTCATAAGGTCTCTTTTAATGGAAAAATAATATATAAGAATGATGATAATTCTTTACAAATCAAAAAAGTGTTTTCTATTGGATCTGATAAAGTAGCACTGATTGAGATTAACAGCGGAGGCACAGCGTGTCCCGCACAATATATGTTTGCAACAGCAAAGGGTGACGGTACACTCTCATCATCGGCTGAATTTGGTACCTGTAGTGACATTCCAAATATAATAGCCAAAGGAGATAAGATCACTGTTAAACTCCCAGGTAATCCTCCAGGAACATGGATATACCAAAATGGAAATGTTAAAAAAGGAATATAATAAATATTTTCAGTAACACTTATATAGAATAATACAATAGGAGGTATATTATGAAAAATAGCATACGATGCATGATTAATGTTGTTTTGTTTCTTTCTATACTTTTATTTTGGGGTTGCTCAAAGACAAACGTCGATAACAATTATAAAGCACTTATAGATCAATCTATCAAAGAGATTGAGATATCAATTAATAAAAATGATCTTAAAAGATTTAGTAATCAAATAGCTTCTGCTGAAGTTGCTGAAGATTTTAAAGGACTTGTTGGAATAACAGAAATATTTGAAAATAATAATTCGAAAAGTAATATTGTCACCTTAATTCCTGTCAAATATGAAATCAACGGAAATGATGTCAATGTTGAGGTAGTATTCGAATATAAAGGAAAAATAACTAAAAAAAATTCGTACACGGGAATAGGTCTTGTAGATAATTATATGAAAGAAACAACCAAAAAGAATGCTCCAAACTCCGCAACATTTGAATACAAAAAAATAGAGAACAATTATAAACTGAACAAAATCACTTTTGGTGGAACTTATGGGTTAATGACTGATATCTATAAAAAGACCCTGAGTTACATCAGAAGATATGCAGATAAGATAATTTCTTTCTTATAAATATGACTTAATATGAAATATAATGATAAAAAAATATTGATATACGAAAAATATTAAAATCAATTGAACCTTAAATATTTTAAAGGAGGCAGAAAATGAGAAGATATTTAACAATTTCAGTTATAGCCATGTTTATTTTTTCATTATGTTTTTTAGTGAGCAGTTGTAAAAAGAAAGATTCGACGGAGAGCAATATGAGCGCTCAAGAAACAACAACATTATCCAGTAACTATACAGGTGAATATGCAAAAGACAATGGAGGAGTAGGTATCGAGATAATTTCAAATAATCAAATGAAGTTTTGGATAAATACAGTGGTTGATACGAATCCTTGCAATATTGGTGAAGACGGTGGTGTGGTAACTAATTTTGATAAAAATCATGCAAAGTTCACAGGTGATAATGATTGTGTTGTTGAATTTAATTTTGAAAATAATAAAGTTAAAATATCAACAAAGAACTGTGATGGGTATTGTGGCATGAATGCCGTCGGCAGTATGGACGGTGAGTACGTTAAAAAGAGCGATAAGGTAAGTTTTTAATCTTAAGGTATGCGGATATCAAAATAATCATATTAATATCTACATAGAAAATATAATATTTGATGTATTCTTATCAACGGATATAAATATATGATTGCCAGTAATATTTGACAAGTTTCATTACTAGACATATATTATATTAAAACATTGCTTGTGACTTCGTCTGAAGAACGGACATAACCAGGCCCTGAGAGATCTGAAAAAGTTGGTCTCCCGATAAATGGAAACATTTTGACGGAGACCTTTTTTATTTTAACCATATGATAAGAATAAAAGGTGAACTATGAAGTCTAAGAAAAATAAATTTAATATTGGACAGGATGAAATAATGGCCTTGTCCTTTGGAGCTCTCAATCTGGCTGATTACCTGACAACAAAAAGGATTCTAAATACCGGTGGTGAAGAACTTAATCCTGTAGTTGATTTTCTCATAAAGAAAAAATGTTTTGGAATATTTAAGATCGTATCGACCGCGGCGGGAATGGTTTTGATTTCTATAGAAGAAAAACCAAAAGCTATGAGTAAAGCGCTGCTTGGTTTATATGGGTTCGTCGTTGCTCATAATGTCAAAGAAATACTGAAATATAAAACGGTACAATAAGATAATGGTTGGAATTTGATGCCTTTCCATATAATACCCCTATTGAATAAATATGAGATGGCTTGATTATCGTGTAATATTAAATTAATACACTAAAATAATTTTTTATTGTTGGTTGTATATCAATAAAGTTGACTATTTTTTTAATATTAGCATAGATTAATATAAAGAATTTCAGACATAAAAAAGGAGGCGAAGCACAATGGCATTGATCACATGCTCTGAATGCGGGAGAGAAGTATCAGACAAGGCAGCAGCTTGCCCAAATTGCGGCGCACCTATAAATGGGGCAGCTTCTGTTTCACTTAATTCACAATCCCATGTGAAGGTCACAAGGACAGGGGCAAAATGGGAAGGGATCGGTTTCATACTTATTGCCATTGGTCTAATTATGGTGATAGCGGGTCAAGGTTTTGGAGGTCTTTTGATAGCAGTTGGGTTTGTGATTTTTATTATAGGTCGTTTCAAATAG
>JAKQQL010000396.1:0-1255 GCA_029564175.1 Candidatus Cloacimonadota bacterium
CAACAGGATACCACCCGCTGTAAATAGAAAAGGAGCATTATAGGTGCAGTTAAACATGAAGAAGAAGTTTTTGTTAATTGTGTTTCTGCTGTTTCTTCTATCCTGCGGAGGAGTAGAAGAGACAGATAATGACAGTGATGAGATGACAGACATGGAAAGCAATGATGATGAAAACAGTATTGAGTTTCCCTGGACAGATCCTCATACCGGTCTGGTCTGGTCGGTCAAAAATGATAGATATGGAGTAAAACATGATTCTGCAAATTATTTTTGCAAAAATATGAAAGAAAATGAAAAAAAAGATTGGCGAATTCCTACAATATCGGAATTAAGAACACTTATAAAGAACTGCTCAAAAACAGAAACAACAGGTCAATGCAAAGCAAGTGACAGCTGTCAGACCTCAGCATGTATAACTGCTTCCTGCGGAGGATGCGAAAATTCAAGTGACGGCAGGTATTCCAAATTGGGAGACACCGGTTGGTATTGGTCATCAACAAGAGTTGACGGTGTTCAGAGTGGAAATCTTCTTTTTGTCGGATTCAGCGCAGGATATGTAAATAAAGCATACGAAATGGAAAAACTGATGATCAGATGCGTTTTGAAAGAAGAGTGAAATCCCCCAGCATTATCCCGAAGTAGCCCAACACCTTAAAATCATTAAACAAAACCCTCAAAAACGGCTTCGCATAATATCCATTATGTAAACTAAATAAAACAATTTGTATAATAAAAACAACAAAAAGCCGCCAGAACAACGCATTTTAATTCTGATGCATTTTTAATTTTATGAATGATTTTGATCCAGGATCACTGAGTTTCTGCCTAAGATGGCTGCTAAAATAACCCTCACACAAATTCCCCACGGTCTTGATTTTTTTATCATTTAACATATTATAATCCCGGTTTCTTTTATTAACTGACGGAGGCAATCCCATGAAAGACAGTATCAGACAGAAAATCGTGGAAAAGGCGAGGGATCTTCTTTTTACTAAAACAGAAGAAGAGATCACAATGAACCTTATTGCAAACGAACTGAGCATTACAGCTCCGACACTTTATCACTATTTTAAAGGCAAGGATGAAATGCTTGAGGCGGCAAATCAGCTTATCGTAAATGAGATCTCCTCAACACTTGAATTAAAATTCCCCCCTTCAATCCCTTTTGAAATGAGAATCATTACAGCGACTGCAATGACCGCTGATTATTTTATGAAAACAGGACTCCCGGCTTCATATCTTATTGAAGATCCGA
>JAKQQL010000402.1:0-15941 GCA_029564175.1 Candidatus Cloacimonadota bacterium
GAAGAGCCTGTGCAAATGATATTTGTATTAACATAAATATTTAAATAAAAAACTTGACAGAATTATAGGATAACTTATTATGGGACAATAAGTAAAGGAGGATATGTATGCATTATCATAAAAGAATAGATAGACAAGAAACAATTCTTTTTTGTTTAGATGACTTTGTCCCTCAGAATCATAATGTCAGACTAATCGATAAAATTGTCAATAATGTCATAGAAGAAGGAAACTTATTCAACGATTATCAAACGGGAAAGATAGATACAGGAAGACGAGCATATAATCCATCAGATTTGTTAAAGCTTTTAATATACGGCTATATATATAGATTATCTTCAAGCAGAAGATTAGAAGAAGAATGTTTAAAAAATTTGCATTTAAAATGGTTAATTAATGGAATTACTCCCAGTTTCAGAACAATATGTTATTTTCGAGAACAAAATGGTAAAGAGATTGAAATATTCTTTAATACATTTGTTAAAAATCTGTTTTTAAATAAATTAGCAAGTAATAGTCTATTTGCAACTGATGGTGTCAAGATAAAGGGAAATGTTTCAAAAACCAGTAAGAATAAAAAAGAACTTGAAGAGTATAAAGAAGAAATTACTAAAGATTTTACCAAATTTATAAATAATTTAGACAATAACAATCTAAATCCAAAAACAAAAAGAAAAATTTACAATTTTACAACGAAGCTTGCGAAAATTAAAAAATGTGAAGAAAAGATTGAATCAGGAGAGACTTCGCTTGTAAATCCTGTTGATCCAGACTCACTATTGTTAAATAATCATGGAAATCGTTTTCGAGGATTCAATACTCAAGTGACTGTTGATTCTAAAGGTAAGTATGTAGTTAATGTCAGAATCGCAAACAAATGCAATGATTCACATGAAATTACTCCAACACTTTGTGATATCCAAAAAAAGTTAGGGATATTACCTGAAAAAATTGTAGCAGATAAAGGATATAACACATTAAGTGAGATATTAAATGCAGAAGATAATTATCATGTTTTAGTAATAACTGAGTTAAATCAATATACTGAAGACCAGAGAAAAGGATTCTCTTATGATTCAGAAAAAGATATTTATACATGTCCAAACAATCAGATTATGACTTTCAGTCATATAAAGATCAGAAAAAATAGGAGAAGACAGAGAGTTTATATTTGTAATCATTGTTCAGAATGTCCCTTGAAAGATAAATGTACCACTTCAAAGAGTGGCCGTCAAATGCATAGGACAGATACAATTGATAGAGAAACAATGTATCGGGTGAATATGCGTAAGGATGAAAATCAAAAAATCATAAGACAGAGAAAAGGATTGATTGAAAATGTCTTTGGCGTAATTAGATCGAGAATGGGGTATATTCCATTATTGTTAAGGGGAATAAATAAAGTTTCAATTGAGATAAATCTTTATTTTATTGGATATAATATTACAAGATATATTAACAATTTTAGAAAAGCATTAAGTAATGGTATTTTTTCTCTTATTTTTAATTTTATTTGTATATTATCATCGTTGAGAAGCTCAAAAACGGCTATATGTGCACAAATAATTGTTGTTTAGTATTTAGGGTGACAAAGGAATATAAAAAGTGTTTCTAAATTTTCCGGTTTTTGCACAGACTCAGAAAACCCTGGGCATCCATCAATACAGACTTGTTTATTGATGAATTGAAGAAAAGAGATTATCAGGTAGAATTTTATGAGTTTTATCAGGCTGCCAATGATTTGGTAAAACTGGAAAATGAAATGATTATTTACAGTTTTAGTCAACGATACAATCTCCGGTTTTTGATAAAAGATACGGTTAAGCATTTAGAACAATTGGGGAATCGCTTGATACCTGATTATAATCTGCTGTATTGTCATGAAAATAAAGGCTATCAGGAATTTTACAAAAAACAGTTAGGCATCACAGAACCTAGAGCCTTATATTTTAGCAGTAAACGAGAAATACAGGATTTAAACATACAGTTTCCGAAAGTATTAAAGACGATTGAAGGATCAAATGGGCGAGGCGTTTATCTGGTAAAGTCAAAACAAGACGTATTCAATATCATGAAAAAGCTTGAAAAGCCACTTAGTATATGGGAAAAAATTGATTTACTTCGTCGAAAATATTTCAGAAAACAGAAGCTTTATCCTGGTTATCCAGAGTATAATGTCAAAAATGATTATTTTCAATATCGAGATTATATTCAAGAAGAAATCCCTTTTATCTTACAGGATTTTGTTGAGAATCTGAATTGTGATTACCGCGTCATTGTTTTGTATGACCGCTATTATGCTGTCAAAAGAATGACAAAGGAAGGTGATTTCAGAGCCAGCGGAACCAAACGCTTTGTCTTTGAGTTTGATATGCCAGCTGGTTTATTAGATTATGCCAAAAAGATATTTAACATCTTTCATTCTCCACTTTTATCAATGGATATCGGTTTCAATGGAGAAAAATATTTCCTCTTTGAATATCAGGCCATCCATTTTGGCATCAATGCCATTGTCCGGTCAAACGGCTATTATAAAGAAGTGAATCAGCAATGGCAGTTTATTCAGGAAAAAACCGTATTTGAATCTGCTCTGGCAGAAGCTTTGGATAAGTATATTCAAAATATGAAGGCGTAAGACTTTAAAAACATTCAACAACCACGGATTCAACAGATGAACACGGATAAGGGTTCTGGAAGTATTATAGAATGTAAGGTAAGCAACCTAGTTTATCAAAAAAACTTAGTTCCATCTGATACACACCCTCTATATATAATACCCAGGACAGAAAAGCCATTTTTGTCTTTTTGGTAGAATTATTTTGATTTAGTTTTTAAGAACGAGGGATTTTTCAAAAGTACGCAGAAATAAATGAGAAATTTTCTTAACAACGGATAATCTGCTTCGCAGAATGTATAATGAACTATATAAAATGAATAATGAAAACAGAAAAGCTCCGGAGGAGCTTAATATCAGTAGGCCAGGGTTTAAAGAGTCTGTGCAAATATGAGAGTTCCGAAGGAACGAAAGAATCCTAGACCAGGGTGAAACCCTGGGAAAATAGTCATTTAAACATCAAGCACCATAGGTGCGACCGAATAAAAGCTGTCTTTTTGCACAGACTCTTTAACCCTGGTACAAAAAATTCCCACAACCTCCGCTCTAGCGTAGCGAAACAATATCCTAAATAAAACAATTATTTATTACTATTAGGTTTTTTACAGACATTAAATCCAAAAAATCAGCGTTATCCGTGTCTTAAAAATCTTTCTGATTCAAAGCTCTCAAAAAGAAAAATACCCCTTTCGGGGTATTCTATCAATCAGAATCTGATATTTTTCAGATCGATCAGGTTTTTCTCTTCAATGTCTTTCTCACTAAAGAGGAAGAATCCAGGTGCAAGGATTTTTTTCTCATTCGGTTGAAGATCGATTTTTTTGTTGATTTCTCCAAAGACAACAGAGATATCTGAGTCTGCCCTCATAAGAGTCTCATGATCTCCGTCATAAACAAAGAGTTTTTCCGCTCTGTTTTGACCTGAGAATTGTACCATAGATATCTTATTATCGAAGGAAATCTCTTCGATACCGCATCTGGTTTCCAGAAGCTGTCCCTGATATTCAAAGGCAAAGGTGCATTTTTTGATATCTTCATCCGGTTTTACAAAAAATCTGCATAAGGACTCAGGGTTTTATTAAATCCGGATTGATTATCCAGCTCAAAGTAGGAGGCTAACAGAGGCAGGTTTGCCTGAGTGAGATAATACTGGTTAATTGTGATACCCTTTAAAGGCTCATATTTTTCAAAACTGGTCGTGATTTTGATACCTTCCCAGTGATTTCCCATTTGATCAGTCTTTTCAGTCAGTTCAACGCTGGTTTTTTCTTCGAGATAATAGAACATTCTGAAACCGGTAGGCATAACACAAATACCGCCAATCCACGGATTCCACCAGGATTTGGGTCCTTTTTCAGGGAAATTGGAGTCCAGCCATTCCTGCCCTTTGTATTTGAGAGAAAATACAGAAGGTGCAAACTCATCAGAGGCAGAAAACTCTATCACGCCGTTATTGACTTGCCAAACATTGTGTCCTTCTTTTTTCAGACAAATGCGTTCAGTTTTATGCTCAGAACTTAAAAAAACTGCTTTTTTCTGAGAAAACTGTTTTGTCTGATACAGCGCAAGCGCTTCCACAAATCTGAGCGGTTCATTGTTATCAACTGAGAAATCAGCAGATATTTCATGAAGCTGGTCTGTTTGCTCTGCCTTCTTAAGTAATTTTACATCTTCTGTTTGAAAAGAGAATTCTCCTTCCAGCATTTTTTCTTTTTTATCTTTCCAGACTGCTTTTAACTGCTTTTGAATGAATGGATTTCCATTATTGACAATGAGCTCCATACTTTTTGTGATTTGCTTTTCAGTCCGGTTGAGACCCAATGCAAAATGTCTGACCTGTTCAGGTGAATGGAAATAGTCCATGGCAATTATCAGTTTGGGTGATAATCTGGAACTGTTCAGATCAAAATGGTGTTCAAAGATATGCTCCCATTGAGAAAAAACAGCCTTTACAGACTGATCCCAGATGACAGCTATTGTACTGTGTCCTTGTTCATTAAAAAACCAGTTTTCATCCAGATTTTGACTGTTCCAGTAAGTAATTTCTGAGTCGTTATACATACTGTCATCGGTCTGAATAATCTCGCCCTGATAAGGCATTTGCTGTTGTTTGGATGAGAAGTTAAGGCTATGACTGAGATAAACTTCTGTCTGATTCTCAGGGAATTCTAAAAGTTCCATCTGATATTCCAGCATTCCATAATTGTAGAGTTTATAATGGCAGGCGAAACGACAACCTGGAAAGTCTTTTGACTGATGATAAAGGGTCAGTGTCTGAGCCTCATCAGTTTCTTTAAATTCTGCTTTGCAGGATTTTTGGTTTTTAAACTCAGAACTGAAAGGTTTTCCTATTTTGGGAGGATTGATATAAGCCCATAAGTTTGACAGTAAGTTATTGAAAAACATTTCATTACAATCCGTTTCCTTGTCCACTTTTATCATATTTTTACCTGCTAACATCAGATAAGAATCTGTCATTTCCTGAGCAGCCTGTCCTTTGTAAGCTGGGAATTTTAAATCCATTTTTTGATGGTAAGAAAATCGATGCTGTGCTAATCTGACTTCTATTTCTATATCTGTAGAATAGACGACTGTTTTTTTTAGTATTACCTGAGTTGCAACAGACTTCTTTTCTTCTGATTTGAGTGAGACAGAGATTTCCGGCTCTGTAAAATGGATATTGGCAAGCTCCGGAAATCTGATTGTGAAGTCACAGGTTTCTTTGTAACCGTTTTTGATATTGAATACAAAGGGAACCGGACAATCAATCAGATTGACAGGGTCTTTACTTCTATGGAACTGATGAACAGACAGAGGGAACTGAGTATTAATTCCTGTCTTAAAAACAGCTTTTTTGCCATTGATTTCAACTTCTGCTTTTACACAGGGATGAGTTGTCCACATGCTTTGTGGCCTGTCGATTTTTTCAATGAAAAACTCAGATTCAATGTGCTGTTCTCCTTCGATAGTCTGATCAATCGAACAATCAAAGCGGATATTTTTATCAGATAAACCCTTGATTTTTATGTTTAAAGGCTGATTGCTTTTATTTACCACACGAAATTGAACCGGATAGGACTTGCCAAACACCAGTTTAGGTTCAGTTACAAGACATTCAATCAGGAAATCCTGACAGTCAATTGCCTGAATGCCTCTGCCTGTTTTTTCAAATGAAACGGATAGCTTTTGTTCATCTTTTTTCCAGGAGTAGGTTAACAGATCAAAGTCATTTTTCTTCACACCATCGGGGCATATTTCGATCACTCTGT
The DNA here is from genome assembly GCA_029564175.1 of Candidatus Cloacimonadota bacterium. Classification (GTDB taxonomy): domain Bacteria; phylum Cloacimonadota; class Cloacimonadia; order Cloacimonadales; family WRIO01; genus JAGOCT01. Next base: position 5,884 of record JAKQQL010000402.1, read on the forward strand.
CAGAATCATCGTACCAATCAAAGGCTTCAATATAGTTTCGGATGAGTTCAGTGCTTAAAACGGTAGGGATAAAATTCATCAAATGTGTGGAGTTGGATTCCATTTTTTCCCAGAAAAAGCCTGTTTTCTTGTATAATGGAACCGCCTTTGTATTGCCTGCCCAGGTGAATAAATCCAATCTGGGGTAATTTAACTCAATGGTTCTTTCAACAGATTTTAATATCAGCATTTTTCCGATTTTCTGACCATGGTAGGATGGCAATACATTGAGTAAATCAATGTAAAGGGTATTTTCATCAAAGGCATAACGGGATAGTTTGCAGTATCCGACGACCAGATCGCCATCAAGCGCGATGTAAAGATTCAGATGCGATGCTTTTTCTTCTTTATCTTTGACACTTTGTTCTGTTTCAAAGCCGGCATTACCATTCCAGCCTTCACCACTGTTGTTCCACATTTCAGCGATTCTCTTTGCCAGAGAGGGATTGTATTCTACGATTATAATTGGTTTCATGATTTCTCCTGTATTTTCATTTTTGAGAAAAAGCGGAGCGCATTGTCATAAAAGACTGCCTGGTGATGCACTTCCGGTATAAGTTGTTTTATAAATTCAATATAATCTGACATGGGTGCCAGTGGCCAGTCAGAACCAAATAATAGTTTGTCATACGAATCTGCCAGAATGAGCGCTGTTCTAAACATATTCATATACAGTTCCTGATTCATAAATCGTTTTAGCAAATGCGAGTCACCCACCTGCAATCCAGATAAATCCCCATAGACATTCTTGTTTTTATATAGAATCTCAGCGGTGTCCATCAGCCAGGGGTTTCCCAGATGTGCAATCAGAATTTTCAGCTCAGGATTGCAGACTGCCAGTTCATCAACTATCAGCGGATGTGAATACTTGAGTAAGCCTTTTGGGCTGTAAGTATCTCCGGTATGGATGACGACAGGCAGTTTGTACTTTAACGCCAGCTCATATACCGGCTGATAAACAGAATCTGTCAGGTAATAATGATAGTATCCTGCATAAATCTTTATGCCGACACACTGAGGCTTGTTCAACTCCTGTTTCAGATTTGCCAGTTGTGACTGACTGAGCTGGTGCGGATTTACTCCGGCGCAGAAATAGAAATTCTCAGGTAATTCTGCCAGATCGTATTTCATAGGATTAAGGGCTTCCTGATCAGGAAAAGCGCCTGGAATGCCTTCCGAAAGCCCCATACAGACACCTGATATAATTCTGTTTTCCGAATATTCCTTTTCAAACCCTTGTAAGGAATAATTCACACCATTTGACTGAGCGGCTTCTCTGAAACATTTAAGCCCGGAGAAGTGAAAGTGAGCATCAATTATATTCATTTTAACCTCCTTTTAATTTTTGATGAATAAAAAAAACTCAGGGGATAAATCAATCCCCTGAGTTTGGATAGAAAAATAGGGATCGATTTATTGATAGACCGATCCCGATATAAATTTATAGTTTCGCTGATAACAGCGGAATTTTGGTATAATTTACATAAAAAGACCGGATCTTTTTACTTTAGATTCGCCAAGACTGTAAGTATCATTTTTTATCTCCTTTAATTTTTTGTACAATATACAGATAAGATTATATTTTGTCAAGCGTTTTTTTGTATCTTCTGTTTTTGACCCCTCGTGGATATTTTTACGACCAGGGAAAAACGGAAGAACACGGAAAAGAATTAAGAGTGAACAAGAAGAGAAAATCGAAAAGTAGTCTGTTGGAATGTGCCAAATGGAGCCTGCGGAGCACTATCACGAAGTGCTAATGCTCAGGATGCCAAGCCATTCGCTGATTTGAGTTCTACCGGTGATGATATTAAACGAGAGATTATGATTTTTCTAAAATCAGGATGCTTTGAGTAAGATGAACCTAAGTAGTTATCTTTAAATGAATTTATATTTTTTAAAAAAAATCTTGACATATATATATATATATTATTAGTCTTAGCATTATAGAAAGGAGGGACTATGCGTCTCAAGAGAAAAATGCTATTAGTAATTGGATTACTATGTTTTTTTAGTATTCTAATCCCAACTCTCAATGCTTCAATTATGGTTATCACCAGCAGGGATGGATCAGCCTTGACTGCGGATAAGGTCAACAATGCACTTGATGAACTTATGAGTGAAGCAACTAATTTTGGCAACGATGATGGATGGGGTATCGTTGCATTCAGACTTAATGGACAACCAATACCCGGTACTAATTATTTATTTAACCCTACTACTTCAGTTTATACTGAAACTCCCAATAATTACCGTTTTGCCGGATCGAGACAAATCTATGCAGATCCAAAATTTCAGATTGCTATTAATACGATCTTAAACAACAGTCCAAGAATAATCATGATTCATGCAAGAAATGCGACAGAAGCTCCTTACAATGTTGTTGACCCTCAGCCTATGGTTGTCCAAAAAAACAACAGATATTATGCGTTTATTCACAGAGGGACTATTAATAATACGGCTGATATGAATACTTATACTAACAGTATTGATCCTGCTTTAATTTCTTTAATTGAAACTACGAATAATGTATCCGGTTCTAATTACAAATCTGCTCATTATTATGCTTATTTAATGGCTCAGTTAAATAGTAAAAACTATGAGCCTTTACATGCTTTTAAAAATATGATGAGACACAATGCTTTTAAATTAAATTACGCAAATAAAACATTCGTTTTATGTGATGGCTTTCAAAACTATGCATATACTCAGGATGGAAATCAAAATGATTTAGCAAGCAATATCTTTTCTGAAAATAATACTAATCCCTATTTTATTTCGACTATAACTCCCTATATAAATCTTGGTACAGTTCAAACACCAAATTTAGAAGTTATGGAAAGATTTGATGCATATGGCACTCAATATTTCCCTGTAAATGGCAGACCTACTGAGCAAAGATTTTATCATTATTCAGAAACAGAAGCACCATTTGGTATCGCTTCCATGAACAGGCAAATGAGTAGCGCAGTCAGTTGGAGATGGGAGTCCTTCCCAATTTTAGATCCAAGTTTATCTCCTACAGCAGTGTTATCTCGTTTTGGGAATTCTACAAAATCATTTTACCAGGGAACTAATCCAAATCGTCCTACATCAAATTATTTGTTAAAAACTGCAAATGGAAATTGGACACAAAATGGTTCATATACTACAAATCATCATAATGGTCATAAAATCTATGTCCCATCAGGAACAGACAATGACAATCTCGTAACAGGAAATGTTATATCTGAAAATATAACGGTTAATTTAACTTCCGGTTCTACCACCTGGTTAGGTTATTGGCTGATGGATAATCAAAGTTTAGCTCAGGCTTTAGGTTCAAATTTATCCAAAGTGGCGAATGTTTGGGCTGAAAGATGGCACTATCAGGACCAGTCCGGCTCAACAAAACTGGACCCGGTTATTATACCAACAATGAATGCAAACTCTCTTATAATGGAATTTGGTAAATCATATATAATTGAATTAAAGTCTGGCGAATCAATTGCAAACTTTACCTGGGCAAACAACCGTACAGCAGGCACAAAAAACGATGTTGCGCTTTATCCAAACACAACATATCCTGAATATTTTTCTTATGTTGATCAACCTGAGTATGAGACCATTATGATCGGCAATTTAGATGAATTTCCGGGAATTGAAGAGATTGCTGTTTATGCAGGTCTTGATTGCGTCGGAGCAACTAAAATCTCAACATACCCTGTACAACTTTTAGCTTATACAAAATCCTATGAAGGCATACCTTTAACCTTTAGAGCAATTACCAATAATAAATCTGAAGGTGAGATTATGCTCACTGGCAAACTTATCGGAGATACAAAAAATTCTTCTCTAAAGGCAGGAGAATTCGCTTATGCTGGTGTTAATGTTTATATTGAAGACAATATTGAAACTACCCCCGTCAGTCCTTCCATTGACAATGTTTCTGTTTATCCAAATCCTTGTAACCCAAGTACAACTATCAAGTTTTCTTTAAGTGAAAGTGAAAATGTTTGTATTGATATTTTCAATGTGAAAGGTCAAAAAGTTAAAACTTTACTCAACCAAAAATTAGCAATGGGAACACATGGTATTGTCTGGAATGGAAGCAACGAAAACAATCAAACGGTTGGTAACGGGGTTTATTATTACAGAATCAGCACTCATAATGCCCGTAAAACAGGTAAAATCCTGATATTAAAATAATCTGTATATCGCAGAGACGCTATCAGGCGTCTCTGCTTTTTTCATAGGAGTCATCATGAAAAAAATCATTCTGATTATCATTCTCTTTGTCGCAATTCAGTTAAATGCTCATATTTTAAGAGTTGGAACTAATCAAACCTACTCAAGTATTCAAACTGCAATCAATCAGGCAAACGATCTTGATACGGTTTTAGTCTATCCAGGCACTTACATTGAACGACTAAAGATTAATCAAAAATCGCTTACTCTCGCCAGTCTTTATTTAACGACAGGTGATAGTCTGTATGCTTCTCAAACCATTATTGATGCGGATTATGTCGGCAATTGTCTTTTTGTGATAAATTCACCCTATATCAAAATAGCCGGATTCACTTTTCAACATGGAACTGGCGAATTTAACCCTGATAATGATGTCTTTGAATATGGAAGTGTTTCTATTCGTTTTTGTGATCAATTCGTAGTCGAAAATAATATTATTCAGTATAATTCTTCAAGTTCTGCTGGAGGATTATATATTTTTCAATCATCAGGAATACTTTCAGCCAATGTCATAAGATACAATATCTCGACAGACAGAGAATTTGCAGGGGGATTAACAATTGCAAAAAATTCCTCAATGTATCCAGGTAATCCTACTGTAGTTATTGACCCAATCAGAAGAAATGATGTCTATTTCAATACAGGACAAGTAGCAACTGATATTATGTTTTTTGATTATGAATCCTATCATGTTCCACTCAATCGTTTCACAGTTGCTCAACCAAATGATTATTTTATCAGGTTAAAATTAAACAGTTTTCTTATTGAGTCTCAAAGCTTCGATATGACCTATGATATAAGGGAAGCAATGATAGAAGAAGTTAATGCGGATGTATATGTCAGCACCAACGGGGATGATAACAATAGCGGATTAAGCCCCGACCAGGCTCTTAAAACACTCTTTCAGGCAGTTTTGAGAGTAAAAGGGGATTCTCTTCATCAAAGAACTATTTTCGTAGAACCCGGTGTTTATTCTTATGAAGAAGGGGTATCTCTTCTCCCGTTAAAACTAAAATCTTATGTGAATATTGTTGGTATGAATGGTTCTTTTACAATCGATGCTGCAAACAAATATGCCATTATCAGAACCTTAACATGTACAAATAATAAAATTGAAAACATGAATGTCATTAATGCCAGTGAAAAATACTATTTCTCAAAATTTCTCATTCGCTCTGATAATTTCGAAGCAAACAATATCAACATCGACGGAACGAATGACCTTCGTTCGGTATCACATTTTGAAGTTCAACATTATTCCGGATTAAATTTAAAAAATCTGACATTAAAAGGTAGAGGATCACATTATCCCATAATTTGTCAAAATCGAAATCCTGTCGTCATGTCAAATATTTCAATAGATAATTTTGGTGCTGGAATAAATATAATGTCTTCAGAATTTTTTAACTCAGATGAACAGCTAGCAATACCCATTTATCTAAGCAATATTTTGATGAAAAATGTGAAAAATCAGGATGTGTCTGCTGTAGATGGAAACAGATTAATTACCCTGCTTAACTTATTTGGTGATACTACACAAATTCCCCAGAAATTTATCCTGTCAAATATCAGTTTGATCAATAATAATACTTCGAACTCTGCCGGGTCAATGATTATTCAGGGTAAAGCAGATATTGAAATGTATAACAGTATCATCTATAATCATTATGCCAATAGTATTCGTCATAATTTACAATTTTCTGATCAAACAGCTCTTTATAAAAACTGTTTTTTCCCTTTAGGAGATAATACGCTTGAGATTATTTCTCCTTATGACTACGTGCTCACTTCAACTATGGAAAATATTATATCTGGTGATCCTATGTTATTTTCATGGGGTGGGTATGATTGCATTCCTTCAGAAAATTCTCCATTAGTTGATGCAGGGACTCTCGATTTACCTGAAGGATTAATTTTACCTGATACTGACCTCGCAGGAAATCCAAGAATTACAGGCAATAGTATCGATATTGGTGCTTTTGAATTTCAACCATTTATGAACACCGATGAGTCTGTTGAAATTATAAAACCAATTAATATAAGCTTTTATCCTAATCCTTTGATTGGTGCAAGTTCACATAGAGGCAATTTTAATATAAAGCTCAATGAGAAGGGCGTTTCTGAATTAAGTATCTTCAATATTAAAGGGCAAAAAGTCAGAACACTTATGCAGGGCTATCGGGAAAAAGGTGAAAGTACTATCTATTGGGATGCAAAAGATGAACAGGGAAATTCCCTCCCATCAGGCGTATATATTTATAAACTCTCTTGTAACGGCAATGAAATAAGTGATAAATTTACAGTAATAAAATAAAAGAAACTAAGCTATCTGTCAGATTTATTAATTTGTAACTACTCAGGTTCGCTTTACTCAAAGCATCCTGCTTGTAGAAAAATTAGAATCTGCCGTTTACTATCATCTCCGGCATAACTCATATCAACGAAAGGCTTGTTATCCTGAGCGATTGCGCTAACGCTCCGAATGACAGGTTTTTCGAACTGGTATGTTTGCCGGAGATTGTTGTTTAAAGTAAGCATACTATAGATCGAACCTCTTTAGTAGTTACCATACATCTCAATGTCTAAATATTTTTAATAGTCTCAATTCTTCTATGATACAATATCGTTAAGCATTTATTTAACTAATTGCCAATAAAAAAGTTGGCAGAAATAATTGAGAAATCTATTAGCCTGGAAAACAAAAATTCTTCTGAACATGGAATATTTGAACAAAGAGACATAGAGAACAAAGAATCAGAACAAGAGCGAAGTCATTTTTAATCTGTTTCTACTCCCTTTCTAACCTATTCCATTCCTATTCTGTTCCTATTCGCCAGACTTGGTTGGTCAGGGGTCAGTGGGACGTATGGGGGAAGTTGGTAAGAAAGAAAAAAAGGCTTTTCTACAGGATAGATAAGAGAATGATAAGAAAAAGATACTGTTTTCAAAGAAAATATGAGTTGAAATATGATATGGATAAACCCGGATCAAAATGCATAAAAATGTGTAAAAAAATGAGTAGGGATATGCGAAATGTAGAGACGCGATTTATCGCGTCTCAGAGAGTGCCATACATCCTAAGGGATTAACCACGGATAATCTGTTTTGCAGAATGTATAATGAACAATGTAAAATGAATAATGAAAACAGAAAACTCCGGAGGAGTTTTATATCAGTAAGCCAGGGTTTTAACCCTGGTAAAATATAATCCCCACAACCTCCGCTCCAGCGGAGCGGAACAAGAATATCAACCACTGAAATACGGAAAGACACGGAAAAGAGTTCCATAGGAACGAAAAAATCCTGACTCGGGATGTTATTAAGATTAGGAAATTTTAGTGTAGAACGATCATCTTGGTCGTTTAATGGAGATGGTTTTCTTGAGCTTTACCGTATCGTCAACGACCTGGAAGGTTTTTCTGCAGCAAGATTTCGATGAGATTGCAAAATCTGTAAATATTCGGACAGTAAATCTGAAAATCTGATGACAATATTAAAGTAAAAACAAATTTTAAAAAAGAAAAAAGACAGAGTAAACAGACATCCAAAAAAGGGAATTATATGATCATCGAACAATGTATAACGAGAATCCTCTTATAGGTGGTTCTCTCTTTCTATACCTTGGCTTAGGTTCCCTGAAGTCAGCTCTATTTTTCTGATACTGTACCTGTGTCTGAGCCTGATATTCAGATAAGCAGAAAGCGCCCATAAAAAAGCATATAAAGACATAATAATTGTTTTAGAAATATTAATTTGGTTTTTGAAAAAATAGGATTACAATTCAGCTATAAAGAGTGTTTTTATAAGGAGGATTATCATGAAAAACACCATGTTATGTATCGCATTATTGATTACAATAATGTATGGGTTGTATTCAGAAGTCGTAAAAGTAGGTTTAGAGGCTTTCCCTCCAATGATAAGGGACAAGCAGACTGGCTACATGATTGAAATTTTAAAAAAAATCGAAAGCAATACCAATAACAAATTTCAAATTGATACAATGCCATATAATAGAGCAAAGAATGAATTAAAAAGCGGAGCGTTAGATCTTATTAGTTTAACACCATACGGACTGGAGACGAAAGAATTTTATGTTTATGCTCAGGAGATTGATTTAGAAATTGGAGTTAAGACTGACTTATATGTAAAAGATCCAAACAAATTAAAAGATATAACGAAACTTAAAATTGGTATTCCACGCGGTAACGAAGATTTTGCAAGCGAATTGTTAGGCATTAGCAAAGACCATTTTTATCTCGGGGAGATTGATAACTTACTTAGGATGTTGGATGCCGGCCGGCTTGATGCGTTTTGGTTTGAAAGATCGGCAACCATGAGGTCATTAAGAGGCTTAATCATTTCAGGGTTTCATTACAAGCAATATCCTCAAGATACTATAAATATAGGTTTTGCAGTCCAAAAAAATGAAAAAGGGAATAAACTCAAAAAAATGATTGAAGAACAGTTAAAAATAGTAGATAAAACTAAAATTTTAGGAGACTACAATCGTTATTTTGATTTACCTTCAGAAGGAATTGTAAAACATTAAAACTTCAAAGGCACAGGCTATTGGCCTGTGTCTTTTTTTGATTGATTTTTGACCTTGTAATTATTTTGTAATTAAATAATCTGATTTTACTTTTTGAAAGTAAAGGATAAATAAAATGAATTTAATTTCTCATATAAACAAACTCAAATCCTGTTTTAGTGAAAAAGACATGATATACGCTTTATTCATTTTTTTATCTGTTTTCTTCAGACTGTTTACTCTCTTTTCTTCAGATTTAATACCAGGTATAAATGGAGGTTATTACGCCTTACAGGTCAGATCTGTTTATGAGAATTTTCACATGTCGGGCAGTGATCTTCCATTTTATTTTTACTTCAATGCCATTTTATTAAAACTAATTTCTGCCTTGGGTATTATCATAACAGATGATTTTATCATCAAATTTCTTAAGGTGATTGATAGTATATGTATGCCTCTGATGTTAATTCTATTTGCTTGTTTTCAAAAAAATAACAAAGCAAATTTTACACTTGGAGCCGAATTAATTATCTTATCTTATTTGTCTTTTTCATTATCACCTTTGATGTTAATTGGCGATCTTCAAAAGAATGCCTTTGGTATTCCATTTATGTTTCTCTATTTTGGTATGCTATACCAGTATCTTCAAACTAAGAAAACAAAATACATGCTCTTGATGGTTTTAACTTTAATGCTAATCAGCCTTATTCATTTTGGAGTATTTATTGTTTCATTACTTTTTTTGTTGTTCAATGTTTTTCAAATTCAAAGTAAAAAGAAATATTTTTTATCAGGCATATTATTGGTTGCCGGTATTTTGATTGTAATGATGTTTGATTATTCAAGGGCATTACGCTTTTTGATGTTTTGGAATGTAATTTTTGAAAAACCCTTGTTGTTACAGGGACCTGTTCCAATCTATGATTTAGTTAATATCCTATTCTCCTGTTTTTTAGCTTTTTTTGTTCTTCGAAGCATAAAAAGAAAAGAGTGTCATTTAGCTGATTCTGCAAAGCAATACCTAAAAGCGTTTGCAATGATGCTTTTGATTCTTTCTTTTCCTCTTTTGGATATTGAATATTTCAGACGATTTAGCTTGTTTCTTTTTATTTTTCAGGCATTTTCTCAGTTAAGTCCCAAATGTTGGTGTAAAGTTCCAACCCTTTGTTTTCAAAGTAATACAAGATTTTTTTTCTTATATTTCACTTCTATATTGACTTTGATTACAATTTAAATTTTCTTTAGTCTATTTGTCAAGATCTTTTTG
>JAKQQL010000403.1:0-1407 GCA_029564175.1 Candidatus Cloacimonadota bacterium
TTCTATTATCCCGGATTTATAAAGATTCCAGGTCTTCTGAAAGATGTTTTGTGCGTTAGACCTGTTAGCTGCCAGAATATCAAGGGTTCTTTCAGCCACAAGAACAAGATAATATGCCCTCGAAACCTGCTCCCTGACATCTGTTTCGTTTTTCTGATAATTTAGTTGTGAAGCATCATAAGATAATTTTGCAAGCTGCAAACCCACAAAATAACTGCCATTAAAAACGAGCTGGCTTACATTTACTTTAAAATTACTGGTAGGATTAAACGGAATTGTTGCAGCCGGAGCTGCTTCATTAAGTTGAAATGAAATCTCCGCACCCATATAGTTTGTATAATCTACGGATGAACTTATCTGGGGTAATCCTGCTGCTGTAATCTCCCAGTTTTTTAGTTTTGTCTTGTCAATATTATACCTGGCATTAACTAATGTTTTATTATATTTAACAGCATAATCAAGCGCTTCTTTCAGAGATAAAGTTATAGTATCCTGGGCTTTCAGCGATATTAGCGCTGAACCCAAAACCGTAAAAATCAGTATAATCACAAGCTTTTTTATCATATTCATATTTTTATATTTAACTGTTTATTATCCTCCAAAAACTTTTTAACCTTTTCATCAAGTATTTTATGTCCTTCAATTGTTGTTATTCCCCGGATGCTGTTTACCAGCGTCAGAAAAAATGTCTCTTTTGTGTACGGGATAGTCTGAAACTCAGAAGATGAATTAAATACGCCTGATATTCTGGCTATATTGATTTGAAAAAGGGTATTAAATGGCAGATCATTTCTGAAGTAGCCTTTCCGGATCCCATTATTTAAAAGCTTTTCGAACCGTAAGTATAATTCTTTGTCAATGAAGTCCTTAAAATTACAATAAGATATATACTGATATTTTTTAAGTGTATAAACAAATGAAGTTGTTAATTTATCAATAATGGTTACAAAAAAGATGCAGGCGCCGAGCATGCTGTTAAAGATGTCATCACATGAATCAATCTCTTTCTCAATGCCTCTATGAATAAACCTTTTGATTTCATCCAGAGCGGATCCGATCAACTCCTCTTTATTTCTAAAATGCTCATAAATAGTTTTTTTTGAAATCCCAAGTTCACCAGCCAGATCATCAATCCTGATACTTTTTATACCGAATTTCAGGTATAAATCAGCAGCAGTGTTAACAATTTTTTGCCTGTCAGTCATTTATAATCAGTATTGATCTTATATTTTAATTTCAATATTTTTGCCAGACAATTGATTTTCTATATCGTTAATCATCACTATACCCCTGTTTGCAGCAATTCCTCTTATAAAATTGATAACGATATTTTTAAAAACATCACTTCGTTTATACTTATCAGGCGGAAAAACCTCATTGTCGACCATGAATTTCATTTGTTCCAAA
>JAKQQL010000414.1:0-1013 GCA_029564175.1 Candidatus Cloacimonadota bacterium
AATGATAAATGCTTCTAACAAATTAATTTCATCATCTACCCATAAAACGTTCAGTCTCTTTTTCATTCACCCTCCCTCCTTCAGACATATCAATCTTTAAAATCAGCGAACATTCCTTCAAAATCACCAGATTGTTCAAGCTGTCTCTGTTTATCTTTAATATCTTGTTTAATCATGTTTAAATCGGCATCATGAAAGAAAATCGCCATTTTAAAATTAAGTTCTTTTGCAGAACAATTAAAAAAAGTACGCATTTTATCGACATGTTGTTCTGCAAAAACCTCTTTAAAAGTCTTTGGTTTCTTCACTTTTTCTTTCTCATCCTTAATCATTTGTCTGAGCTCAGGCGTATTCTTTTCTTTTGCTTCATCGATCCATTCTTCGGCAATACTGAGTTCGGTATCCTTAACAAATGATTTAATCATATTCAAACGGTCAAAGCCGATTTGATTGAGCGTAAATTCGTCAACATCCAATTCTTCAATATAGAGTTCGTAGGTATCAATCAGTTTACCGGCAAATGCAGAGGTAATGTTATATTCTGTTTCAATAAAATCTTTAAAAGTCTTGTATCCTTTTACTTTAAAGGTGCCTTTTCGTTTAACTTCCGAAAGCAGCTCACCGAAGGAAATAAAGTTTTCCTGCAAGGTATTTTTAAACTTTTCAATTGCTGCAAATTTATCTTCTGGTTTTACCTGATCATCATAGTTTTCATTCATGATTACTCCTTGAATCAACCGGATAATACACGTGTTCTTCATCCGGGAAATTTTTATTTTTAACATCAGACTGATACGCCTGTACTGTTTGTTCAGTCATGTTTTTCACATTCTGCCAAACTTTACTGAACTTTGCCTGTTGCTCACTCAGCCCCATTATATCATGCCAAACCAGTACCTGACCGTCAGTATATCTGCCTGCTCCAATCCCGATAGTGGGAATGTTCAAAGCCTGAGTGATGCATCTTCCCAGTTCTTCGGGTATCCCTTCAAGAACAAGCATAAAAGCACCTG
>JAKQQL010000509.1:0-13734 GCA_029564175.1 Candidatus Cloacimonadota bacterium
AGCGGGTAATTCCTTCCTGGCTCGCCATGGTGTTTTCAATAAATGATTTTACATTGTCACTATATGCTATTCTATTCATAAAAACAAATAAATCTGATACAGATTATTTGTCCAGTAATTTTTTGGGGTAGGGTAAGTCCAAGGGAGGGGAATGCGGGTATCACTTTCAGACACCCGCAGATATTTTGAATTTATTGAAAATTACTTTATTTGAAATTTGTTATTCTTATCGTCTTTATCTAAAAGTATTCCATCTGGATCAATTACTACAGTCTCAGCTAAATAGGGGCATTCTATTATCAGTTGTTTATCATGATGGGTCAATTTATGATATCTTTCGTAAATCCTGTCGCCTTTTTTGTTTAAAAGACAGATTTTGATATAATCATTGCATGAAGTTTTTGATTCTTTACCCTGACCATCTGCTCTTAATTTTGACAAATCAAAGTGGATCTGATACTGATATTGTTTATCTGTAAGTTTTTTTACGGAGGCTTGATTTATCTTGATATCGTAAAAAACAATATCATTAAACAGATCATTGATGAGATAACTAAGAGAATCAGGGCATACCTTTGCCAAAGCCTGAATCATATCTGTTGAGATTGGATAAAGATTATCTTTTTGCCTAAATCTGTCTTTCCCTGCAAGTGAATACTGATCATAAAAATCTTTTAATCCCCTGATCAAAGCTTTTTCTCCAATGTATTCTTTCAAGGTGTATAGTTGTATCATTCCTTTTTGATAAGCCAGATAACTTTGATTGTGATGAACTCTTGAAAGAGGAACTTCTTCTTCTTTCGCTCTGCCACGAGATCTTAAGTATCTGATTCTGCTGTCTTTGACATATTGTAGCGCCTTATCTTTCCCATATTCCTTTTCAGTTGCCAGGGTACACATAAACTCAGCCATAGATTCAATGAGAAAATAAAGACCTTCAGTTTCAGCTGGCAGTAACTCATATCCCCACCAGTGATGAGCCATTTCATGTGCTGATATCGCAAAGACCTGATCTGACCCAGCTTTCTCATCAACCTGATATGTAAAACCGGAATTCTCATTCCAGACATACATTGCCGGATATGCTCTGGCTGCTGCATAATTCATGTAAGCAGGCGTTTCGATAATTCGAAGTGTTTTATGAGGATAATTTGAAAAAACGTGATTCAAATCGATTGATTTTTTAAATCCACGTATAATTCTGTCCAGATTACGATGATGCTTCTCGTAATAATATACTTCCAAATTGATACCATGATACTGTTCTTTTTTTACCTGATAAATGCCAGAAGTAATCACTAACTCATTTGAGACAGGGATTAAAGGTTTGTAGATAAAATAGGATCGATTACCTTCATCCCACTGTTTTAGCAGTTCTCCATTTGTCAGAGCAATTTGCCCTTTTTCGGTACTCACCTGACAATTATATCGAATGACATCAAAATTAGCAAAAGGTGATTTTCTGTCTGCTTTTTCAAGCGTTTGCAGTTCTTTATACTTTGGGAGATTATATTTCTTTCTCAGTTCTTCCTTGCTTATGAAGATTGATTTATTGATACCAATTTGAGGGATGAAGTTTTGATTTTCACTACCACCAAGGTTCATCATCGTTCCATTTTTCACAATACTGCATTCTGTATTATTATCTGTAAAACCGTGTGTTTGGTAATCTACTTCAAAATTAAGAATAAGACTGTCACCTGGTTGAAGCGCTTTCACAAGTTTGTATATGCCAAGACTGTAGTCTTTCATTGGTTTGACAACAGAATATTGCCTGTTTAGTTCCATTTTTTTCAGTGCTGCTCTTTTTTGGTTCCATAGAGAGATAAAAACCGTATCAATCTGTTTATCTGTTTTGTTTTTTAGAATATATGAGCCAATAATCTGAGCAGATTGTTCAGAAGGGAATAAATCAACATTAAATGAAACGGCTGTAACATTAAGCTGAGGATAATTGATATAAGGCTGACATTGTTTTTCATAAGCAACCATACCTTTTTCTCCCTGGGTAACAGAATAGTAAGAATTGATTTTATAGCGATTCCATGCGATAAATGACCCATGTAATAAAAACAAGATGAGTAATGTGAAAAACACTCTTTTTTGGCCTTTACTGATTTTTGACAGTGAATATCTGAAACGCTGTTTGATGCTGTCATTTTCACTTGATTTCCAGATAAAAACAGTCAGCATAAAGATAATACCGGTAAATAAAGCCCAGTATATCCAATACATGACTAACAATTTTGAATAGGGTTGAAATCCATTGAGATTGGAATAAGTGAAGTTAGGAAAATGTCCCCAGTTTATTAAAGGCATATCTAATCTGATAAAATCCATCAAAATAATATTCGCAATAAACAGTACAGAATTGATCAAAAAACCTAAAACTTTGTTTCTTACAGTAATCTGAATCAATACAACAATAATCGTTAATTGAAGATAATTAAGCATTTCCATCAGATAAAATCTTTTAAAATAAAGACCTGTTTCAAAATCAAAATACCGGTATGCTAATGCTTGGAAAATGATTCCAATCAAAATTGAAAGCGAAAGGTATGTTATCTGTATCCCTGCAATCGCTGATATTTTTGCGATACAGCGCTGTGTATCTGTAACAGGTAAAGAAAAGTAGATTTCCTGTGTTTTATAATCCTTTTCTCTCCATACAATAAATCCTCCAAACAAGATAGTGACCGGTATCATATACATCCATAAATGTAAGGACTGACTAACAAGCCATGAAGTAAAAGGGTAAGACTTTGTTCCGGCGCTATCCAACGTTCCTATTACATTACTCAGCCACTGCATAATACCTAAAGCAAATATAATCATAAATGCCGGATGAAACAAAATCCTTTTCCATTCAAGCAAGATCATTGACATAGTTTTCTTGAAATTTGAGACGATTGTAGGCTTATGATCATATCTTCTTTGTTGAAGAGATTCAGAATCAAGACTTGCTGGTACAATTATATCAGTTAATTCTGCCGGATTTACATCTTTTTTAAGTTTTTTTATCTTTGAAGGGATATCATGCGACATTTTAAAATGCTTAAAAGTCAAACATAAAAGTAACGCAGATAAAGAGACCCACAAAATACGATTGAAAATCAACATCTGAGTTACAGGCATAAATCGGTTGTTCATATCTGAAACTGTCCAATACTGGCTGGCGATATTGATTGCATTTAATCCAAAAGGATCTATCATTATTCTTAAATCAGTATTTTTCATGTGATTGGTTCCCACAATCAGCATAAGATAGAGAATAATCAGGATAATAGAGCTCATGTAAGCATAAATAGTTTGCCGGCTAATCGTAGAGATTGAGAATATAAAAGAACTGATGATCAACACATTGGGGATAACAATCAACAAAAAAGGATATATAAAGCTTTGCCAGTATATGGGACTCTGTAACTCCGGACTTAATGTCAAATTGCCAAGAATAAAAGCTAACGGGATAAACAGAAAAGGAAGTAGACTATTGATATAAGACCCCAAAAAGCGTCCACCCAGATAATGGAATTTTTTGATACGCGAGGTAAAAAAGAAATCATGAATATGATACTGAAAGTCTTTTACAATCGCCCTTCCAACAATGACCATGATTAAAAATATGCCGGCAATCGTCCAGTTTGTAAACATTTTTGCGATTTTTACAGCAGCAAGATTATACTCTTTTCCATGTCTCAGATTAAAAACAGTACTATTTGGATCTGTATTTTGAGCGTATAAAAAGACAAAGAAAAAGAGAATAAGCCCATATATATAAAAAGAAATATGTTTTACAAACGATTTAACTTCTTTTAAAAAAATGGTCTTATACATTCTCTTTCACCTCATTTCTTCTTAAATGATAAAAATATACATCTTCAAGACCTGGACTTACCGCTTTAAAATCATTACCAGGATTTTCTCTGGAAAAGATCCTGACGAAATGTTTTCCTGCAAATAATCTCGAAGATAAAACAAAATATTTTTGATGATAATCAGCAAGCTCCGTTTTCTTTATATCTTTTTCATATACTTGATGATATAATTCTTCAACAGCTTTGAGCGGATTTTGCTGATAAAGAATTTCTCCCTTATTGATGATAGCCATATCAGTACATATCTGGCTAACATCTTCAACGATATGAGTAGAGATAATGACAATTGTTTCTTCGCTAACCTCACTTAAGAGATTGTGAAAACGATTTCTTTCTTCCGGATCCAGTCCGGCTGTTGGCTCATCTACAATAATCAGCTTTGGATTACCCAGTAAGGCAAGTGCAATACCAAAGCGTTGTCTCATTCCTCCTGAATAAGTACCAATCTTTTTCTTTGCAACGTGCCATAAATTGACTTTTTTAAGATAATATTCAATCGTTTCTTTTCGATGTGATTTGTTATCGATTCCCTTTAACACAGCAAAGTGATCCAGCAAATCCAATGCTTTTTCATTAGGATAAAAACCAAAATCCTGTGGTAGATAGCCTAAATATGGCTTGAGATGCATCGGGTTATCAAAGATATTCTCGCCATTAAAATAAATCATCCCCTGATCTGCTTCCTGTATTGTTGCGATTGTTTTCATTAATGTTGATTTTCCAGCACCATTAGGACCAAGAAGTCCAAACATCCCCTGAGATACGGTTAAATTTACAGCATTCAATGCTTTGACACCATTGGAATAAGTTTTTCCAAGATCTTTAATGATAAGTTGCATATCAACCTCCCTTATAAATACGTATTTTGCATTATCAATGCCATATCCTCTTATGTGTTTGAAAATTAAAAACTAACATACAGATCTCCTGTTAAACAACTTTACTTCTCAAATAATGAATATTAAAAAGCGGAGAGTCAATCTCCGCCAATATTTTAATCTTTAATGATATGTTACTTTAACAGCATCACTTTTCTCGTGTCACTCATACGATCAGTTTGTAATCGGATAAAATACAGCCCTGAGCTCAAAGTTTCCTGCTTATCGTTAGTGCCGTTCCAATTGATTTGATGTATACCCTGGTTTAAATCCTGCTGTACCAGACTTTTTACTTTTTGTCCTTTCAGATTAAATACTTCAAGGCTTACATATTGCTGATTTTTTAACTCAAACGAGATCATGGTTTGCGGATTAAAAGGATTAGGATAGCAGTTTAATTTGACTGGATTAGGTTTTACCTGGCAATCCTCTGTACTCAAAGCAGCCAGTGATAGCGTATAATCCTGTGTAGTCGCATAACCATAACTTGTTTGATAATGCAAAGTTAAAGGAACAAATGTTGGAATACCTGAAGAAGGCAATTCCAGAATGAATGGATTTTCATAGTTTGACAATACACAGTTTGCCTGCAAATCACCTAATAAGCAATTAGGATTCATAACCGTAACTCCGCTTAATGGAGAACTAATGGTAAGAGATAATCCAGGTGTATCAAAATCAGCACTTATATTAAATAATAACACAATGTTTTCTCCAGGCGTTAATATACCGTCTCCATTTTCATCTATAACTTCTGTTGAAGAAATGTTTATCTCTCCAAAATTAACAAACTCAAAGTTTTCCATATCAGCACGGACAATATTGCTAAAATCATGATCAATCGATACATACAGATATCGATGATTTAAGTCAGAGATAGTTGACCACTCAGTTCCACTACTTCCTTCATCCCATGAAGCAAGCGATAAGATATCCATAGCCATTCGCCAGTCTTCAAGAGCGCCATCTTCCACTAAAAGTGAATTGTAAAGCGCATTATATCTCCAGCATTGATTCAATAACGTGTTAACTGGCACATTGTAGATAGGGCTGTTGGTTAAGACCTGCCAGTTATTATCCGTTGTGATTAACTGCCATTGCCCGTCTGCAAATTCCAGAATCGCTGAGCCTCCATACTGATCAGCAACCAGTATATGGTGCGAAATGACATTTAACTGCATATCAAAAACATTATAACTATTGGCAATTGCCAATGCCTCATTGCAGTCGGCAGCTTCATCTAAAAGCTTTCTCAACAGAAAGGTAATGAAAATGGTCTGTTTTTCTGGATTAGGGGTATAAGTTACTGAAGGCACATAAGCTAAACCCGCAGCCAGACCACATTCATTCATACCATCAGCAGCAAAAAAAGGTGATTTTAACAGCTTTTTCTTCTGAGTTTCAGTCATATTGGTATAATCTGTTGTCATTGGTAAGCCTAAATCTGATATCCGACAGAATGCCAAAGAAGTGTATTTACCTGGAGAAGTATATCTGCCCATCAAAACATCACACTCCGGATTGTCAAAGTTTCTCCCATAATAATATTTTAATGAATCCCCTGTCGTAGAAAACAAACTACAGTTAAAATCTGAAAAACTACTATAAGCACCTCCAATAAAGGAAGCATTCAGATTTTGAACGATTGTCTCATAATCACCTTGATAATCCATCTTAAAAAAATGTCCAACCTTTGAAAAGCTGTTTACAGTGCTTAAGGTATCAACACGACTAACGGACATTTGAATAGAATCTTTTCCCACAATAGACTGTGCATTCAAACTTCCAGCCTGGATAGTTGCAAGTAAAACAACAAGTATCATGACTATTTTTCTCACTGTCATTTTTAAATCCCCCTTTTTTATTTCACAATCATCATTTTTTTAGTAATCGTTTGCTGACTGTTTTGTATCTGATAGAAGTAAATCCCCGACGCTAAAGTATCTGAATGAAAAGGTACAGAATGACTGCCTGAAGAATAAAATTGATCACATAATATCTTCAGCAATTGTCCTTTACTGTTAAACACCCTGATTTTTACATCATCTGCTTTATCAAGTGAAAATACAATATTGGTATCCGGATTAAAAGGATTTGGATAATTATAAAATTCTTTTAGGTTTTCAACTGTAACATCATGTTGAGATATAGGCTGAAGCATTGTAAAATCCACTGAATTTGCATTTAAGTTCGGTATTGCCAGTATATTGTTGTGGATAAAGATATCTGCCGGACCATCACAGTCAGTGCTTATCACTTCCGGTGTATTGGAAAAGTCTGAATTATATTTAAAAATCCCCTGTACACCCTGCCCCATATACCAGGAAGATAAATAATAATTACCTTCTGAATCTCTGGCTATGCCATCAAGTGAATAATAAGGCGTATTTACAACAAGTGCTGTGCTGGCATCTTCCGGATTTATTGCAACCACACGTGGCTGAGAGCCATTTTCATTACGAACAACACACAAGATGACGCCATTTTCCTCATCAAAATACATCCCATTTGGCACAAAGTTAGATGCTTGATAGAATATCTCATAAGAGTAATCTTCCAGGTTCATCCGATAAATCTTTGGATCCCAGTAATCTGATATGTAGAGATACTGATTGTAAAAAACCAGATCATTCAACAAAGCCGAACCACTCACTGTTATCAGTGTATCCACCTGCCTGGATTGTAAATCAATGATAGCAATCTGATCTGTTGCACAGCAAAAGAGCTTTTCGTTATAGATCTTTATGCCAGCAACAGACTCAAGTTCTTGATTAAAGTAAGATTGCTCACCATTGTCATCAATTGCAATAATTTCTCCACTTGCCCAGTTTGACACCAGATAAAGATTTTCCGCTTCATAATATGCCACACTTTCAGGTTGATTTAGTAAATTATCCCTGAAACTGCCTGCGCTCAACATTGAAGTCATGCTCAACATCATGCACATGATGACTATTAGATAATGATCTTTTCCCCTTGTCATTAGTCCCCCTTATAAACAATTTATTTTAGCCCCTTAATTGTATCGCAAGCTACCAGCTTGTGAATGTAACGCAAGCTACCAGCTTGTGAAAGTAAACCTTATTTTAGCCCCTTTATAAAAATTTCCAGAAAATCCCAAAAAAACTTTTCTTCTTGATAGCAGATTCTGTTTGGCGGTGGATTGATCAATTGGTTTGATATAGCTCTGATGCTGTAATACAAGTAACTTTTGATATAATCACTCGTATATTCCGAACGGATATCCAGATTCATTTTTGCAGTTTCGATCTCATTAAGCACATAGTGTTTAGCTTCCTGATCAATCTCATATAATTGCATATACAAGTCTTTAAGTGATTCAGATCTCTCCACGCTAAAATCAAAACCGGTCATGTCAAAATAAACCGCTAACTGCAGAAAATGAGGATTTTGCTTGAAATATGAAAAATAACTGGATCCTAAAGCCTTCAGTCGTGCGATACCAGGTTCAGCATTTTGCATTTCAATCTTTTGAAACGCCCATTTTTGAAGAGAATGTCTGATATAGATTTCAAGCAGAATATCTTCTTTGCTCATAAAATACCGATAAACTGTTCTTTTTGTATAGCTTGCTTTTTCAGCAACAAGATCCATTGTGAGCTTTGCTAATCCGATCTCTTTCAAGAGATTTTCAGCTGCCTGAACAATAAATTCTCTTTTGAAATCTTTAACCTGTTTATCTCTGTTTAATTGCATTTTACACTCCATGTGATAGCAATGTCACTATCAGTATACTTAATACAAAATTCAGTGAAACTTGTCAATCGATTTTTTATTTTTTTTAAGAATTCTCCTTCTTTTCTCTTAGATTATCTAATAATTCTCTTATCTATCCTGTAGAAAACTCATTTTTCACAGTCTATCATTCATCTGCATTCTTTCCAGATGCATCTTCTCAGCATTATAGTTTGAATAGGAAAGGAAGGAGATAGAAAGAGGAAACAACCAGAGATGAATAATACGATTGTATGGATAACTGTCCTCAGTTATCCTCTTATAAAAATAAAGATTTAATCAACTAAGGATAGTTGATCTTACAACGGTATCGATAACTGTCCTCAGTTATCACAGAAAAACAATCATTTACGCTTTGTAGAAAGCCTAATGAAACAATAGGTATGAAATCACATCATAATAAAAAAGAGGCATTAGCCCTGATACCATATTTTTCTTATAGATCAGCGCTAACGCCCCTGTAACATCCTCAAATCACTGGTTAAATTTGTAATAGGTATTAGTGTTTCGGATTTTGTGCAATGTGAATTTTATTGACTTAGAAAGCCTCTTTTACTCTGATATATATATCCATTATCTGGCCCTTGTCAGTCATTAAGCATTCTTCAAAGCATGTTCCTTCTCCCCAATTATGATCCAGAAGATTCCGTTCTTTCAATGTTTCCATTAAATGGTTCCATCCAGCCGGAATTTTTTTGAAAGGATCTTCCATAGGATTATCAATCCTTAATTTCGCATAATGACCACCCTGAAATTGAATGACTTCTACATCATCCTGAATATCAAAATCTTCAGGGATACTCTGACAAAAGGCATATCCTCGGCATCCCTTTTCCTGATACTCTTTTGAAACCGGGATATCATAACCAATCCCTCTGCTGTTCTCAGGCGCTAAGTTGTTTTGCTTCATCCAACCCATCATCTCGGCAATCACTTCGTCTTCAGGATTCTGACTAATCTTACTTTTCTTTGCAAAACGATATGCAGGAACTTGCACATAAGAGATTTCACTTAAAAATTCTTCCATTTTTACCTCCGTTTCTAATATGCAACAAATAATTTTGTGTAACAATACATGTCAACACTTTTATGATAAAAATTATAATTTCAAGAAAGAATACTTTACCTTCATAAGTCTATGCTTATTCAATAAAATGTAATTTTTACGTGACGGTTTTCTTAATATGCCCTTATAAAAATCCGTTAAGCTGTAGGACAAGCTACCAGCTTGTTTTGATAATTTTTCGTCAATATTCGCACTACAAGTGTCCCGCTTGTAGAAAAGCTGCAAGCTGGATGCTTACAGTTCAATCCGTTAAGTCGTAAGGATACTCAATTGGGTGCGAACAGCCGCTTGTTTAAGCTGAGGGGTAACTTTTTGCTAATCTCTACCAGATGCGAGTTTGCGGAAGAGCCCAAGAAAGTGACTGGAGATAGGATTTTTATAGAGCGCTTGAACTTTCTTTGCTTACTTTATTTCTTTCAAGAGAAAGAATTAAGATAAATTTAAAAAATTGATACTTTTCATAATGATGTCAATTCAGAAAATTACTTTAAAAATACATTAATATCTACTTTTTCAAGGCTGTTTTACCTGAATTGTACATTCTGATGAATTCGGACAGCCATTCTGATTTTTTTCGGACAGTGATTCTGATTTTTTTCGGACACCTGTTCTGAAAAATTTCGGACACTTTTCAGGCGACTTTTTTTGACTGTCTGTTCACTCTATTTTTTATCGTTTTCAAGTTATTTTTTTACTTAAATTTTGTCATCAGATTTTCAGATTTTCTTTTAGAAGTTTCTGAAATCAGTTCATAGCGGTAGGCATTATGAACTATCCGATCTAAAATTGCATCAGCAAGTGTCGGATTACTAAACTGGGCAAACCAGTCTTTTACTGCAAATTGGCTTGTAATAATCAGACAGCATTTGTTTACGGTCGCTTCAACTATCTCAAGCAGTTCATATTCATCATTGAGAGTCATTTTTGAAACAAATAGATCATCTAATATAATCACATGATTTTTCGTTAACTTATCGATGTAATTCAGATAATTACCACTTGCCCGGCTTACATTAACCTCTGTAATCAGGATGTTAATCCGGGTAAACAAGACCTGCATTTGATTTAATATAGCCTGATTCCCATAAGCACAGGCAAGCCATGTTTTTCCACAGCCTGTCGAACCGGTAATTATCAGATTTTTCCCTTGATTCATCCAAAGACAATCTGACAGGGAATTGAACATACTCCGGTTAATGTTTCTTTTGGGGCTGAGATCAATATCCAAAAGAGTTGCATTTCGATACTTTAAATTAGACTTTTTGAGTAAAGTATCCATCTTTTTCCTTGATTTTAACTGGATTTCAGACTGCAGAAGGTCAATTAAACGCTCTTCAAAATCAAGACCATAGTATTTTTGATCCATTATCTGCTTTTCAAGACCCTGTAAAGCTCCATTCATTTTTAGCTCCATGAGCTGATTCCTGAGTGTTTGTTGTGTACTCATTCGTAATATTCCTTTCCTCTTATATTATTATGTATGGTTGTGCAATAAGCTGAGTAACTAATTTCCTTTTTTTTAACTGAAGATAAGACCTGTTTTTTATAATATTTTTATAAACGCTGTATCTTTTATCAGGTATTTCCATCAGATATTCAGCAGCCTTTTCTGCTATCTCCGGTTCTGTTAATTCTGCAACTTTAATAATACCAAGGCATTGCCTTTTGCAATAGACCATGTTCCCCTTTTTATCAATGAGGTATTTAATGATCTCAAGGGTATGAAGTCCAATTTTTTCTGCTCTTGCCATTAAAGCATGATAAGTAATAGAATCAAACTCGTCCATACATTGATGAGCCATTGGCATATGTTCTTTTATTGTAGATTTACCCATGACAGATGCAACCAGTAAATGATTGGCAATCAAATTGTTATTGTGGTAAATACTAAGAAACTGACCTGATACGATTAATGTAACATATTCATTTATATATTTATACGGAACACTGTAGTAACGCTTGTTATAATGAATATGGTAATCCTTGGGAACTTTTTGTCTTTCTGTCAGTCGTGGACAAAATCTTTCTTTTGTTAAAGGCTTCAATGCACTCTTTTCAAGACTGTAATATAACTCACGACGACTTTTACCAACATGTTTCATGATTTTATCGTTTACCAGTTCAAGCAGTTTGCGTATTGCGGTATTGACTTCTTCTACAGAATAAAAGATTTCTTTTCTTAATCGGGCAACTATCCATCTTTGAATCACTGAAACAGAAGATTCAGCTTTTGCTTTATCTTTTGGTTTTCTTACTCTGGCAGAGACTATATTGCAATCATAGTAGTTAGCCATCTCTTCAAATACCATATTAAATCGGGGATTATAAAAATCTGCGGTAATGACACCTGATTTTAAATTATCAGGAACAAGAACTTTCGGTACACCCCCAAAATAGTAGAAACTATTGACTGTTGATTTACAGAAATTCAGGCTGTTCATTGATTCAGAGGCTTCTGCATAAATAAGTCCTGAATACCCTAAACAACAGACATATAATGGTTTCTGTTTTACTTGTCCTGTTTTTTTATCGACAACATCAATCTTCGCTCCGGCATAATCAATAAATAGTTTTTCTCCAGGTATATGAGACTGCCTCATGGATATTCTTTTACTTTTCTTCCAATCTTCATACAATTTACAAAAATGAGAGTAACAGTAAGCTTCCGGATTGTTTGTGGAATATTCCTCATGTAATAAAGCAAGTGTCACATATTTATTCCCCAGCTCATTATGTATTTGTTTGAAATCTGGCAACTTATCGTGATGGATTTCTCTCTTTTCATTTGAAAACACCAGATTATATAAATCGGACTCATTTATTAGTGATATCTCTTCGTAAGATAAGCCTAAACATGAAATCCTGCTAATGTAGTCACAGACTGTGGATTTTGGGATAGACATTTGAGAAGAAATCTCTCGTAAGGAATACCCATCTATGTAGTTCTTATATATTTTTTTAAAATCGGACATTTTAACCTTCCTGTAACTTGTTCTTTTTCTCATAATATGACTCCGAAAATTAGTATTTTCAGAGCATCATAACATAAGAAAAATAGTCTGTCAAATCTGTCCGAAATTTTTCAGATTTACTGTCCGAATATTTTCAGAATAAGTGTCCGAAATTTTTCAGATTTTGCAGAATTTTCTATTTAACCAGTTTCCAGGAAATAAACTGCCCAAAAAAAGACAGCTTTTCAATTATAAGCATTGATGCTAATTTATTTGAAAAGTGAACAATACCTACCTTCTCTTTGTTTTCCTGGCAAATTGACATAAAATATAAAAATCTGACTTACCCATTTTTTATTCTTCCGTTTTTTTATCCGTGTTCATCCGAGAAATCCGTGGTTTTAAAATATTTTCTAGTTTTACCTATCAATAGATTTCTTATTTATTTCTGCACACTTTTTAGAAATCCACTCATTTTTATAACCAATAGAGTCTTTTTTCATAAATTTAAATAATAAATCTGCCTAAAAAACAAAAATCCCTTTTTTGTCCGGGTAATATATATAGAGGATGTAAGTTTTAAGGTTTTGGCAAGCATGGTTGCTTACATTACATTGTGTCGCACCAACGGTGATTGATTTCGGGTTATATCTTCATCTCCAGTTTTAAGAACATAATCAGCTCTGTATGCGACAAATTTTCAAGCAAATAATTAATATGATCTGCATCTTTTAGTTGTTTAATCTCATTTTTTGCCATTTGATATCCTTATCTCTTTATTCATCATTATTTTGAACAAATGTCACATCTTAGCTCGGTAAAAGCTTTGTAACCTCTGAAAAACATATTTAACGACCAGGAGGGTCGTTCTACATTCCTGATCTTCGTTACTGTAATTATTTCTGACCAATTTACTCTTAATCTCTTGTATTGTAGGAATGATAAAGATCTCTGTAAACAAAAAATCATAAACTCAAAAATATAGCAAGCATTTTTTTTGTAATGTGACACCCCAAACTGCAATTGGGAAAGCGGTTTTTCAGTCTGCATAACTTACATCTTTATAGATAGTTAGATCGGTATTCCACTTTGAAAAGATAAATTGCAATTTATGCCGTTTTGCAGGAAAAAGTGACAATTATTTTGCACATTAAGGGCGGTTTTCCATCAGGTTTATCACTCGATCATTTAGCTAACGGTTTTATATA
>JAKQQL010000510.1:0-3130 GCA_029564175.1 Candidatus Cloacimonadota bacterium
GATATAAAAATTGCCGATACGGTTTTTGCAAACAATTTCAAATTCACTTTCAGAGATCAGGAATTTGAGGTGTCAGGTGTGATGACGGGATTTCCTGATAAATTTTCCGGCTTACCGGCAGCCAGAACAATTAAAGCTGAAGTTAAGTGTAACAAACTTGATCCATCAACATTTAACAAAAGAAAACAAGCCACCGGCAAGTCATTAGATACTAAAAATACTTTTGTATTGCCGGCAGATCTGTTTTTTGATATTGATTTTATTATTGACCGGTTTAATTACAAGACTTTTTCAGCCGATAATGTTACAGGATCTGTTAATTACAAGCCAAGGGTCTTTGATGTTAAATCATTGAATTTAAACTCATTAGATGGCAATATTTCAGGTAATTGTTTAATCGCTCAAAACAATGATAAGAGCTTTGTCGGGCAGGGGGCTTTTAAGCTTGATAAAATAGATATCCGAAAAACTTTTACTTCTTTCAATAATTTCGGACAAAAGTTCATTAAGGCTGAAAATCTTGACGGATCACTATCTGGTTCTTTATCTCTGCTGCTCCCCTTTGATTCCTTAATGCATCCTGTGATAAAGGGAATAACCGCAGAAGGAAAATACGTAATCTCAAGAGGCGCTCTTATTGAATTTGATCCTGTTAAGGAACTATCGTCATTCATTAAATTATCGGAATTAAAAACCATTCATTTTGAAGAACTTGAAAATGATTTTTTTATAAGAAACAATTATCTTTACATACCGCAAATGGAGGTAAAATCAACAGCAGCTAATCTCTCTGTAAGCGGTAAACATGATTTTAACAATAATTATGAATATCATGTTAAAATACAATTATCTGAGCTTCTCAGCAAAAAGTTGCGAAAACCAAGACCAAATACCACAGAGTTTGGAGCAGTACAAGACGATGGTCTTGGCCGTACTTCTCTTCTTCTCAAAATAATTAACAAAGGAAAAGAAGCAAAAGTATCATACGATGTTAAAGCTGTGGGAAATCAGATTAAGAATGATATAAAAACAGAAAGGCAAACACTCAGGAAAATCCTTAATGAGGAATACGGATTGTACCCGGCAGATTCTGTTGAAAAAAAGAAACCAGACAAAGAGAATCCCCGCTTCAGGGTTATATGGGAAGAATGAGATAATGTCAAATCAAGATAGCCTCTCATTCAAAGCTGCCTGAAAGAACATCAGGGATCTTCTGGTATAAAGGAAATTAAATATAATTCAATCTTATCTTTTGGAGAGTTACAGATACAAATCGCTTTGGATGCTTTTTCTTTTTCTACTGGCAGTATTGACAGGATCAGGATCGCTTATTTACACCCGGTATCTTGTCGATATTCTTAAGGGTGAAGAAAGAAAAAAGGCTGAATTATGGGCGCAAGCAACTATTATAATAAACTCCGCTGACGCTGAAGATCCTGATCAGAATCTGGAATTCCCATTCTCAATAATCGAAAATAATACAACCATCCCTGTGATCCTTACAGATTCACATGATAATATAATAAGCGCCGGGAATTTTAACAGTGAACAATTGCGTGACCCGGAATACATTAGGATTCAACTAGAGAAAATAAAGAAAAAAAAGGATCCTATAATTATCGAACTTGGAAATGGTTTTATTAATAAAATTTATTACAAAGACAGTATTATCCTCACCCAGCTTACTTATTATCCCTATGTTCAGTTGGGAATAATAATACTTTTTATACTTGTCGCATACCTTGCATTCCAGTCATCAAGAAAGGTTGCTGATAATCAGGTTTGGGTTAGCATGTCCAAAGAAACCGCACACCAGCTCGGTACACCGACCTCATCGCTTGCCGGCTGGGTCGAAATTCTGCAGGAAAAATATCCTGAAGTGGCAATAACAAGTGAAGTAAACAGGGATGTTGAGAGACTTGAAAAAATTACCGAACGCTTTTCAAGAATAGGTTCAAAAACTGTTCTGAAAAATGAAAACCTTGTTGCAATTATCCTGCATACAATTGATTATTTAAAGACAAGGACATCATCAAAGATAAAATTCATAACTGATTTCGACGAAAAGAATGTTATATCAATCCCTATGAATGCTTCTCTCTTTGAATGGGTTATTGAAAATATATCGAAAAATGCCATTGATGCAATGGAGGGAAGCGGTGAAATAACCTACAGGATAAATGAAAATGAAAAGGTTATAATGATTGATATAAGCGATACGGGAAAAGGAATCCCTAAAAGGGCATTCAGAAAAATATTCAACCCGGGGTATTCAACCAAACAGCGTGGCTGGGGAGTCGGACTTTCTCTTTCGAAAAGAATTATTGAAAAATTTCATTCCGGCCGGATTTATGTCAGACACTCAGAACCTGGAAAAGGATCATGTATAAGAATTGTTATGAATAAAAATCACTGGGACTCTTAAAATTCAGTATTCATGGATATTGAAAGAAAAGATATTGAGATAATGGCACCGGCAGGTTCCTATGAATCTCTCATGGCTGCAATCCAGGGAAGAGCTGATTCTGTTTATTTCGGTGCTGAACATTTTAATATGCGGGCAGGATCTTCAAAAAATTTTTCAATAACTGATCTCCCGAAAATTTCCGCGATATGCAAACAAAACGGCCTTAAGAGCTATCTTGCTGTAAATGTTGTTATTTATGATAATGAAATAAAACAAATGCAGGAAATTATTGATGCTGCAGCTGAATGCAGCATCAATGCAATAATTGCAAGTGATCTTTCTGCTATCCTCTATGCCTTCAGGAAAGGCATAGAAGTACATATCTCTACACAACTCAATGTATCAAATACTGAAGCACTGAAGTTTTATTCGCAATGGGCAGATGTTGTTGTACTGGCCAGGGAATTAAATCTCAGTCAGGTTAAAAGCATATATAATTCCATAATGGAAAAAAATATAAAAGGACCCGGAGGTAATTATGTTAAAATTGAAATGTTTGCACATGGTGCATTATGTATGGCAATTTCCGGGAAATGCTATCTCAGTCTGCATGAAAATAATATGTCAGCCAACAGGGGAACATGTTATCAAACCTGCAGAAAGTCATATATAGTTACTGAAAAAGAATCAGGTAATCAGCTGGAGATAAGCAATGAATACATA
>JAKQQL010000428.1:0-1245 GCA_029564175.1 Candidatus Cloacimonadota bacterium
CCTGGGCCAGAATCGAAGCTGATGCCAGAACTGCTGCGGCGATAAGAATCTTTTTTTTCATTTAGTTTCTCCTTTAAAAATCATCTGCGGTAATGTAACCTTAAATGAGTTAATACGATATGATGATTTTATAAATTTAATATGAATCCTTTTAGAAATTTTAGTATATTATTGGAAAAAAGTCAAATAAATAGAATTGATCTATGCGGATGTGAAAATGTCATAAGATTATAACTTTGTGATGCAGGCGCAGTTTGCGTTTTCCAGCAAACTGCCTTTATTAGAACATAATTTCTGCTCTGGCTGAGATGTCATGAGTTCTCTTTTTGAAAATATACTCATTGGTATAACAGCCTGTTATTTGAAAGAATGAAGAAATTTTAATTCTTTCTTCTGCGGTAATTCTCATAACATTTGTTTTTTCTGATATAATCCCTCTCAGAAAATCTGCTGATACGACGCTTTTCCAAACATCAAAAACGTCAAAAATCAATCCACATCTGCCGCCGAAACAAAGAAGTGAATTGTATTTATACATGTCTGAAAATCTCATATCTGTTTCGGCCATCCCGTATAACTGAAAGAAATCGAACAGGGTTGTTGAAAACCCGGTACCTCCATTAATGTAAGCACCTAAAGAACTGGAATGATCAGGAAGAATATTCTGCATTGCTCCTGTATCTAGCAAATAACAATTTGATACATTGTATTTGTTTGATACAGGAAGTGATGTTACTCTAACTACAGACAATTGGTGAAACTTAAACTTATTATCATCAGGGTAATATCTCGCTGAAGAATACATGAATTCAATTTCACTTCCTTTCGAAAGACCCTTATCTGAATCAATTAGCTCATGACATGATGGACGAAATGATAATTGATAATACTTGAATCCATCATAAGTTCCGCCTGCAAAAGATAATTTTCTTGAGTGGTGTGATGATTCCGGTGGAAACGGTTCTTTGACTGAGAATTCAGGAACATCTGTAATTTCCATACGGCTTCTTTCTTTGAGAATTGTTAAAAGCCTTTTCTGGTAATCTTCAAGTGAGATCTTGTCTTTTATAAGCAGAAATTTAAGATAGTCTGTTGTGAAATCATAAAGTTCTGCTTTTTTGTTATTAGTTATCGCAGCATTTAATTCTTCAATCTCAATATGACCTTTAGAGAATTGGATAATTTTTTCAGAATCTTCGCTTGAAACAGATTCCGATCTGGCCATTATCTGTGAGAAAAGCGAGG
>JAKQQL010000438.1:0-2048 GCA_029564175.1 Candidatus Cloacimonadota bacterium
CCCATTATCTTTTGTCCAAAAACCCATTGGGTTCCATTGTAATGATAATAATATACTGCCCCATTTAACGTATTGCCTGTAAAATCCCAAGGTGCGCTGATCATTGCTACAGTGTCCTGAATGATTACTTTATAACCGAAGCCAACCTCAGATAATTCTTCCGGATTTGAACTTGAATCATACATGATTTTTTGCGCTAAAACCCAGTCTATACCGTTAAATTTATGAAGATAAACAGAGCCATTCACTAATTGTGTTAAGGAATTAAAATCTCCATAAGCACCAACAAGTGCATTGTTTTGGTCAATATCCACACTAAAGCCATAAGCCTGATTGGACATACCATCAGTTCTTTGAATTTGCATTTCAGTAAAGGCAAGCAGCATTTGACTGAACATTAAAAACATAAAAGCAAGCAATATGCTGAAATGTTTTAATTTCAAATTTGTCTTTTTCATTTCTTCCTCCCGGATTGTTATTGTTTTGATATTTTAAATAGCAATGCCAGAGCCAATTGAAAGATTAAAATCAATTGTAATGTAATGCATTATAATTCAATAAGATAAGATGTTTAAAGCGTTTTTTATAAGTGTTTCTATAAGTAACAATGTTGCTAAAAGAAACGTTTCTTAAAGAAACAGTGTTTCTTTTCTACTCAAAAAGAAATTGACATAATCTTATCCCTATTTGTAATGGCTAAGTCAGTATTATCGAAGTGTTATCCATAAAGGAGCAGATATGGATCAGTCAAAAGTCAGGAAAATAGATATAAAGGAAGAGATTCAAACTATATTTTTAAGAGCCAATAATCAGGTAAAAGATAAGAATCTGGAAGAGGCTGAGAAGGGTTATCAGGCCTTACTGGAGATTGGAAACAGTAAAAATTCACTGGAAGCTGTGGCTTACTCCAAGCTTATACAGGGTGTTATTCTGATTACCAGAAGAAATTTTGATGAAGGTTTTATTCGTTTTCATGAAGCTTTAAAGATCGCAGAAAGTCTGGATGACCAAAAACTGGTTTGGCTGATCTATACTGATCTGGGAAAATGGTACTGCGAATTTAATGAGTTTGATAAAGCAATCGAACTTTTAGAAAAAGTGCTGGATCAAAATCCGAAAGATACTCAGGCACTTAACAATATTGCGATTTCATACGCCCGAAAGAAAGTATTTGATAAAGCGCTTTTCTACTTTAAACAAAAGTATGATATATCTAAGCAGTTGAAAGATGATAAAGATTACTCAGTTGCCGGATCGAATATTGCGCTATGTTACTCATCTTTAAAAATGTTCGATGAAGCCCTGGTGCTATTAAAGGAATCTCTTGATATAGAACTCAGATATAATAACTTAAACCGGATAGCGAATATTTATAATTCCATCGCTAACGTTTATATACAAAGAAACGAATACGATCAGGCGCTTGAGTTTGCTTTAAAAGCCTACCAGAATTCAGAATCAGCAAGAAACCTGGATGAAACGGAAAGATCTCTAAATAGTCTGTATGCGGTTTATCGGGCAAAAAAAGAACATGATAAAGCGTATGAAAGTATTGATCACCGATATGAAATTCAGACAATTCGTAATCAATCTATTCTGTCTGAGAGAATTAAAGATTTGGAACGTCTCATTAACTATGAACGTAATATCTATCATCAAAAAGAGATAGAACTTCAAAAAAATAAAGAATCATTTCGTATTAAGTATGAACATTTTCAATCTGCTTACAAGGAGTTGCTGAATATTGGAGATGTAGGCGTTTTTTCAGATAAAATCAAAAACATAATAGAAATGGCATATTTCTTTCACAAGGACAGGAATATATCTGTTTTAATAGAAGGAGAGACTGGAACTGGAAAAGAAATCATTGCCAGAATTGTTCATTTTGGCAAAGAAGGAGATATCCGACCATTTATCAGTATTAATTGCTCTGCAATCTCACCGAGTCTTTTTGAAAGTGAACTCTTTGGTTACGAAGAAGGTGCTTTTACCGGTGCAAAACAGGGCGGAATGGTAGGAAAACTGGAACTGGCTCAGGGAGGAACCAT